>CAXBID010000226.1:0-6297 GCA_963975495.1 uncultured Flavobacteriaceae bacterium | reverse complement strand
TGGTTGTCACACGTTTTTGGGTGTCAACAAAGCCCTTAAATGTTGATTTGTAATTCAATAAAAGGTCATTATATGATGATTGAATAATGCTTTTTGAAGGAATAACAATAATAACGCCTCCTTGTTCTGTAAATTGATTTAAGGCAACAGTAAGCGCACTTGGTATTGTATTTAATTCATTTAAAATAATAAGGTTTTGCGACTCTAAAAGATTGTAATTTAATTGATTTTCTATGGTTGAAGTATAATTAAATTCATCTTCAGTATAAATACGTTTTAAAAAGGAATCATCACTGGCATTAATAGCAAGTACGTTTACTTTTGTTGTGCTATTTATATTGAAATACAAGGTATTGTCAAATTGTAAATTAGCATCTTCAATAACTATTTTGCCATTTATAAGGTCGTTTGTTGGTAGCGAAAAAGTGGTGCTGGCTTCTTTGTCGATAGTCACCGAAGTTTTAGCAATTAAATTGTTATTATTAAATAGCGAAACGGGTAAGTTTTCAATGGGCGAACCATTGTTTTTTAAAATGACTTTTAACTCAACATTAGTGGCCGTTTTTTCAGAAATATAGGTGCTGTCAATAGAAATATTATTGGTGTTTACAGGATTTAGTTTCACAAAAAGATAATTGGTAAGCGTATCTTTTTGGATTTGTAAATCGCTGTAATCTTCCTGAAAATCAGAAATAAAAATCAGGTTTTTTAAACTATTTTTTTGCTTGCTAAAAAGGGTGTTGCTTTTTAACAAAGCCGCTTGAGTGGTTATAATATTTGATGAATAACCAAGTTGAAGCAATTCATTTTTTATGGTTTTAATAGAGGTGTTTTTAAAAACGTTATCATTGGTAACAACAGATACAATTTCATCTTCAGGCACATTGCTAATGATATCTTGAACGGCTCGTTTTAATAATTTACCCTGATTGCCTTTTGCTTGCATACTAAAGGAATTATCTAAATAAATAACTGTTTCTTTTTCCGTTTTAAAGCTGTTGTTTTTAGAGGTAAAGGGTTGTGCAAAGGCAAATACGATAGCTGCAAGTAATAATAGCCTGGTAAAAAGGATCAACCACTTTTTTATTTGCGAACTTTTACGCGTTTGTAATGTAGCTTCTTTTAAAAAAGCGACGTTGGTAAATGGTACTTTTTGAAACTTACGTAATTGAAATAAATGAACTATAATGGGTATTAGAAGTAAAAATAAAGCGTAAAGAAGTTCGGGGTGTTTAAACTGCATTCCTTTTTAGATTTGTCAAAGCTACATATTTTTTTCCATTTTAACTTACAATTGAATAAAATGAAAATAGTTATGAACTAAATCAGACCTGTCAGGTTTTAAAAACCTGACAGGTCTGAAACCAAACCACAATAAGGGAAAATAATTAAAATTTTAGAATGAGTTCCCTTTCCTAAGCAAAGGGCTAGGGATAGGATTCAACAAAAAAACACATAATCTTTAATCGTCAGTAAATTTAAATTATCCAAATAACCTTTTATTTCCTTTTGAGCCATTTTATTAGCAACTGTAATAATGCTTTGAGAATTTTTAATTTGTTTTAAAAAGCTAAAGGGCTGCAATATCTTAGCATAAATATCCCGACCTATTTTTTTAGGATTATTACAAATCCATTCAAAATCGATGTCTTTTTCAATAAGCATTTTAGCTATTTTTTTTCCTTTATTGCCAGCACCCCAAAGGACGAGTGTTTTACTTGTATTATAATCCAACTCTAAAAAGTAATGTAGTTTTAAATCTATAAAATGATTTTCGGCATAATGCACATGTGTTCTGGAAGTGCGTGTATTGTAATCGCGCCAATCGTGTAAAACGGTATCACAAGGAATGCATTTAAAATTATGCTGGTAAAACCGAAATGCTAAATCGTAATCTTCAGGATATCTATTAGGGTTAAACCCATCACAAGCAATTAAATCCTCTCTGTAAACCATCCAACAGGGTGAAGGAATAACGCATTCTTTATAAATTTCGGTATAATTGGTTCCTGTTTTTGTTAATGTGTTCAACCAAACTTCATAACTTTTATAACCACTTTTAATGCCTTCTTCCGAAAAATAATTTACTAAACCAACCGCAACATGATGCTTCCCATGTTTTATAAGATTATTAACCAACGTTTCAATTTTTTCAGGACGCATCAAATCATCACTATCCATTCGTGTAATGAAGTCGCCAGAACTTTTTAAAAAAGCCAATCGTAAAGCATCAATAATACCCTTACCAGAATTCTTAAAAAGTTTTATTCTAGCATCATTTTCTGCAAAACTATCTACAATACTATAACTGCCATCAGAAGAATGATCGTCCACAATAATTAATTCCCAATTTTTATAGGTCTGATTTAAAATGGAGTTCATGCATTCATCTAAAAAAGACGCTGTATTTTTGAATGGAATTAAAATACTTACCAAAGGATTCTGCATAATGCGAATTTAACAAAACCTTAAGAAGATAGGGTGTAACATAGTGGTATTTTGCACGTCAATTTAAAAACTTAAAAAAAACAATTAAATGAATTCAAAAATATATGCCGCATTATTAGCTGGCGTTCTGTTTGCGAGTTGTAATTCGACCAAAACTACAACTAACGATTTAGCAACAAGTTTGCCTATTGAAACTTCAATTAATTTATCTGATGTACAGGATGATAAAGCACCAGTTACCATTAACCCTGGCCGTTTTACTGTTGATGCTGTAACTTACCGTTTGCCAAGAGTTATTCAAGGCACGTATTCGGTAAGCGATTTTGGAAAGTATATTGAAGCTTTTAAAGCTATCGATTACGAGGGTAATGAAATGACAGTAGTAAAAGCAGACGATAATACTTGGACGATTGCCAACGCTAAACAATTAGATAAAATCACGTATTTAGTTAATGATACTTATGATATTGAGATTGCTGGCGGAATAGGGAAAGACACCCCTTTTTCGCCATCGGGAACTAATATAGAACCAGAAAACTTCGTTTTAAACCTACATGGTTTTATAGGGTATTTTGATTCGTTAAAAAACAATCAATATAAATTGGATATTTCAGCACCATCAGATTTTGTGCGAACATCAGCATTACAAAATGTGAGTTCAAAAACCAGTGAAGATGGTAAAACTACCACTACAAGTTATTTTGCACCAAGATATTTTAATATTACAGATAATCCAATGATGTATGGTAATTTAGATGTTGAGGAATTTATGGTGGGCGATATAAAAATTGTTTTAAGTGTATATTCTCCAAACCAAGTTCATACGGCAGCATCGCTTAAAGAAACCGTATTTGAAATGATGCAAGCTCAAAAAAACTATTTGGGTGATGTCAATGCAACATCACGTTATGATATTTATTTGTATTTATCTGAAGGAAAAGAAGATTCACCAAAAGGCTTTGGCGCTTTAGAGCACAATACATCTACTGTAGTTGTATTTCCTGAGGCCATGCCAGCAGAAGCTTTAGAGAAAAGTATGATTGATGTGGTTTCGCATGAGTTTTTTCATATTGTAACACCGTTGAGTGTGCATTCTGAAGATATTCATTATTTCGATTATAACAACCCAACATTCTCGAAACATTTATGGATGTATGAAGGCGTAACCGAATATTTTGCAACGCTATTTCAAGTCGATCAAGGTTTAGTGGAGGAAAGTGATTTTTACAATAAGATTATGGAGAAAATCCAACAATCTAAACAACTAAACGATGCTATGAGTTTCACTATAATGAGTGAAAATATTTTAAAAGCACCATATAAAGATCAATATTTAAACGTGTACCAAAAAGGCGCATTAATAGGTATGTGTATTGACATTTTAATACGCGAGGAAAGTAATGGAAATAGGGGCATTCTATCTTTAATGAAAGAACTTTCAAACAAATACGGAAAAAACAAACCGTTTGAGGATGATAAATTAATTGATGAAATTGTTGCTATGACCTATCCATCATTAAGAGCATTTTTTGATGACCATGTTATCGGCGATATTCCAATTAATTACAATGATTTTTTGGCTAAAGTTGGTTTAGAAATAGCTGAAGGAAAAGTAGAAACCAATTATATTTTAATGAATGGCATGCCAATTATAAGTGGCGACCCACAAAAAGGCACTATATTTTTCTCTGATATGGTTGCAGAAAATAGTTTTTGGACAGAACAAGGTGCATTACCAAATGATGTTATAAAGTCTGTTGACGGAACAAATATGACACTTCAAAATGCAAACCAATTATTACAGGGAATATTTATGTGGAAACCAGGACAAGATATCGAGGTTAAGTTGGACAGAAATGGAGAAGAAATTCTGATAAAAACAGTAACTACCAAAACGTACACAAATGGTCAAGGTATTATGGAAAAAGCAGATGCTACAGATGCTCAAAAGGCACTACGTCAAGCTTGGTTAAAAGGCTAAATTCTATTTTAGAGTTACGATTTAAGATTAACGATTGATGAACTACAGGTTTATCAATCGTTTTTTTATGGCGCTACCCAAAAAGGGTCGGGCTTTCCGTTCCAATCTTTCTTGTACTGAACTTGTTTCAGTATCTCATCACGTGTTTTGTATATATTTTAAAATAAGGTTTCAAAAGAAGGGTGTAGTTATGCACAAAAAAGGATTTCCTCTGCAATCCCTAGCGCAATTCAGAACCCTTCAAAAACACCTAAACCAAATAGAGCAAAATCATATTTTACAGGATCATTTGGGTCCAGTTTTCTCAGACTAGTATCTAATTCGTTCAAAGCTTTGGCATCGTTTTGTTTACGCTTTAGTAAACCCAGTTTTCTGGCTACATTTCCAGAATGAACATCAAGCGGACAAGATAATTGGCTTGGGTTTATGCTTTTCCAAATTCCAAAATCTACACCTGTATTATCGTTTCTAACCATCCAACGTAAAAACATGTTAATACGTTTTGCAGCAGAATTTCTTAAAGGGTCACTCACATGCTTTTGTGTGCGTTGCAAATGTTCAATTTCAAAAAAAGTACTTTTAAATTTTGAAATAGATTTTTGCATCGAATGCTTTTCAGCATATTCAGCAAAAACACCTTCTAAACCATTATGGTTGTTATAAATGTGTTGAAGCGATTTTATAAATTGAATGCAATCATCACCATTAAAGGTTCTATGTACAAAAGGCAATAGTTTTTCTAAATCTGTTTCCTGATGGTTTAAAACAAAATCATACGGCGCATTATCCAGCAAATCCATCAATTTATTAGCATTATTAATGATGCTTTTTCGGTTTCCCCAAGCTATGGTAGCAGTTAAAAAACCTGAAATTTCAATGTCTTCCTTTCTATTGAATTGATGCGGAATTTGTATCGGGTCGCTTTCAATAAACTTGGGGTTGTTGTATTGCTCAACTTTAGTATCTAGAAAGTCTTTGAGGTCTTTTTTGTTCAAGAGGTGCTAATCATTAATTATCTTTCCATCAACCATAGTCAGTTTTCTGTCAGCCATATCGGCAAGTTCTTCATTGTGTGTTACAATCACAAAAGTTTGTCCAAATTCATCACGAAGTTTAAAAAATAAGTTATGTAAATTTTCTGCCGATTCACTATCTAAATTTCCCGAAGGTTCATCAGCAAAAATTAAATCTGGGTTGTTAATTAAGGCACGTGCAACGGCAACGCGCTGTTGTTCGCCACCAGAAAGTTCGCTGGGTTTGTGGTTGTATCGATGTGATAATCCTAAAAAATCCAGCAATTCCTTAGCCCGCTTTTCAGCATCCATTTTTTTAGTGCCTTTTATAAAAGCGGGTAAACACACATTTTCTAAAGCGGAAAACTCAGGTAGCAATTGGTGAAACTGAAAAATAAAACCAATATGCTCGTTCCTAAATTTTGCTAGGGCTTTATCGTTTAATGAACTGATATTTGAGTTATTGATGTTTAACTCAACGCCAGCCTTTGTAGACGCTCTATCTAAAGTGCCTAAAATTTGCAATAAAGTAGTTTTTCCAGCACCCGAAGCGCCAACTATAGATACAATTTCACTTTTTTTAATATGAATGTCAACACCTTTTAAAACGTGTAAGTCACCGTAATATTTATGTATGTTTTTTGCTTGTATCATGCGTTAAAATTAGCAGGAGTGAATTTAACACATTAAGCTGTTATGTACAATTAAGATGGCTTTTTTATTGTTACATAATTTTTAAACTTTATATTTATTAAAAAAAGTCTGTATATTCTTTTTTTGCCATAATGGTAAAAAAAAAATCAGCGGTTATCTGCGATTCCGAAATTTCGGAATCGCAGATTTACGCAGAATAAA
>CAXBID010000225.1:0-6303 GCA_963975495.1 uncultured Flavobacteriaceae bacterium | reverse complement strand
TGGTAGTGTTTGTGAATATAAATTAAAGGAAGACAATAATGTAAAAGGAAATGTGGTGCTACAATTGCCAGTTGGCAGAATAATTTTAAGTGAAATTTTATACATAGAACGCAGTCATTTTGTACTCAGAGGTATGGGAGTAGGTGAAAATGGTACCGAAATTTTTTACCCAAGACCTATGATGTATTTAGAAAATCCGGAGCCATTAACCGAATTAAGGGAATATTTGTTGAAATTTGATAAAAGAGAGATTCAAAAAGAGAATAATATAGATTTGCCTTTTTCTCAATTCGCCTGGTCCGGTGGTATGATTTGGACCCAAGTTCCGGGAGAGCGTGTTAAGTCATATTTGCAAAAATACGACCAACCAAAACAGGTATTGGCAAAAGTTCAACAAGGAAACAGGGGAGAACACGTTATTACGGTTTCAAATTCAAATGGACTAAAGGTTGGAGATGTTGTACAACTTGAGCTTTTTAATACTGAAGGGGAAAATGGGAGCATCATACAGGATTTGTATAAAAACACAAAGGTAAAAGTTGGTTCGCATCATTGGGCATTTCCAGATTTGCCAATTGTAAAGCAACAAGTAGAAATAACAAAAATTGTTAATAATAAAGTGACTATTAAATCACCATTAACCATTTCAATAAAACCTAGCTATAATGCCCAATTAGTAGAGTGGAAACATTTAGAAGAAGTGGGTATTGAACAGTTGAAAATCACTTTTCCAAATGCTCCTAGAGTTGCACATCATGTAGAACCGGGCTATAACGGTATCAACCTAACACGCGTATTTAATAGCTGGGTTAAAGATGTGGTAATACACAACGCAGATAGTGGTGTTTTAACAGAAGAAATAGCCAATGTTACTATAGAAGACATTGTTACAGAAGGCAGTAATATGGCACATTATACGGTTGCTATGGCGGGTGTTTATAATGTATTGGTTAAAAATTTAAAAGTATATAATAAGGCAGTGCATCCATTAAGTTTCAATACGTTTTCAACTAAAAATGTATATCAAAACTGTGAAGTGTTTACAAGTCCGTTATTAGATCAACATTCTGGTGCAAATCATCAAAATTTATTTGACAATATTACCGTTCACATCAGTCCGAAAATTGATAATAGTTATCCGCTATTTTCTGGTGGAGGAGCAGGATATTGGAAACCTAGCCACGGTGCATACAGCACGTTTTGGAACTTGAATGTGCATGTATTACATAAGGTAGATTCTGAAAAACCACTAGTTTTAAATGGTATTGAAGATGGGCCGTATGCCTACATTATTGGTGTAAACGGAAATGATACTTTTAAAATAGATTACGAACCTCACTCGTATCAAGAATTTATAAATCAACCATTAAATAATGTGCCATCATTATATGAGTATCAACTTAAGCAACGCTTAAACTAAATGTATTCTTTTTTTCATCGTTTAATTTTTTTTAATTTATTACTTTCACTTAATATAGTTTAAATTTTAATTAATCAGAATCTTAAGAAATAGGTATATGTTTTTATGAATCGCGCTTTACTTATATTCTTACTTTTATTAACTCAAACAGGTGTTTATTCTCAATCTATTGATTATAGATTGAATAATATAGCTACTATAAAAGGACTTTCTCAAAGCTCTGTAATTGCAATTCATCAAGATAACTTAGGTCAAATGTGGTTTGGTACTCGCGATGGGTTGAATAAGTATGATGGGCATAATTTCACAATTTTTAAAAATAACCCAACAGATTCCTTATCAATAAGCAATAATGATATTTTATCTATTGAAGAGGATAAAAAAGGAAATATTTGGGTGGGAACCTATAATGGTCTTAACCGTTATAACCCAGTTAGCAATACCTTTACAAGGTTTTTTCACGAAAACAATAAAACATCATTATCTAATAATACCGTTTGGTGTGTTAAAGAAATTAAGAATGAAATTTGGGTAGGTACTTCATATGGACTTTCAATTTATAATAAAGACACGAATGAATATACAACCGTTTATCATGCCGATAGTGATTTAGCCAGTTTATCGGATAATTATGTTTTAAGTATTATGGAAACTAAAAGTGGTGCTATTTGGGTTGGTACTGCAAATGGATTAAATAAACTGATAGATAGAAAAGGAGGCGTATATTCTTTTAAACATTTTAAAACTTCAAAAAACGATGCACCACTTTTTGTTCAGGGTATTAGAGAAGATGCAAATAATAATGTATGGGTAGGAACTAAAAATAGCGGATTACTAAAATACGATACTACTTCTGAAAAGATAATTTCATTTTTAATAAATGAAAAAGATGATAAAGCAAACAATGATGTTAGATCTATTGATATAGATAATAAAGGCTCATTATGGGTAGGGACTTATAGTGGCATTATTATAATTGACACTAATGGAGTAATTAAACAAACAAATGAAATATTTAAGCTCGATAAAATTAAGTCTGTTTATACGGATAGAAATGGTTCGGTATGGATAGGTGCCTATTATAAAGGCGTTAGTATTTGGGATATTTCTAACATTAATTTCACTAATCTTAATCAAAATTCTGGAAAAAGTTCCTTAAGTTATGATGCTATTGGGGCTATGGCATCTGATAAACACAACAACTTATATTTTGGTACTGAAGGTGGTGGCATTACTATTCTTGACAATAAAACAGGAAAAACCAGTTACTTAAACACTAAAAATTCCAAAGGATTAAAAAGTGATAATACAAAGTCATTATACCTTTCAGACGAAGAGTTACTTTGGATTGGGACTTTTACTGAAGGAATATCAGTGTATAATATAAATACTAAAAAGTTTGAGAATGATAGAGTAAATGAAGATTTACAAAAATTACTGCGGCAATCTGGGGTTTATGATATAAAAAAAGGAGCAGAAAATATATTATGGATTGGGACTTTTGGTAACGGGTTAATTAGGTATGATAGTAAGAAAAAGACATTTCAAGAAATAGGGATAGGAAATAATAGTATTGGGTTTTTATCCAATAGTAGGGTTCGTTCTATTTTAGTTGATAAAAATAAAGCGATTTGGGTTGGTACACAAAGTGGGTTGAATCTTATAAAACCTATGGATTCTGATTTCAAGTCGTACACCATGCAAAATTTCTTTTTTAATAATGAAGTGCTTTCTGGAGATGATATTTTATCATTATATGAAGATAGTCAAGCTAGAGTATGGGTTGGAATAAAAGGAAAAGGGCTCTTTCTTTATAATGGGATTAGTTTTGATAGAATAGATTTAAATGAAGGTATATTAGAAACGGTCTCAGTGCATTCTATTTTAGAAGACTCGAAAAAAAACTTATGGTTAGGTTCTAATCAAGGTATCATAAAATATAGCTTTATAAAGAAAACGGCTACAGTTTACGATCAAACCGATGGTGTAATCAGTAATGAGTTTAGCAACAATGTGTGCTTAAAATTAGGCTCAAACAACCTTTATTTTGGAGGCCCTGAGGGAGTTACTTATTTTAATGCCAATAATATTAGAGTAAATAAATATTCACCACAAGTTTTACTTACAGATTTTAAGGTAAAAAACGAATCAGTAATTATAAACGGCAATTCAAATATTTTAAAAAAAAGTATTACCTATACAAAAGAGGTGACATTAAGTTACGATAAGGCAAATTTTTCAATAAGTTTTTCAATACCAAATTTTATAAATTCAGCAAACAATCAATATTCCTACAGGTTAGTTGGATTAGATAATCAATGGAAAACAACAACAAATACAGAAGCAAATTACACCATTCAAAACGCTGGAAATTATGTATTTGAAGTAAAAGGAGCTAATAACGATGGGGTTTGGAACAAGAAACCCACGGCCTTAAAAATAACTGTAAAACCTGCGCCATGGCGTAGCGGTTGGGCTATGGCGCTATATGTCTTATTAATTGGTTTGGGCATATATGGTTTAGTTGGAATGATGAAATCCAAAACTAAATTAAGGTATCAATTGGAGATGGAACATAATGAGAGTGAAAAAAATAAAGATATTAATCAAGCCAAGTTACAGTTTTTTACCAATATATCGCATGAATTTAGAACGCCGTTAACATTAATTACGGGACCTTTACAACAAATACTTTTCAATTATAATGGTAGTAATGCCATGTATAAAAAATTATTGGTTATTGAGAGTAGTGCAAATCATTTATTACGCCTAATTAATAGGTTGATGGATTTTAGGAAACTGGAAAACAATCAGTTTAGTTTAGAATCGGCAGAGGGAAATATTGTTAAGTTTTTACAGGAAATATTTTTATCATTCAGTGAATTTGCGAAAGATGGTGATTATACATATAGTTTTAATACATCTGATGAAGAAATTTTAGTGTATTACGACCGCTATAAATTAGAGCGGGTATTTTATAATTTAATTTCAAATGCTTTTAGATATACACCAAAAGGAGGTGTAATCTCAGTAAATGTTTCAAAGTCAGAAAAAAGCATTTTAATTGAAATAAGCGATACAGGGGTTGGTATTGCTGAAGAACATATTGACAAGATTTTCGATCGTTTTTTTGAAATCCCTATTCACAATAAACCCCAAGAGAATTATAATAAAGGCACTGGCATTGGCCTTTCAATTGCCAAAAATATTGTGAAGCTTCACAAAGGCAGCATTAAAGTTCTAAATAAAAAAGAACAAGGTGTTATTTTCACGGTGTCACTTCCATTAGGAAAGGAGCACCTTTCAGAAAATGAAATATTAAAGGATTTTAAGATAAGTGATGATATTTCACAATATGAGTCGCAGCTAAGTATAAAAGAAGATGTCATTGAGGATGATGATATTAACGATTTATTATTTCAAGAAGGAAAGCACACCGTATTAATTGTTGAGGACAATAAGCCATTGCGGTCTTTTATTAAGAATTTTCTAAAAAAAGATTATAATGTTCTTGAAGCTGAAAATGGTAAAGTAGCTATGAAAAAGGCAATTAAACATGTGCCAGATTTAATTGTAAGCGATGTAATAATGCCAGAAATGGTTGGTACCGAACTTTGTGCAAACATAAAAGAAAATCTAAAAACCAGCCACATCCCGGTTATATTATTAACTTCAAGAACCTCGTTGGTTTATAAGTTTGAAGGATTGGAAAGTGGCGCAGATGATTATATAAGTAAACCCTTTGATTTGAAAGAGTTTAAGTTGAGAATTAAAAACTTGTTGGAATCTACCCAGCGATTAAAACACAAATTCTCTAACGAAAATAATTTCACGCCTAGCGAAATAACAGTGTCTTCCTTAGATGAAGAATTATTGAAAAAAGCATTTGAAATAGTTGAAAACAATATTTCAAATGAACAATTTGATATCCCTTTTTTTTGTTCAGAACTTGGTATAAGTCGTACCATGTTATTCACTAAAATTAAAGCCTGGACAAATTACACGCCCAATGGTTTTATACAAGAAATTAGATTAAAAACCGCTGCTCAACTTCTAGAGCAAAATAAAATCAATATTTCTCAAATAGGTTATAATGTGGGTTTCCGAAGCCCTAAGTATTTCAGTAAATGTTTCCAAAAAAAATATGGTGTTACTCCTACGCAATATATAGATAGGTTTACATTATAATTTCTTTTCTAGTGTTTAGTTCTACGTGTAGTTAATTTTAATTTTTTTTTTCATTTCTTTTTTTTTACCAATAAATCAACATATATTTGGTTTACCAAATTGGTAAACCAATTTACCTACTAATAATAAAATTCAATATTAATTAAACAAAAGAATGTATATGAGATAAATTATGATTTTTAAAAAAAGAACTTATGTCTCCATATAGCCATTAACAAAGACTCTAAATAAATTATTTAGAATTTCAGGTTTTACTTAAAAATGATCAAATTGGATTTTTGTATAACCATTTTTGGATTTTTATGTCGTAATAGGTTTTTAAATTTACACAATGAAACTAAACAAAAACCAATGATTAAAAATTATTCAATTGCTGTTAGTGATTTTAATAATTACTTCAAGCTTGATATTTTTTTGGTTTATTAAATTAACTCAAAAACTAAATGTATGTTAACAAACAAAAAAACTAGATTTGTTCAATGTTGCTTATTAGGAGTCTTTCTTCTTTTAGGTAGCGTAGTAAATGCGCAATCAAAAACCATTACAGGAAAAGTAATTTCTGGAGAAGACGGGATGGAATTGCCAGGTGTGAATATTATCGAAAAAGGAACCAGTAATGGTGCCTCAACAGATTTTGATGGTAATTATAGTATCAGTGTTAGTAATAATGCGGTGCTTATTTATAGTTATATAGG
>CAXBID010000224.1:0-6313 GCA_963975495.1 uncultured Flavobacteriaceae bacterium | reverse complement strand
AGTTTCCATCAAGTGTTTTTTTATAAAATTTATATTTCTTGTCTTCCGAACACTAGTGTTTTGAAAACCTCTTGTAGGTCTATTTTGTTTAATTTCAATACCTCTTATGGTCAAAACAAGACCTTGCAGGACATAAAAAATATAATTTGTAATTGAAAAATAGGCTTTTGTGTTTTTAATATTAATCGAACTCAGATTTTAAATTAAAGACGAGGTGGTTATAAAAAATAAAATCATTCAATTCTACACAAAAACACAAATTGAAACTTAAAGTTTAATTTTAGTACTTTACTGCGTTAAGGATTGCAGCGGCATCCTTTTTTGTGCTTAACTATAATTTTGATTTGAAACATATTTTTAAATTTATAGAAAAACACTTGATGGAAACTGAAACAAATTCAGCACAAGAAAGATATAGCGGAAAGCCTGACCCTTGTGGTAACGCCCAATAAAAAAGAATCTTATTTTTTAGCCAAATTTTTATCGTAATGCATAAAAAAGTTGATCCAAATATTTCTTGAAAGCCTTAAAATAACTGGCATAAAAACAACAAGTGTAGCAACTATTGAGATAAAAATGATGTTAATATTAGCTTTAAAAACAAAAAAGGAAATAACAAAAGCTGCCGTGGCAAAAGCGATACCAACAGGATAACTTATATACATAGCGCCATAAAAAAACGAAGGCTCCATTTTATATTTTGTACCACAATTGCTGCAGGTTTCGTTCATGCTTAAAGCTTCAGAAAGGATGTAGGGGTTCTTGTTTTTAAACATAGATTCCTCATGGCATTTAGGACAATAACCAGTTAAAATACTATATAATTTTGTTCCTTTTTTAAAGATAATATTTGTGTATTTTTGCAACCGCGATAGAAAAAGGATTTCTCGATTATAAATCGAGATTTCTATTAAAATTGTCTTTCTCGCGAAAGCGGGAATCTAGAACAAAAATACGTTATAAATGCGAATGCCTAAGTAATAAAAGTTACATTTCTATGATGAACATTCATAATTTATCGATTTCTTTTCAAGGAGAATACCTGTTTGAAGATATTACATTCAAGCTGGGTAATGGCGACAGAATTGGGCTTATCGGTAAAAACGGAGCAGGTAAATCTACCATGCTTAAAATTTTATCTAAGGAAATGGAACCTGATACAGGTCAAATTGCTGCTGATAAAGAACTCAAAATTGGGTTTTTAAAGCAGGATATTGATTTTGTTTTTGGTAGAACTGTTTTGGATGAATCGTACGAAGCTTTTACGGAAATTAAAGCCTTAGAAGCTAAAATGGAAGCCGTTAACACCCAAATGGCTGAGCGTACCGATTATGAAAGCGAGGGCTACCATCAACTTATGGTAGATATTAATGAGCTTCAGCATCAATATGAAATAGTGGGTGGTTATAATTACCAAGGCGATACCGAAAAAATTCTGCAAGGACTTGGTTTTAAACGAGAAGATTTTACCAAACTAACGGATACTTTTTCCGGTGGTTGGCGTATGCGTATTGAGTTAGCAAAATTGCTTCTTCAAAATAATGACATATTACTTTTGGATGAGCCTACAAACCATTTGGATATTGAATCTATTATTTGGTTGGAAGGGTTTCTGAAAAATTATGCCGGTGCTGTGGTGATTGTATCGCACGATAAAATGTTTTTGGATAATGTTACGAATAGAACTATTGAAATTTCATTAGGGCGTATTTACGATTATCCTAAACCGTACACAAAATATTTGGTGCTTCGCGAAGAATTGAGAACCCAACAGTTGGCGTCTCAAAAAAATCAGCAAAAGCAAATTGAGCAAACCGAAAAGCTTATTGAGAAATTTAGAGCTAAAGCATCAAAGGCTACTATGGCGCAATCGCTAATGAAAAAGCTTGATAAAATTGATAGGATTGAAGTTGATGAAGATGATAATAGTGTAATGACGCTTCATTTCCCCGTGTCTGTAATTCCAGGAAAAGTAGTTGTTGAAGCAGAAGATATTGCTAAAAATTACGGTGATAACCACGTGCTACAGCATATTGATTTATTGATTGAGCGTGATAGCAAAACGGCCTTTGTTGGGCAGAACGGACAAGGCAAATCTACACTCGCAAAAATTATTGTTGGAGATATAAAATACAACGGGCATTTAAAACTAGGGCATAATGTGCAAATAGGATATTTTGCCCAAAACCAAGCAGAATATTTAGATGGGAGTAAAACCGTTTTAGATACCATGATTGATGCTGCCAACGAAACTAATAGAAGTAAGGTTAGGGATATTTTAGGCTCGTTTTTATTTAGAGGTGATGAGGTTGATAAATATGTGAGAGTGCTTTCCGGGGGAGAGCGAAACCGTTTAGCTTTAGCAAAATTGATGTTGCAGCCATTTAATGTTTTGGTGATGGACGAGCCAACGAATCACTTGGATATTAAATCTAAAAACGTTTTGAAAGAGGCGCTTTCAAAGTTTGAAGGGACTTTAATTTTGGTATCACACGATCGTGATTTTCTTCAAGGATTAACGAATCTGGTTTATGAGTTTAAAGACCAAAAGATAAAAGAATATTTGGGCGATATTGATTATTATTTAGATCAGCGAAAAGTGGAGAGTTTGCGCGAAGTTGAAAAGCGAACAGTGGTTAAAAAAGAACTTCCTAAGGAAAATAAGCAGCAATCTTACGAAGAACAGAAAAAACTAAAGTCTTTAAACAATAAGTTGAGTAATGTAGAATCTAAAATTGGACAATTGGAGCGCGATATAAAAGCCATTGATGCCCAATTGGAAATTAATTATGAAGAAGTGACTAAGAAGCCAAATTTCTTTAATAATTATCAAAAAATGAAGACTGATTTACAGACTTTCATGGGTAAATGGGAAACTATCCAAATTGAAATAGAAGCACTAGATAATTAGTTTTTTAAGCTTTTCTTAACGTTTAAGCATAAAACTTAGTAATAGAT
This sequence comes from uncultured Flavobacteriaceae bacterium, assembly GCA_963975495.1. Lineage (GTDB taxonomy): Bacteria > Bacteroidota > Bacteroidia > Flavobacteriales > Flavobacteriaceae > CAXBID01. The sequence continues at coordinate 3,355 of CAXBID010000224.1, read as the reverse complement.
TTGCAGTCTTATGTACTTAATATCTACCATGTATGCGTAAAATTATACTTTCCATAATAGGAATTTTATTGATAGTATTTTCTTTTCTATTAGCTAAAAAAATTATTGCCAATAAAAATAAGCCCAAACCTGTAAAAGAAAAAGTTGTTAAAACAGTATTTACAGATACGGTTGTAAACGGCACTGTTAAAATTATAATTCCTGCAAATGGAAGTTTGGTTGCTAAACAACGAGTAGAATTATATGCCGAGGTTCAAGGTATATTTAAAGCTTCAAATACCCCATTTAAACCTGGACAAAAATATCAAAAGGGCCAATCCTTAATTAGAATGGATGCTTCAGAGTATTATGCAAGTGTGCAATCGGCTAAAAGTGATTTATACAATGCCATTGCTGCAATTATGCCAGATTTAAGACTGGACTTTCCTGAAGTTTTTCCAAAGTGGCAAACCTATCTTAATGGTTTCGATTTAAGTAAAACAACACCAAAATTGCCTGAAATGACTTCCGAAAAGGAAAATTATTTCATCACAGGTAGAGGTATTGTTTCAAGCTATTATAATGTTAAAAATTTAGAGCAACGTTTATCTAAATATACCATTAGCGCACCATTCTCGGGAATTTTAACAGAAGCTTTAGTTACACAAGGATCCTTAATAAGAAGTGGACAAAAATTGGGCGAGTTTATAGATCCTTCCATTTATGAAATGGAAGTGGCTTTAAGTAAATCGTATGCGAGTTTGTTAAAAGTTGGAGAAGCTGTAGTTTTAACTAACCTAGAGAGAACGGAAACTTATAACGGTACTGTGTCTAGAGTTAATGGTAGTATAGATCCCACCACACAAACTATCACAGCTTATATAGAGGTTAAGGATGAAGCCTTGAAAGAAGGCATGTATTTAGAAGCCAATCTGGACGCAAAAGAAGAACAAAATGCTATTGAAGTAGATCGTAATTTATTGCTGGATAACGAACAAATATTCATTGTTCGTGATAGTTTATTGGACGTTATAGATGCTAAGCCAGTTTATTTTTCGGACACGAAAGTGGTTTTAAAAGGCATTCCAAACGGCACCATTATTCTTAAAAAACCTGTACCGGGAGCGTATGCAGGCATGTTGGTAAAACCTTTTGAAGATTCGACTAATAAGACCGATAAATAATGAGAAAATTAATCAGTTATTTTATTAGGTATCATGTTGCAGTAAATGTTTTTATAATAGCATTTTTTGTGTTTGGTATTTTGGGAGTCTTATCTCTTAAATCGTCTTTCTTTCCTTTAGTTGATTCTAAGATTATCAATATTAACGTTGCATATCCCGGAGCATCACCACAAGAAATAGAAGAAGGTGTTGTTCTTAAAATTGAGGATAATCTTAAAGGTCTAAAAGGCGTGGATAGAGTAACATCTGTCTCACGGGAAAATAGCGGCACCATAACCGTTGAAATCGAAAAAGGCGAGAATATCGATTTCATGCTTTTGGAAGTTAAAAATGCGGTAGATAGAGTGCCTTCTTACCCAACAGGTATGGAACCGCTTATTGTTGCAAAACGAGAAGAAGTGAGGCAAACTATTTCTTTCGCTTTAAGCGGAAAAGATATTCCGCTAGCTACCTTAAAACAGATTGGAAGACAGATTGAAAACGATTTACGCGTTATAGATGGAATTTCGCAAATTGAAGTTTCGGGGTATCCTGAAGAAGAAATAGAAATTGCAGTTAACGAAGCGAATTTATTAGCCTATAATATTAGTTTTGCTGATGTTGCACAAGCGGTTAGTACATCAAATATTTTAGTAACAGGAGGAAATATAAAAACGGATGCAGAAGAGTATTTAATTCGTGCTAACAATCGTTCTTATTATGGTGATGAGCTTTCAAATATCATTATTAAAGCTACAAATACAGGCAAAACAGTGCGTTTAAAAGATGTAGCTATTATTCGAGATCGTTTTTCTGAAACCCCAAATGCTACCTATTTTAATGAGCAATTGGCTGTTAATATTACGGTTACGAGCACCAATAATGAAGATTTAATATCTTCTGCGGATAAAGTAAAAGAGTATATAGAAGGGTATAATCAAAGTCATAATAATGTTAGACTTGATGTAGTTAGGGATTTATCAATTACCTTAAACCAACGTACTAAACTATTAACAGAGAATGCCATTATAGGTATGGGTTTGGTACTCCTTTTTCTATCGCTATTTCTTAATACACGCTTAGCATTTTGGGTAGCCTTTGGACTTCCCATTTCATTCTTGGGAATGTTTATTTTTGCGGGTCAATTTGACGTTACCATAAATGTGTTATCACTCTTTGGAATGATTATCGTTATTGGTATTTTGGTAGATGATGGTATTGTAATTGCCGAAAATATTTATCAGCATTACGAAAAAGGAAAAACGCCCATTCAAGCAGCTGTAGATGGTACTATGGAGGTAATTCCACCAGTAGTTTCAGCCATCGTAACAACATTATTGGCCTTCTCACTATTTCTCTTTTTAGACAGTAGAATAGGTGAGTTTTTCAGTGAAGTTTCGGTTATAGTAATACTAACATTATCAGTTTCGTTAATAGAAGCTCTAATTATTTTACCTGCACATTTAGCACATTCCAAAGCTTTAAGAAAACCAGTTGTAGAAGAAAACCCTTCTAAAGTGAAGCAATTTTTTGCTAAAATGCGTTTTATCAATAAGATGGGTGATAGGTTTATGGTTTTTTTAAGAGATAAGATTTACACACCTGTTTTAAGTTTTGTTTTAAAATTTAAAATGCTATCATTAGGTATTTTTATAGCGCTTTTGGTGCTCACTTTTGGTGCTATTGGTGGTGGTATTATTGGTGTAACGCTGTTTCCGTCTATTGCAAGTGATACGGTTTCTATTGAATTGGATATGCCAAACGGTACCAATGTTAAAACAACGGATTCTATTATTTCTATGATTGAACAAAAATCATATATAGTCAATAAAGAATTATCTGAAGAATATTTAAAGGATACAGGAAAACAACTTTTTGAAAACACCATTTTAACTCTAAACAGTTCCTCAAGTGCAAGATTGCAAATAAACATGTTACCGGGTGAGGAACGTCCCGATGCTTTAAATTCGAGATTAGTAGCCAATAGAATAAGAGAATTGGTTGGACCGGTAATTGGTACCGAACGTTTAATTTTTGGCTCTGGTGGTAATTTTGGTGGTAGTCCTGTTTCTGTATCCCTTTTAAGTAATAATATAGACGAGTTAAAAGCGGCGAAATTAGAATTAAAGGAAGTTTTGCAAACCAACCCATTATTAAAAGATATAGAAGATAACGACCCAGCTGGAATAAAAGAAATTCGTTTAGAGTTAAAA
>CAXBID010000223.1:0-6441 GCA_963975495.1 uncultured Flavobacteriaceae bacterium | reverse complement strand
GTTTCAAAACAAGACAATTCAAAAGTGGCATTAATCAAAAAATAATAATAAATGAGAAATTTAGTAATACTGTTCGTGTTCTGCTTTAGCATGGATACGTTTGCTCAAAACTATGATTTTGGAAAAGTATCAAAAGAAGAATTACAAGAGCAATATAACCCTTTAGATTCATCAGCTAGTGCGGCCTATCTTTACAAGCATAGAAAAAGTTTTTTTGAATATGCACAGGGACAAGGCTTTAGATTAATTACAGAAATTCATGAACGTATCAAGATTTACAATCAAGAAGGGTTTAATTATGCTACCCAACAAGTTAGTCTCTACAAAAGTGGCAGCTCTAGGGAAGAAGTAACTAATATAAAAGGGTACACTTATAATTTGATTGGTAAAAAAATAGAAGAGACCAAATTAAAAAAAGACGGTATTTTTAGAACCGAGCAATCGGAGTATTTTGACCAAACAAAGTTTACAATGCCAAATGTTAAAGTAGGGAGTGTTGTTGAATATAAGTATAGAATTCAGTCTCCTTATGCTTCAAACGTTGATGAATTTGTTTTTCAACATGATATACCGATAAAAAAACTTTATGCAAAATTTGAAGCACCAGAATACTATAGTTTTAAAGCAACAACTAAAGGTTATTTGAGCGTAATACCTAAGAATGAATCTGTAGGTGATAAAATTACATTTACAGAAAAATTCAGATCTGGTGGTAATGGGTTTAATGATGCTGGTAACAGAACTAGCTATAATAATACTGACGTTAAGTTTAGTAAAAAGGTAACAACTTACGATTTAAATAATATTCCTGCTTTAAAAGAAGAACCTTATGTAAATAATATTAATAATTACAGGTCATCGGTGAAATATGAATTGTCTTTTACAAAGTTTCCAAACTCCAATATAGAGTATGTGTCTACTACTTGGGAAGATGTTGTGAAAACTATTTACGATAGCTCAAATTTTGGAGACCAATTAGATAAAACAGGTTATTATGAAGATGAAGTAGATGCTATTATTAGTAATATTTCAGACCCGATGAAGCGTGCAGTTTTAATTTTTAATTTTGTAAAATCGCAAGTAAAATGGAATGGTTATTATGGGAAATACACTAATGATGGTGTTAAAAAAGCATTTAAAGACCGTGTTGGTAATTCAGCAGAAATTAATTTAATGTTAACATCTATGTTACGTTATGCTGGTTTAAAGGCTTACCCGGTTTTAGTGAGTACCAGAGAAAATGGTATTCCGTTATTTCCCACAAGAGAAGGCTATAATTATGTTGTCAGTTACATTAAATTTCCAGAAGGAAGTATTCTTTTAGATGCTACAAATAAATATAGCGTACCTAATGTATTGCCATTTAGAACTTTAAATTGGCAAGGTAGAATTATTGCAGAACAAGGTGGTTCAACCTTGATAGATTTGTATCCAAAAGAGAAATCTGAAAACATTATTTCAATGATGTTGAGTTTAAATGAAAATGGCGATATTGAGGGAAGTTACAGAAATATTAAAACCAATCATAGAGCGCTTTCATTTAGAGAAGAATACATTGGAGTTGATGAAGATGACTTTTTGGAAAAACTAGAGAATAAATATGGTGGTTTAGAAATTTCAGATTACACTGTCAAAAATGAATACGACTTATCAGAACCTGTTCAGGAATCTTATAAATTTGTAAAAGAAAATCAAGCAGATATTATTGGAGATAAACTCTATTTTTCTCCTATGTTTTTCTTGAGTACAGACGAAAATCCGTTTAAACTTGATAAACGTGAATATCCCGTGGATTTTGGTTATCCATCAGGTGTAAATTTCAGGGTCATTGTAAACTTACCAGAAGGCTATAAAATTGAAAGTTTGCCTGAGCCAGAAGCCTTTATGATGCCTGATAACTTAGGGTTATTTAAATATAACATCACTGGTAACGATAAAATGATTCAACTTTCTGTAGAATCTGAGATGAATCAATCTGTCATCACACCATTATATTATGACGCGTTAAAAGCCTATTTTAGTCAATTAGTAGAAAAAGAAAATGAACAAATAGTTTTAACCAGAATATAAATGGATATTAAAAACGCACAAAAGATAGTTGACGATTGGATAAACGAACACGGGGTTCGGTATTTTAACGAACTTACTAACATGGCGCAACTTACAGAAGAGGTTGGGGAAGTAGCTAGAATTATTGCACGCCGCTATGGAGAACAAAGCGAAAAAGAAAGCGATAAGGATAAAGATTTAGGCGAAGAACTTGCCGATGTATTATTTGTGGTTTTATGTTTAGCAAACCAAACAGGAGTTGATCTACAAAAGGCTTTCGATAAAAGAATGGACAAGAAAGCAAAACGCGACCATGATCGGCACCACAATAACGAAAAATTAAAGTAAATTTGCTACTTCTTTAAATAGAAATTAATAGAGTATGCATTTTACACTTCATAAATCTAAAATCGTTAATCGTCAATCTAAAATCACTATAACAGGTTCAAAAAGTGAATCTAACCGGTTATTGCTATTGCAGGCGTTATATCCAAAGCTTAAACTAGAAAATGTTTCAAATTCTGATGATAGCGTACTTATGGAGAAAGCACTGAATTCTTCATCAAATATTATTGATATCCATCACGCAGGAACAGCCATGCGATTTTTAACGGCCTATTTTTCAATTCAAGAAGATAGAGAAATAATGCTCACTGGGTCTAAGCGTATGAAAGAGCGCCCTATTAAAATTTTAGTTGAGGCACTTCAAGATTTGGGAGCGGACATCAGTTATATTGAAAACCAGGGTTATCCACCAATAAAAATAAAAGGAAAGAAGCTTACTAAAAGCAAAGTGTCATTAAAGGCAAATGTAAGTAGTCAGTATATTTCAGCATTATTGTTAATTGCCTCGAAACTAGAAAATGGTTTGGAATTATCTTTAGAAGGTGAAATTACTTCTGTGCCTTACATTAAAATGACATTAAGTTTATTAAATGAAATAGGTATAGAAACATCATTTAATGGAAATACAATTACCGTAAAACCATCAACCAAAAACCATCAACCAAAAACTCTGGTTGTAGAGTCTGATTGGTCTTCGGCGTCCTATTACTTTAGTATTGCAGCAATAAGCGAAGTTGGGACAGAAATCACCTTATCTTCATACAAAGAAAACTCATTACAGGGCGATTCAGATTTAGTAAATATTTACAAACATTTTGGAGTAACCAGTACTTTTAAAGCGAACTCAATAACTCTAAAAAAGGAAAGTAATGCTTCAACACGTTTTGATTATAACTTAGTTAATGCACCAGATATCGCACAAACCATTGCAGTTACTTGTTTTGCTTTAGGTATTACATGTGATTTAATAGGTTTACATACACTCAAAATCAAAGAAACCGACAGACTTGTAGCTTTAAAAACTGAAATAGAAAAATTAGGAGGTAAAGTAGAAATTACAGACAAGTCTTTACATTTAAAATCAAATACACTTTTTTTACAAGAAGCTAATTCCCCTACTTCGGAGGGGCTAGGGGAGGCTGTCGCCACTTACAACGACCATAGAATGGCCATGGCTTTTGCGCCTTTAGCACTTAAAACACCAATAATTATTGAGGATGCAGATGTGGTTTCAAAGTCGTATCCAACCTTTTGGGACGATTTAAAATCTATAGGGTTTCAAATAACTAAATAATAATCACGTATTTACTTGACAACGCCTATCTCAGGATTGTATATTTGCAACCGTTTATAATTTCATATATTAATTTATAAACAGCTTAACAAATAAACCCATAAACATTTTTAAATGAACCATTCAATAGCTGAAGTTGTTTTATAGCTCAGAAATATAATATTGAATGCACCATTTGACAGAAAAAACAATAAAAACGTACAAATGAAATTATCACACTTTGGTTTCAATTTACCAGAAGAATTATTAGCAGAATATCCAGCAGAAAACAGAGACGAATCTCGTTTAATGGTTTTGAACAGAAAAGAACAAACCATTGAGCATAAAATGTTTAAGGACATTATCGATTATTTTAAAGAAGATGATGTTTTAATTTTAAATAACACAAAAGTCTTTCCCGCCAGATTATATGGCAATAAAGAAAAAACAGGTGCAAGAATTGAAGTGTTTTTATTAAGGGAATTAAACGAAGAGCAACGCCTTTGGGATGTTTTAGTAGATCCAGCTCGTAAAATAAGAATTGGAAACAAACTTTATTTTGGGGATGATGATATGTTAGTAGCTGAGGTTATAGATAACACAACATCTAGAGGGCGTACATTACGTTTTTTATATGATGGATCCTATAGGGAATTTCGTATAAAACTCAATGAGTTAGGAGAAACACCACTTCCTAAATATATAAAAAGGGATGTTCAACCAGAAGACCAAGACCGTTACCAAACCATTTATGCAAAAAATGAAGGTGCTGTAGCAGCCCCAACAGCAGGACTTCACTTTTCCAAGCACTTATTAAAACGTTTAGAAATTAAAGGTATTAATTTCGCCGAAGTAACCCTTCACGTTGGTTTAGGAACTTTTAACCCCGTTGAGGTTGAAGATTTATCTAAGCATAAAATGGATAGCGAAGAGCTGACTATTGACGAAAAAGCTGTTGAAATAGTTAATAGAGGCTTAAAGGAAAAAAGAAGGATTTGCGCTGTAGGTACCACTGCAATGCGCGCCGTAGAAAGTGCAGTATCTACAAGCGGTAAATTAAATGAAAGAGACGGATGGACCAATAAATTTATTTTTCCACCTTATGAGTTTAGTATTGCAAACTCAATGATAACAAACTTCCATACACCAAAATCTACATTATTAATGATGGTTTCGGCATTTGCAGGTCACGATTTTATCAAAAAAGCTTATGAAGAAGCTATAAAGGAAAAGTACAAATTTTATAGCTATGGCGATGCCATGTTAATCATATAAAACTTTAAGAGCCTTGTTTTTACAAGGCTTTTTTCTTGTGCTGAATTTATTTCAGTATCTGGGCATTACCCAAGGGTCGGGCTTTTATTCATGTATTTCTATTTTAAATTTTTGAATTCATGAACATAAATGTTTCGCTATATCTTTCTGCGAAGCAGTCCTGAACTTGTTTCAGGATCTCAATTATCAATATACTTCTAGCTTCAAAAATAGTTTTATTTCAGAAAGCTTCCCATAAAGGATGCCGCTGCAATCCCTAATGCAATACACAACTCCAATTAATGTTCATAGAATCAATAGAGACAATTCCCTCCTTGAGGAGGGTTAGGGAGGTGTTTTTAAAGTTTAATTGATAATCTTTTTAATTATAAATTATTTGTTAAAATCCTGCAAGGTTTTCAAAACCTTGTAGGTGTATTTTGTTTAATTTAATACCTACAAGACCAAAATAAAACCTTGCAAGAAATGAAAAGAATTATTTATTAGAACATTCAGCCTATTCTAGATAATCTTGTATAAAACTCAGTTAATAAAGGGAAGAGTTTCCATCTTTGAAGGATTAAGGAGGCTTTTTTCACTATTTTTGCAAAACTTATGGCAACAGTTAAAAAAGACATACGTGCATTAACTAAAGAGCAGCTTCGAGACTTTTTTGTGAAAGAAGGCGATAAGGCCTTTCGCGGCAATCAAGTTTACGAATGGCTTTGGAAAAAATCTGCGCATAGTTTTGATGATATGACAAATGTTTCAAAGGAAACGCGTCAAATGTTAGAAGATAATTTTGTTATTAACTACATTCAAGTGGATACTATTCAGCGAAGCAACGATGGTACAATAAAAAATGCGGTACGTTTGCACGATGGTTTAATTGTGGAGTCTGTTTTAATACCCACAAAAACAAGAACAACAGCCTGTGTGTCAAGTCAGGTAGGTTGCAGTTTAGATTGTAAATTTTGTGCTACTGCAAGATTAAAAAGGATGCGAAATTTAAATCCCGACGAAATTTATGATCAAGTCGTTGCTATTGATAACGAAAGTAGATTATATCATAATCGCCCACTAAGTAATATTGTATTTATGGGTATGGGAGAACCACTTATGAATTACAATAACGTTATTAAAGCTATAGATAAAATCACATCGCCAGAGGGTTTAGGGATGTCGCCAAAACGTATTACAGTATCTACGTCGGGTGTGCCAAAAATGATTAAAAAAATGGCAGATGATGATGTTAAATTTAATTTAGCAGTATCATTACATTCAGCAATTGATGAAGTTAGAACGTCTATTATGCCATTCAATGAGACCTTTCCTTTAGAAGATTTACGGGAAGCTTTAGAATATTGGTATGCCAAAACAGAACGTAAAATAAGTTACGAATATGTAGTTTGGAAAGGTATTAATGATAGTCAAAAAGATATTGATGCCTTTGTCGCGTTTTGTAAATATGTGCCATGTAAGGTTAATATTATCGAATATAACCCTATTGATGATGGCGA
>CAXBID010000222.1:0-6480 GCA_963975495.1 uncultured Flavobacteriaceae bacterium | reverse complement strand
TTTTACAAAACTTAAAAGTTGACTTCATGTGCAAACTATCCGATAGTCATAAAAATTATTTTTGTTTTTGGGCGTTACCACAAGGATCACGTTTTACTCATTGGTTTATATTTTAAATTTTTGAATTCGTGAATATAAATATTTCACTACTCGCTCCCTCTCCCGATAGCGGGATCGGGGAGCTCAAACATGTCGTTCAATCGTTAACGCCTGTATTTGCTAACTTCAGTTATATTTTCTTAGTCGTTGTCTTCCAGAAAGAAAATATCTTCAACAGGTGTTTTAAATAGTTTTGCAATTTTAAGCGAAAGTACTGTGGAAGGCACATATTTATTTTTTTCCATAGCGTTAATAGTCTGCCTGCTAACACCAATTTTTTCGGCTAAATCAGCCTGTGTTAAATCATGAATAGCACGTTGTACCTTTATGTTATTCTTCATGACTTTGAGATTTTAGTTTTAGGAAGTTAAATCGAGTTATAAAGAATATTAGTGGAGTAAACATATTTAAAACTAGAATATGAAAAAATGCCATATCATAAATAAAAATAATTGTAAAAAGTAGAATAATATAATTAAATATTATAGCCCAAACTAAAGAATCTTTTCTAAGTTTATATATAAACTCATCTTCAATTTTTTCTTTAGAGAACCCAATAATCAAACCGCCGATAATGATTATTATAGCTACAATTTCATCAATAATGTTATTGTCAACTATTTTAAAGAATCCGCTTTTACTATCAAAAATGCCTTCATAGTAAATTGACAGTACATTAACTGTAAAACCGCTAGATTCATAGTCGTTTAAAAATAAAAATATACCAGCAATTAAGCCGATAATAAAGAGTATCCAACCAATGGTTTTGTACTTGTGTGGTAATAAATAATTTGTTTGCATAACTGTTCGTTTTAAAATACTGAAATAAATTCAGCACATGTTGATTTAAATAATTGATAAACAAAAGTAAAACAAACTTTACATATAGACAAATAAAATTAACTTAAAGTAATAAGTACTAGTCTTTTTTGTGTTTTAATAATTAAGATTTATAAGATGTCGAACGTCATCTAAAAGTTTTATAAGTTGTTGGCTAAACTCAAAAGTCATGATATCGCTTTCGGTTTTGCCTTGACGAATCAACTCGTTAAAATGAAGGATTTCATATTTGTAACCGTTAGTTTCATCTGTAAAATCCAGAGTGTCTTCTTTTCCGTTTGAAGTAATAGTTATGGTTGTAGGCATAAAAAAACCGCCATTTAGTTTAATGGTTCCTTTTTCACAATAAAAAATAGCTTCGGTTGGTGTTTTTTCTAAAAGCGTACTTTTTAGTTGTGCTGTAGCACCGTTTTTATAATTAAATGTCATATCGCATGATGAATCGGCACCATTATCAAAAAAAGTAGCACTAGCATTAATATTATTTGGAACACCCAAAGTAGATAATGCAGCAAAAATAGGATAGATGCCAATGTCTAATAAACTACCACCACCAAGCGACTTTTTAAAAAGCCTGGAGTTGTTATCAAACTCTCGAAAAAAACCAAAATCAGCTTCCAATTTCTTTATTTCTCCGTAGGTTTTATTGTTTATTGCTTTTAGCAAAAATTGATAATGTGGTAAAAAATAGGTCCATAGTGCTTCCATGAGCAGTACGTTCCTTTCTTTGGCTTTTGCAATCATTTGGTTCACTTCATCTGCATCCATTGCAAAAGGCTTTTCACATAAAACAGCAATTCCGTGTTCTAAACAAAGCAAAGTGTTTTGTTTATGTAATGCGTGTGGCGTAGCAATATAAACGGCATCAATGTTTGGGTCTTTAACTAAATCGTCATAACTACCGTAGGCTTTAGTTGCATTATATTTTGAAGCAAAAGCATCAGCATTTTCTTGAGATCTTGAAGCTACGGCGTAAAGATGGGCATCTTCAATAGTTAATACATCTTGAGCAAATTTGTTTGCAATATTACCAAGACCAATAATGCCCCAGTTTATGGTTTTATGTGTTGATGGTTTTTTCATTTCTGTTAAATACTTGAATGGTACATGCAATAGTAATAACTATAACACAGCCTACAAAATTTAGCCATAAAAAAGGAAGGTTTATGTATTCGTACTCATTAAGGAAAAACAAACCGATAACAATCAATTGTGTGATTAAAGCAGCAATAAAAACGGCATTACCTTTTACAAATTTAAAGAAAAAAGCCAATAAAAATATACCAAGTACATTCCCATAAAAAATGGAGCCGATAATGTTAACCAACTGAATTAAGTTTTCAGCAAGATTAGCAACACTAGCTACACCAATAGCCAGAATGCCCCAAATAAATGTAAACCATCTGGAGGCCTTAACTTTTTCTTCTTCGGTTTTATCTCCCACGTTTCGCATGTAAAGGTCCATGGTTGTTGTTGATCCCAATGCATTTAATTCACTAGCAGTACTAGACATGGCAGCACTTAAAATAACCGCTAAAAGTAAACCGATGAGCCCTCGAGGTAAATTGTTTATAATAAAGTGAATAAACACATAATCTTTATCGTTACTTTCAATTTTTTTATCTTGATTTTCTGAAGCTTTATCAATTAAATCCCTGGCTTCCTCACGCAATTCATCATTGGCTTCGTTGGCAATAGCGATGTATTTTGCTGCGTCTTTATTATCAGAATCTATAAAGGATTTAATGATTTTTTGTTTGTCGTTAAATATATCGGTTTGTTCCTTTTGAAGGGTTTTGAAATCTTCGGCGTATTCAGAGTTTAAAACAAGTTCAGTAGCTGTAGGGTTAAAGTTTACGGGCGCTTCGTTAAACTGGTAAAAAACAAATACCATTACGCCAACCAATAGAATAAAAAATTGCATCGGCACTTTTAATAGACCATTAAAAATTAAGCCCAATTGCATTTCTTTAACCGACTTACCAGATAAATAACGTTGTACCTGACTTTGGTCTGTGCCAAAATAAGATAACATTAAAAACGTACCACCAATAATACCGCTCCAAAATGTGTATCGATTATTTAAATTGAAAGAAAAATCTAAAACTTCCATTTTACCACTGGCTCCAGCAATTTCTAGGGCTTTTGTAAAGGTTATATCCTGTGGAAGTTTATCGACAATTAAAAAGAAGGCCACCAACATGCCGATAAAAATGACGACCATTTGATGCTTTTGCGTTACGTTTACGGCACGAGTTCCTCCAGAGACGGTATAAATAATAACCAGTAAACCTATAATGATATTTAGGGTTAATAAATCCCAACCCAAAACCACCGAAAGTATGATGGCAGGAGCAAATATGGTAATTCCCGCTGCTAAACCACGTTGGATTAAAAACAAAATAGCAGCTAATGTTCTGGTTTTTAAATCGAAACGGTTTTCTAAAAACTCATAGGCAGTATAAACCTTAAGGCGGTGATATAACGGTATAAAAACGATGCAAATAACCACCATGGCAATAGGCAAGCCAAAATAAAACTGAACAAAGCCCATACCATCGTTAAACGCTTGTCCCGGAGTTGATAAAAAGGTAATGGCACTAGCTTGTGTAGCCATTACGGATAAACCGATGGTCCACCATTTTGAGGTATTGCCGCCTTTTAAATAATCTTGAACATTTTTACTGCCACGTGTTTGATAAGTACCGTAAGTAACAATGGCTATTAATGTAACGCTTAGCACTGTCCAATCAACCCAACTTAATGTTTGTATCATTTTAAAGGGCTTTGGTGATAAGGTAAAAAAGGATAAAATAAACAGCATTCGCTATTAAAACGATTGAGTATAGCTTTAACCATTTCTGTTTTGGCGGTTCGTTTTCAGTCATATTAATCGTTTAATTTGGCCTCAAGTTTTAAGTCTTCTTTCCCTAATGAAAGGATATTAGCAAACAAACGGTAAGCTCCTGATACGCCTTCCGGAAATTCCCTAAAAAAGCTTAAACCTGTATAGATATAATAACCTTTACCATGTTTTGCGACTAATAAACTTCCATCTTTTGGTGTTTCACCTTTGTCATTCATGGATAGGATAGGTGTAAATTCATCTGCCCATTCATTTGGGAAATACAAACCGCGTTCTTGTGTCCAGCCTTCAAAATCTTTCTGGGTAATTTTATTTGGATAATTTAGTATAGGATGCTCAGGGTTTAAAAAACGAACTTCAGCTTTCTCCTCAGTAACTCTATCATAAGAAACCTTTAAATTATAAGGAGCTTGAGGATTTACACCACCCATTCTTACGGTTTTATTATATTGAACGATTAGATTTCCTCCATTTTCAACATATTTTAATAAATCTTTCTGTTTAAATTTTAATTGAGGTACAGCTTTATAAGCTCTGATTCCAACTACTACTGCATCAAATAAGCTTAAAGTTTCGCCATTAATTTCATCGGGTGTTATGATTCTTACATCGTAGCCTATTTGTCGCAAACTTTCAGGAACCACATCGCCTGCACCTTGTATGTAGCCAATATTCTGGCCTTTCTTTTTAATATCTAAGCGTACAATTTTACTTTCGCTGGGCAATAAAACGGTTTGAAACGGAATATGGTCATATTCAATTTCTATAAGTTCTTTGGTATAATCTTTATCGCCTATATGTACAATAGGGCTTATGTAGCCCTCACTCTGCTTTTTAGGTGGAATTACCGTGAAAATTAACGTTTGTTCCTCACCTTTATTTTTAATCTTAATTTTTTGGTTTTTAGGGTAAACACTCCAGCCGTTAGGGTGGCAAACTTCTACAAAGCCTTCTAAATTATCGCGTCCAGCTTTTACAACCACAGAAATATCGCGAGGCTTATCGTTATCTAAAATGATAACCTTTTCAGTAATTTTAGCTGAAGCTTCTGGTATAACTTCAAACGGACGGTATAATTCGCCTTTATCAGGTTTTGAATATCTGTAAATAACCTCTTTTGTAAACGCTATTGGTACATTGTTAATTAACAAGTTAAATGTTATTTGGTATTGACGAGGTGTTTCAGGCAACCCAATTAAATTAATATCTTCAACCTTGTACATGCCTAGTGTGCCTTTTTCATTAAGCCAATAAGGCGTAGTGGGTAATTGGTTTTTATCAATTATTAGGTTTTCCTTAAAGTTGTATTTTGTGTTTGTGTCGAGTTGGATTTGCTTTGAAACTTTTAACCCGCTGTTATTTTCAAAACTTTCTAACAAGATGTTTTGATCGCTTCTGTTTAAAACTTCAAGATTAAGTTTGACCAATTCATTTGCTGTTGCCCAGTTGGTTTCGGCAGAAGCCTCTAAATACAAACCAGCACACATTTCAATAATATGTTTTAACTCTTTGGTCTTTTGGGTTTTCCAATGCTTGTCTTCAATATTTTGAAGCAATTTGTAAGCCTCAAGTAATTCTGGTATATGTGCAGATGGGTTTTTAAAATTAAAATTCTTCTCAACTTTATATAAAATATCGCCAATCACATTTCCACCTTTAACACGATTCCATGAGGTATCAATTCCTTCAAAAACATTCTCCTTATCATTTAAAGGGTCTCCTTTTAAAAACTCAATTTGTTCTTTTTGAGAGCCACGTTGTGCCAAACGACCAAAACCTTGGGATAGGTGTTGACTACTTGCTAAAGATGCCACTTCATTGTTTGATAAACCTTTAAGCGGATAGTACACACCAATATCAAAAGTTATGAGATTGTCTTGGTTTACTTTTTCAGAATTATCTCTCCAACTATAGGTGTTAAAAAATATCCGTTTAGGTTGCCAAGTACTTGTTTGTTTGAGTTGATTTGAATAGACCGATTTATCGTTAGCCAAATCAAATGCCTCTAAACTTAGTATGGCAGAACTTGTATGGTGTCCGTGCGTTGAGTCTGGTGTTCTGTGGTCAAAACGGTTAATAATGATATCTGGTTTAAAAGTTCTAATAGCTAAAACAACATCGCTTAAAACTTCATCTTTATTCCAAATGGCTAAAGTTTCATCAGGATGTTTGGAGTAGCCAAAATCGTTTGCCCTGGTAAATAATTGTTCGCCACCATCAATACGTCTGGCGGCCAATAATTCCTGTGTTCTAATAACACCTAAAAGTTCTCTGATTTCTGGACCAATAAGATTTTGTCCGCCATCACCACGTGTTAACGATAAATAGCCAGTTCGTGCTTTAACGTGATTTGACATATAGGATATAAGCCTCGTATTTTCATCATCAGGATGTGCTGCGACATATAACACCGAACCTAAAAAATTGAGTTTTTGGATGGATGCGTAAATCTGTGAAGATGAAGGTGTTTTGGGTTTTTGTGCTTGTACAAGCGAAAAAGAAAATAAGGCAATAAAAAAGCAAAGTATAGTTTTTTGCATCATGATTTGATTAGCTAAAAACCAAATATATAAAAGAAACCAGCACTAAGGCTGGTTTTAATTTTTATTTAACGCTTTGAAAATATCAGATTTATATTCTATTCAATTTGATTACTCAGGTTCGGCAGGAATGAT
>CAXBID010000221.1:0-6523 GCA_963975495.1 uncultured Flavobacteriaceae bacterium | reverse complement strand
GTTATTATTGATTATTTGAAATTCCCTGAGTTTTTAACTAAAAAGTTCTATAAAAACCTGATCGAATTCATCCAAACGTTGTGAATACCCGCTTTCTTGCAACGGAATATTGGCATCCTGAATAGAAGCACGTAAAGATACTTTATCGTTCAGCTTTCCTGTAATTTGTAAATCGAGTTCACTATTTAAAACTGAGTTTTGATTATTCCCAACAGTAACCCCGCGCGAAATACCGCCCGAAGTAGTTAAACCATCAAAAGGAATAAATGTTTTATTGGTATTGGGTTGAGAAAGCTGGTATAGTTTTGAAGCATTCGCATTATTTTCTACTATAATACTTTCATCAAGTTGTTTGTATGTTTTAGTTAAAAACTCAGGGAATTTCAAATAATCAATAATAACAGAATCTGTTTCAATGGGCTTTTTGAAGGTTAAAATGGCTTTGCCAAAATCAACGGTATAGAAAGTAGAATCAATAATAGTATGGTCGTTTTTCTTAATTGAAAACCAACTGGAGTTGATGCTTACACTATCAATTTGAATAGAATCTTTTACTGCAACTTTTATAGTTCGATAGTTGGAAGACGAATCTTGCCCAAATCCGTAGAAACCAATTGTGAAAACTATAAAAGTGATGATGTACTTCATTAAATACTTAAACTGTTAATAGCACGAAATATTTTGTTAACATCATTTATATAATGTGACAAAAAACAGTAGTGTAAAAGTAATGTATTATTTATTTTAGCTGAAATTTGATTTTGTTTCCCATTGCGAAACAAAATCAATCCTGACGAAGGTCAGGATCTTTCTAATTTAACTTAGAATTATGAAAATTATATCCTATAATGTAAACGGTATTCGTGCAGCACTAAACAAAGGTTTTATAGATTGGTTAAAAGCTGCAAACCCAGATGTGGTTTGTTTGCAAGAAATTAAAGCCATGAAAGAGCAATTAGATTTAAGCTTGTTTGAGGAAGCAGGCTATAAGTATAGTTACTGGTTTAGCGCACAAAAAAAAGGGTATAGCGGGGTAGCCATTTTGAGCAAAGCAGAACCTAAACATGTAGAATACGGTACAGGAATAGAATCAATGGATTTTGAAGGGCGTAATATTCGTGCTGATTTTCCTGCCCGTTCCGCAGGCGGGGATGGCGTTTCAGTAATGAGTTTGTATTTACCTTCAGGAACTAATGATTTACGTTTAAATCATAAATTGGAATATATGGATCTATTTCAAGGCTATATTGATGATCTAAAAAAGGCGATTCCAAACCTAGTTATTTGTGGTGATTATAATATTTGCCATGAAGAAATAGATATTCATAACCCAAAAATGAAAGGCGTTTCAGGTTTTTTGCCTGTTGAACGCGAATGGATTGGAGATTTTATCGATAACGGATTTATAGATTCATTCCGACACTTAAATCCTGAAAAACAGCAATATAGCTGGTGGAGTTACCGTGCCAATGCACGGGCAAACAACAAAGGATGGCGATTGGATTATGCCATGGTTTCAAATCCTTTACAAGAAAACATAAAAAGAGCCGTTATACTCACGGAAGCGGTACACAGCGATCACTGTCCGATATTATTAGAAATAGAAAATTAAGTTTCAATAAAACCAAACCTAACATGATTAAAAACACGTCACTTTTATTAGTAGCTATCTTTTTATTTAGCTCATGCGTATCTCCAAAAGTTTATAAAGAACTCGAAGGAAAGTATGCCAACTTAAAACAAGAAAACAGAAAACTTTCTGATGAAAACGATTTGCTTTCAAAAGCTAAAAACGCAGCAGAAAACGAATTAAAACAACTGCAATCGGCTTATGATGAAGCTGTTGCGGAACGCGATAAATTACAAGCAGATTACAGCGTTATAAAAGCGAATTACGATAATTTAAAGTCATCCTATGATGCATTAGAGAAAAACAGTTCAGCAGCAATAGCAGCCAATTCTCAAAAAAACAGAGAATTGTTAGCGCAATTGGAAGCCAAGGAACAAGCATTAGCAGCAGAAAATGCACGTTTGGAAAAGCTTAAAAAAGAATTGGAAGACCGTTCAAATCGTGTAGCGGAATTAGAGAATGTTATCGCATCAAAAGACGCAGCAATGAGAGCCTTAAAAAATGCGATTTCAAAAGCACTTACCGATTTTGAAGGCAAAGGATTAACCGTAGAGCAGCGCGATGGAAAAGTTTATGTATCCATGGAAAACAAGTTGTTATTCAACTCAGGAAGTTGGGCAGTGGGCAGCGAAGGCCGACGAGCCGTTCAGCAATTAGGTTCGGTACTTGGTAACAATCCAGATATTGCCGTTTTAATTGAAGGGCATACCGATAATGCACCCTATGCAGGTAGTGGAAACCTAAGTGGTAACTGGGATTTGTCAACAAAACGCGCTACGGCCATAGTAAATATTTTAAGAGAAAATAACGCTATAAATGCAGAAAATTTAACAGCAGCAGGTCGTGGTGAATTTGCACCGATTGCTACAAACGATACGCCTGAAGGGAGAGCTAAAAACAGACGTATAGAAGTTATTTTAACACCAAAACTAGATGAGTTATCCAAGTTGTTAAACGAGTAGCATAAGTAAAAGTATTTGGGCGTTACCACAATCCCGATAGCTATCGGGAGGGCTTTCCGTTACAATCTTTTTATGCTGAACTTGTTTCAGTATCTCATCAAGTGATTTCTATATACTATAAAACATTTTAAAACCAAATTTATAGATAAGCCCAAAAAGGATTTCCACTGCAATCCCTAACGCATAAAAACCCTCTAAAAGCAGTAATAGCTTTTAGAGGTTTTTTTTTATTGGTTCTAACACAGATTTAAGCTTTTCAGTTAAAAAAGCGCTCATAGGTTTTTTATCTTTACACTTCCTTAAAAAAATAGTTTGTCATTCCTGCGTAGGCAGGGATTCATAATTAAATATTAAATTCCAATTAAAAAGATTACCGCCTTCGCGGAAATGAATAAATAAATTAATGAAATACACAACACTCCCAAATACCAATATAAAAGTCAGTAAAATATGTTTAGGTTCCATGACGTGGGGAAACCAAAACAGCGAAGCAGAAGGCCACGAGCAACTTGATTATGCACTAGACCAAGGCATAAATTTTATTGATACTGCCGAATTATACCCAGTTCCCGCAACTGCTGAAATGAGCGGAAGAACAAGTAAGATTATTGGTACTTGGTTAAAGAAAACAGGGAACAGAGACAAAGTTGTTATAGCGTCTAAAATAGCAGGACCTGGTGATTACACAGCACATATCAGAACAACAGGTTTTAGCCCAAATGCTATAAAAGAAGCTATTAATTTAGAGTTGGGAAGGTTACAAACAGATTATATTGATTTATATCAGTTGCACTGGCCAGAGCGTGATACAAACCGTTTTGGAGTAAGAGACTACAAGCTTGATGAAAGCTGGAAAGATAATTTTAATGAAGTGCTTCACAGTTTAGACAACGCCATCAAAGCAGGGAAAATTAGAAACATTGGTATTTCAAATGAAAACTCATGGGGCACTATGCGTTATTTAGACGAGTCTAAAAACCACAACTTACCTAGAGTTGCAACTATTCAGAATGCATACTCGATGTTAACCAGAACCTTTGAAACCGATTTAGCTGAAGTTGCACTAAGAGAAAATGTTGGTTTATTAGCCTATTCGCCAATGGCATTTGGTGTGCTTTCTGGGAAATACATAAAAGGTAAAGCCGCAGACAATGCACGACTTAAATTATTCCCGAGGTTTTCAAGATACAGTAGCGAACAAGCTACCGAAGCAGCAAAACGCTATTTAAAAATAGCGGAAGACAACAACATGAATTCAGCGCAAATGGCATTGGCGTTTGTAAACCAGCGACCATTTGTAACCAGTACCATAGTAGGTGCTACCAATTTAAAACAGCTTAAAGACAATATTGAAAGCATTGATGTTACTTTAAGTGATGAAATTTTAGAACAGATTGACGCAGTGCATAATGCAATCCCTAATCCGGCGGCTTGATTTTATAAATAATTTCATCTTTGTTTAAAATAAACTTAGGTAGAATCTTATTATATAAATCTCGTCGCTCCCGCTAAGCTCTGCTTAGTGGCGGCAAAGTAAGAAAATAGAAGCTTTACAAACCGCGATGTTATGGATGTGAAAGCTTTTTGTATTTTAGACTAATGAGTAGAAATTATAAATTTCATAATAAGTCAGGGTTGTACTTTGTGTCTTTTGCTACCGTAAATTGGTTAGATGTGTTTACAAGGCAAATTTATTTTGATATTTTAGTAGAAAGTATAAACTATTTAGGGCAAACGCATTAAAAATATTAAGCCACGAATTACATTAATTTTTTAAAAATCTTTAGATTTTTATATTCGTGCGATCATTTCTTGATAATCGTTTCACGAATTTAAAATGAGCTAAGCTCATTTACTTGTGCTAATTAGTGTAATTCGTGGCTAAAAACAGGAATGTTGAGTTTAATGCGTTTGCCCTGTATAAACTATTGCAGAGCAAAGAAAGGTATGGAATTATATGCGTATTGTTTTATGCCAAGTCATCTGCATTTAATTTTCAGATCAACTAATGATGGACCTGATGGATTGTTAAGGGATTTTAAAAGTTTTACTGCAAAGAAACTGATTGAAGCCATTGAAACTAATGAGCAAGAAAGTAGAAAAGAATATTTGTTGTGGTTTTTTGAACGTGCTGCAAAAAAGAAAAGTAACAGTTCAAAATATCAATTTTGGCAACACCATAACCAGCCTATTGGATTATGGAGTGAAACAGTAATAAAACAAAAAACAGATTACATTCATAATAA
The DNA here is from genome assembly GCA_963975495.1 of uncultured Flavobacteriaceae bacterium. Classification (GTDB taxonomy): domain Bacteria; phylum Bacteroidota; class Bacteroidia; order Flavobacteriales; family Flavobacteriaceae; genus CAXBID01. The sequence continues at coordinate 1,685 of CAXBID010000221.1, read as the reverse complement.
TCCTGTAGAAAGTGGCTTGGTAACGAAGCCAACCTATTGGAAATATTCCAGTGCTAGAAATTTTCAGGATGACCATACGGTTTTAGAGATTGATGGTACTGGGTTTTTGGGTTGAGTTTTTGTTTACTCTTGACTCCACTAAGCGGAGCTTAGCGGTAGCCAAACTTTAAAGCCAAAAAAGCATACGCATAAAAAAACCACAACATTTCTGTGGTGGCTTTCGTTTATTTTCTTCTTACTCTTGTGGCTCACTCATAACGGTATTCGTTACAAACGAGCACTAGCGATTATTCATTTGGGCGCTAGCGGGGGATTGTAACGGCATCCTTTTTAAAACTTGGGAGCAAGAATTTAGTGTAGAACTATAGATTGAGAGATAGCTACGTTGCTCACTCCTCGCTATGACGTTTTAAAAAGATACAGTGGAAAGCCCCGGCTACTGCTAAGCTCTGCTTAGTGGCGGCAACAGTGAGACTAAAACAATAAATTAAATTCACAAATTTGAATCCAGCACTAAACCCGCAATAGCGATTGCAGCGGCATCCTTTTTTGTGAAGATTGGTATTATGAATTTTGATTGGATAAAAAAATATAAATAAAATAATGAGATCCCGAAACAAGTTCGGTACTGCTTCGCAGAAAAGATATAGCGGAAAGCGCGGTGCTTCAGCAATTGCCCAAATAATTTACAAGAAGTATTTTTAAACAAAAAACCCGCAAACTTCAAAAAAGTTAGCGGGTTTTTAAATTATTTAATTTGATTACCATCTTTATCAAAAAAGTGGTATTCTAAGTATGTGTAAGCATCTCTTGGTAAAATTTTAACCCATTTTTTGTGTTCAAAAAACCATTTTGAACGTACAGATGGAAAGCCCTTTGTTAAAAAGGCTGCTATAAAAGGATGTGTGTTTAAAGTCAACTTTTTATAGTCTTTTTTTAATAGTTGTTCAAGATCGTGTGTTACTTTTTGCACCAATCCTATGGGTGCTTCAACCTCAGTGCCATTAATAATAACATCGGGATTTTCCTCCCGTGTTTTAATGTTCATTTCTGGGCGAACACGTTGTCTTGTTATTTGTATCAATCCAAATTTACTTGGAGGCAATATTTTGTGTTTTGCCCTGTCGTCCTTCATTTCATCACGAAGGTGATTAAACAATTTTTGCCTGTTTGCAGCATTGGTCATATCAATAAAATCTACTACGATGATGCCGCCCATATCACGTAAACGTAACTGGCGCGCCATTTCGGTTGCAGCTATTAAATTAACTTCAAGTGCCGTATCCTCTTGGTTGTTTGCTTTGTTAGATCTGTTGCCGCTGTTTACGTCTATAACGTGTAGTGCTTCTGTGTGTTCTATTACCAGATACGCACCTTTTGCCATAGAAACGGTTTTACCAAAGGAGGTTTTAATTTGTCTTTCAATTCCGGTTTTTTCAAAAATGGGGACGTTAGACTGATACAATTTCACTATTGATTCTTTTTTTGGTGCAATTTCTTGCAAATAATCTTTAATTTGATAGTAAAGCTCTTCATCATCAACAGTAATTCCTGTAAAGGTATCGTTGAATATATCTCGTAAAATAGACGAGGCTTTATTCATTTCCCCTAATACTTTGCTGGGGTAATGCGCTCTGTGTAGCTTTTTACACATTGCCGTCCAACGACTAAGCAAATTTTGTAAA
>CAXBID010000220.1:0-6542 GCA_963975495.1 uncultured Flavobacteriaceae bacterium | reverse complement strand
TTAATGGATACATAAGTAACATTAGAGGAGTTAATGGAAGTTAGAGATGATGGTACCAATGTAAACTTTTATGTAAAAGAAGGAAAAGATGCAGATCATGTTAAAGAACTTTTAATCTTTGTAAATGGCATTGATAAAGCCATGAAAGGTAAAGGCGTTGAGATTAATGGCGAAAACAGAAAAATTGAAACCGTAGTTGTTTCACTAACTGGCGACATTGATTTAAACGAAATTTCAAAGTTAACCTCTAAAATGAATATTCCTGGAGGCGAGCATTTAAATAAAAAGAACTAATAATAATCAATCATGAAATGAGCAGTTATGATGTTCTAATAAATAATCAGGAATTTTATTAGCGAATCGCATCTGACATTTAAATCAAATAAAAACAAACAGATGAATCGAACAATCATCAATCAAATATTATACACCTTATTTGCTGCAGCTTTTTTAGTAAGCTGCAGTAGCGGTGTTAGTTTACAGCGCTATTTTGTAGATAATCAAGAAACTAAAAACTTCATTTCCCAAGACATTCCATTATCTATGGTTAAAGTGGATCAGTCAGAATTTACCGAGGAGCAAAAAGAGGCTTATAAATCAGTAAGTAAATTGAATTTTTTAGGCTACAAAGCGGACGAGAATAACGCAGAAGAACTTCAAGCTGAAATAGAAACCGTAAAAACTATTTTAAGCGATGCCAAGTATAAAGATTTAATGGAATTTAATGATAAAGGCAATAAAGTAGTTGTAAAATATATTGGAGATGATGAGGAAGCTGATGAGGTAGTTGTTTTTGGAAGCTCTAAAGCTATGGGTTTTGCTGTGGTTCGTGTACTTGGTAATAATATGAGTCCAGATAAAATGGTAACCTTAATTGGTGCTATGCAAAAGGCAGATGTTGATGAAAACCAAATTCAGGATATTATGAATTTCTTTAAATAAAAGAATTCTAGTTTATACAAAAAAGGTTCACCAAACGGTAAACCTTTTTTGTTTTATATCGTTTTATTCTTCTTTCTCTTTCTCCTCTTCGGGGTTTCTTTTTATGAAAAACAAGTTTATTATAATAGTTGAAAAAACAAGCGTTAATATAGTGAGTACAATAAAATTATCTAAAATTTCAAGAATACCACCAACAAACAAACCGGCAGCCATAACACCACAAAGAATTAAAGATTGTTTGTCACTTATCATACTTATATTTAGATTCCAGTATAATTACTAGGAGTTATACGTTTTAATTCAGCTTTTATTGCATTAGAAACCTCTAAAGTGTCAATAAAATTAGAAATTGACGTTTGGTTTATTTTTTCGTTAGTTCGTGTTAAACCTTTTAAAGCTTCATAAGGGTTTGGATAGGCTTCTCTGCGCAATATAGTTTGTATCGCCTCAGCAACTACCGCCCAATTGTTTTCCAAATCTTCAGCAAATTTTTTCTCATTCAACAATAATTTGTCTAAACCTTTTAAAGTGGATTTAAAACCAATTAACGTATGTCCAAAAGGCACACCAACATTTCTTAAAACGGTACTATCGGTTAAATCACGTTGTAATCTAGAAATTGGAAGTTTAGCGGATAAGTGTTCAAAAATGGCATTAGCAATTCCTAAATTACCTTCAGAATTTTCAAAATCAATAGGATTCACTTTATGTGGCATGGCAGAACTACCTACTTCGCCAGCTTTAATTTTTTGCTTGAAATAATCCATAGAGACGTAAGTCCATATATCTCTGTCTAAATCAATAAGTATCGTGTTTATGCGTTTTAAGGTGTCAAATAGAGCTGCCACATGGTCGTAATGCTCAATTTGAGTAGTGGGGAACGAGTGTTGCAATCCTAATTTTTCTTGAACAAAAGTGCTTCCAAAAGCTTTCCAATCTATGTTTGGGTAAGCCACGTGGTGCGCATTAAAATTACCTGTTGCACCACCAAATTTAGCTGCGCTTGGTATATCATTTAATAAATTAAATTGTTCTTCTAAACGCACCACAAAAACTTCAATTTCTTTTCCAAGTCGAGTAGGAGATGCAGGTTGCCCATGTGTTCTTGCAAGCATAGGAATGGATGCCCAAGCTTTAGTCAATGTTTTTAGGCGTTCTAAAACTTTAAAATATTCAGGAACATAAACGTCATTCATGGCTTCCTTAATACTTAAAGGAATGGCTGTGTTATTAATATCTTGGGACGTTAAACCAAAGTGGATAAACTCTTTATGTTGGGATAAGCCTAAAGCATCAAATTTTTCCTTTATAAAATACTCAACCGCTTTCACATCGTGGTTGGTAACATGTTCAATCTTTTTTATGGCAAGTGTATCATCAGTAGAAAAATCTTTATATATTTTTCTTAAGTCATCAAAAACAGCATTGTTAACGGTAGATAATTGGGGTAACGGAATTTCGCAAAGTGCAATAAAGTATTCTATTTCAACTAAAACACGGTATTTTATTAAAGCTTCTTCAGAAAAAAAAGGTGCTAACTCGTTAACTTTATTTCTATATCGTCCATCAATTGGAGAGATGGCATTTAACGGTGATAATGACATTTGGATGTTGTTTTAAGAAGATGCAAAGATAGTTTTTTTAGACAGAAGACAGAAGACAGAAGCTAAGAAGTTTCAATTGAAGTTATAGAATAAAAGACGGTATTTAAATAAACTAATTTTCTATTTAAATAATAAAAGTATTCTTTTCTATTCTTTTCCTTTTATTTTTTTTAGTGTTCGTTTAGCACCAACCTTATAGCCAGCACTTTGCGTTGGGAGATCTTGTTCTAAAATTAAGACCAGTTCAGTGTGTATCCAATCACTCTCTTTTCCAAACAGAAAAAGGGTTTCCATAGCATACACTTTTGGTGCTATTTTTTGGTCACTAATCATCCAATCAAAACAGGCATCCACAATACGTTCAATATGTTTGGGGCTAAGTTTGTTTTTTATGGTATTTGGTTGTTTTGAATAGTATGCTCTGGCAATAAATTCACATACTTTTGATACGGGGCGTACAGCAGAATCTAAATGAATTTTTCTCAAGTTACTCGTAAACTTATCTAAATGGGGAACAATGGCATAAATATAATCGGCACAAACAAACTCGAAAACCCAAGCTGCACGATAGGATACTTTGTCGTCAACCATAAATAAAATGTCTATAAGCTTAGGGAATAAACCCATATCGTTTAAAACCATATTGGCATATTTTAAACGATTTTCGCGAGATGTGTTTACATAACTCAATTCTTTATAGAATTCCTCTAAACTCATGGGATAATTTTACTATTTTTATACTTCTAAAAATGAACTTCAAACATATAAATTTCAAGCCATGAAACATCCATAACTAAAACTTGATACCCAAGTGAAATGATTAAATGGATGTCGCATATGACCAATAAAAAACAATAAATATAAACATATGAAAATAATAAAAAAGATACTCTTGTTTTTATTAGTAGTATTTTTAATTGCTCAATTCTTTGGTCCAAAAAAAAATCAGGGTGATATAGCTTCCATTGATCCTTTTTTAACAGAAACTAATCCGCCAGAAGATGTTAAACTAATTTTAAAGGAAACCTGTTTCGATTGCCACAGTGATGTGACGCGTTACCCGTGGTATGATAAAATTACGCCTGTAAATTATTGGTTGGCTGGTCATGTTAAGGATGGAAAAAAACATTTTAATGTATCAAATTGGGAAGGAAATTCGGTAAAACGAAAAGATCATAAATTTGAAGAACTTATTGAAATGGTTGAAGATAAAGAGATGCCACTTAATTCTTATACATGGACCCATAGTGAGGCAAAACTTACCGATGCGCAAATAGCTTCGGTTATCGATTGGGCTAAAAAAGTGCGTATTAAATACAGTTTGGAGAAAAAGCCTGAATAGAAAGCCCCATCCTATCCTTCCCCGAAGGGGAAGAGAAAGCAACTCTGAAATGTAACACTAAAACTGTGTTATCTATAAAAAAATCAAATAGCAATTTACTATGTTTGGCTTTTGGAATTTGTTTTTTAGATTTTGGAATTTAGAAAATTTTTATGAAGAAAAATTTACTAATTATTGGTTTCGTATGGCCAGAACCAAAAAGTTCTGCGGCTGGTAGTAGAATGATGCAATTGATTGAAGCTTTCCAGACTCATAATTACCAAATAACGTTTGCTACTGCTTGTGCTAAAAGCGAGAATGCTTTCGACTTAACTTCCATAGGAATCAATCAAGCTTCAATAGAGCTAAACCATGTTAGTTTTGATGTTTTTGTAAAAGAACTACATCCAGATATTGTTTTGTTTGATCGTTTTATGATTGAGGAACAATTCGGGTGGCGTGTTGCTGAACAATGTCCAAACGCGTTTCGTGTTTTAGATACCGAAGATTTACATAGTTTACGAAAAGGCAGACAACAAGCCTTTAAGGAAGGAAAACCTTTTGATGAAACCTATTTGTTTAATGATACCGCAAAACGAGAAATAGCTAGTATTTACAGAAGCGATTTAAGTTTAATTATTTCAGGGGTTGAAATGAAACTACTAAAAAACGATTTTAAAGTTGATGAATCGCTCTTAATGTATTTGCCTTTTATGCTAGATGAAGTTGAAAATGAAACTATTCAAAAGCTTCCCAAGTTTGCAGATAGAAACCATTTTATAACGATAGGAAACTTTTTACACGAACCCAATTACAACGCCGTTTTATACTTAAAAGAAACGATTTGGCCACTAATTAAAAAACAATTGCCTAAAGCTGAATTACATATTTATGGAGCTTATGCAACTAAAAAAATCAATCAATTACACAATGAAAAGGAAGGGTTTTTGATTAAAGGCTTTGCTGAAGATGTAAACGAAGTTATGCAACAAGCAAAGGTATGTTTAGCGCCCATTCAATTTGGAGCTGGTTTAAAAGGAAAACTTGTTGATGCCATGCAAAACGGAACACCATGTGTAACCACAAGTGTTGGAGCCGAAGGTATGTTTGGAAATTTTGAAACGAACGGATTTATTGAAGATAAGCCAGAAGATTTTGTTAATAAAGCAATTGAATTATATCAAGATGAAAATCTTTGGGAAGAAAAACAGCAAAATGGATTTGAAATTATTAATAGACGTTTTAATAAAACGAACCATCAACAAAAATTGGTTGCTATTATTGATATAACAACTAAACAACTCTACAAAAAACGACTTAACAACTTTACAGGACAAATGCTGATGCATCATACCTTACAAAGCACCAAATTTATGAGTAAATGGATTGCCGAGAAAAATAAAAATTAATAAAGAATATGAATTTAGAACAAAATAAAAAAAATGCCATCACATTTTATAAGATGGCTTATGAGGGTAAGCCCCGAGAAGCTGTAGATTTGTATGTAGGAAATGCTTATATTCAACACAATCCAGATGTAGCGGATGGTAAAAAAGGGTTTATAGATTATTTTGAAAAGATGCAGAACGAATACCCTAACAAATCAATTGAATTTGTAAGGAGCATTGCCGAAGGAGATTTTGTGGCACTACATACACATCAAATTTGACCTGATAACGATGAATATATCACTATGGATTTTTTTAGATTTGATAAGCAAGGAAAAATATGTGAGCATTGGGATGCCATTCAACAAATTCCTAAAAAATCAGTCAATTCAAATGGTATGTATTAATTATTTTGAATTATCTATATTCTGGATTTTCAAAACTCCAACGTTTACCGTTATCCCAGTCTTCCCTTGAGTTTCCATAAGAAGGGTAGCCATTGTTGCGTTTTAATATGTTAGCCAAATGCAACACGTTATAAGTCATAAATGTGGTGTTTCTATTGGTAAACACGTTATTTCCAGCATCACTTTCCTCATCTAAATAACTTGGTCCAGGGCCAACTTCACCTATCCATCCACAATCTGCTTGAGGTGGAATAGAATAACCAACATGTTGTAAAGCATACAACATACCCATAGCACAATGTTTTACTCCATCTTCGTTCCCTGTAATTACGCAGCCTGCCACTTTTCCGTAAAATAAATATTGCCCTTTATCATTTGTTTTGCCACTCATAGCATAAATACGTTCAATGAATTTTTGAGCGACAGATGATTTTTCTCCTAACCAAATGGGTGTTCCTAAAATTAATATATCGGCATCAAAAATACGTTTAAAAAGTTCTGGCCACTCATCAGTTTTTTCACCATGTTCTGTCATGTCTGGATAAACACCATAGGCAACGTCATGATCTACAAATCTAATCTCATCAACCGTAACATGCTCTTTCTCCATAATTTTTTTTGAAACTTGCATCAAGCCATCAGTATGGCTCTTTTGGGGAGATTTTTTTAAAGTACAATTAATATATATGGCTTTTAAATTTGAAAAGTCTGGTGTTTTCATAGTGTTTTTAATTTGAAATTAATTTTATAACTTTTAATGAATAATATGCTCTTAAGTTAAAACAAAAAAATATTAGTACATGACAAAAATTGTTAATATCCCAGGTGTCAGTCTGAGCGCAGTCGAAGACATTGGAAATATCGTTTTTAAAGCATTTCG
>CAXBID010000219.1:0-6545 GCA_963975495.1 uncultured Flavobacteriaceae bacterium | reverse complement strand
TCATTACGGGCATGAAAATTGATGATACCACAGCTGGTTTCGTTTGTTATAAACGTCATGTTTTAGAAGCCATAGATTTAAACAAAGTCAAGTTTATAGGCTATGCATTTCAAATAGAAATGAAATTTAAAGCCTATTTAAAAAAATTTAAAATTGTTGAGGTACCAGTAATATTTACTGATAGAACAAAAGGCGTATCTAAATTAAGTTCAGGTATTATTTCAGAAGCTATTTTTGGAGTCATATCAATGAAATTTAAAAGTTTATTTAAAAAATAGGAAGCGATATGGCATTAAAGAAAACATTAATTAAGAATGCGAACATTGCAAATGAAGGTTCAATTTTCAAAGGTGATATTTTAATTGAAGATGAATTTATAAAAGAAATTAATGATTCAATAAGCGCAAAATCTTCAGATGTGCACGTTATTGATGCTGAAGGAAAGTATATTTTACCTGGAGCTATTGATGATCAAGTGCATTTTAGAGAGCCAGGATTAACACATAAGGGGAATATAGAAACAGAATCACGTGCGGCAATTGCTGGTGGTATCACATCTTTTATTGAAATGCCAAATACAGTTCCGCAAGCAACTACGGTTGAAAAATTAGAGCAGAAATTTGAAATAGCAGCAAAAACATCGTTTGCTAATTATTCATTTATGTTTGGAGGGGCTAATGATAATTTAGACGAAATTTTAAAAGTTGATTCTAAAAACGTTGCTGGATTAAAATTATTTTTAGGCTCTTCAACAGGAGATATGTTAGTTGACGACCCCAAAGTTTTAGAGAAAATTTTCAAGAGTACAGATATGGTTATTTCTGTACATTGCGAAGACGAAGAAACAATAAAAAAGAATTTTCAAGAACATTTGGATAAGTTTGGAGATGATATTCCTATAAAATACCATCCCATTATTAGAAGTGAGGAAGCTTGTTATTTATCATCTTCAAAAGCTATTGAATTGGCAAAAAAAACAGGAGCAAGGTTACATGTGTTTCATTTGTCGACTGGAAAAGAAACGAAGTTGTTCAGCAATAAAATTCCTTTAAAAGACAAAAAAATCACAGCCGAGGTTTGTATTCACCATTTATGGTTTAATGATAAGGATTACGATAAAAAAGGGACACATATAAAGTGGAACCCTGCTGTAAAAACAGAAAAAGATAGGTTGCAATTATGGGACGCTTTACTAGATGATAGAATTGATGTCATTGCAACAGACCATGCGCCGCATACTATTGCCGAGAAAAATAATGTTTATACTAGTGCGCCTTCAGGTGGGCCTTTGGTACAACATGCCTTACCTGCTATGTTGGAAATGTATCATAAAGGTAAAATATCAATAGAGAAAATTGTAGAAAAAATGTGCCATAATCCATCTATTTTGTTTCAAGTTGAAAAAAGAGGCTATATAAAAGAAGGGTATTTCGCAGATTTAGTTTTGGTAGATTTGAATAACCCTTGGACAGTTAATAAAGACAATATTCTCTATAAATGTGGATGGTCTCCTTTTGAAGGCACAAGCTTTAAATCAAGAATTACGCATACTTTTTTAAATGGTAGTTTAGTATATAATAATGCTAAATTTTCTGATGTTAAAGCTGCAAAACGATTAACTTTTAATAGATGATTTTTAAACGATTAGTCATATTTACAGGAGTTGTTTTTTTGGTAGCTTCGTGTTATCAATATAAAAAACCTGAGAAACCAAAGAATTTAATTTCCAAGGCTAAAATGGTTGACATTTTAATTGATGTTAAGTTAATTGCATCTGCCAACGCTATTAATAAAAAAATAATGGAAGATCATGGAATAAATCCGGAAACCTACGTTTTTACAAAACACAATATTGATAGTTTACAATTTGCTTTAAGTAATGATTATTATGCTTTTTACTCAAAAGAATACGAAGATATTTACACCAAGGTTATTGATAGTTTAGATGAGCTTAAAGGGATTTATAAGGCATTGGAACTGAAGGAAGAAGAGGCAGCCAAAGCAAAAAAGAAACAAGATTCGATATACCGTATCAATAATAAAGATTCTTTGGGGTTTATTAAAATGAAAGATTCACTAAAAATAAAATTAGAAAAAGATTCTTTAACCGAAACTTTATTAAAAAAGAAGTTTGAAGTAGATAGAGGAGAACTTATCGCTCCTGTTTCAGATACAGGTTCCCAATCTCAGTAATACTTTTGTTTATATCTTTAAAAGCATAGTTAAGTGCGTTTTTTATTTTATCACTATTGTAATTTGTTTCAGAAGATAAAGACTGAGCCAAATGTTTTGTTAATTGCCTGCGTTTTCCAGTAATTTTGTGTTTTAACCAGTCTAATCTCCATGCAAAGCTCAATAACTTTTTTGAAGCCATCTTTTTGGGTTCCTTACTGTTCACACTTTTAGCTAAAGCTTGTAAAAACTTTTTGTAAGTCCAATTTTCAGCAACTAAAACATAACGTTCATTTATGATGTCGCTTTTTAAAAGTGCAACCATAATAGAAATGACATCCTCAATAGCAACCACACCAATAGTTCCAGCAGTGTAATAGTTCAAACCTTTACGTGCTTTTTTAAACAAATTACCACTGCCATAACGCCAAATACCAGCACCCAAAATAACCCCTGGGTTTACAATTATGGCATCAACGCCTTCTTGTGTACCGCGCCAAACTTCCATTTCAGCACCATATTTTGTTATGGCATATACGCTGTGTTCCTCCTCTGGATTCCAGACAGAATCTTCAGTAATGGGATTGTTATTCAGTTCATTTCCTATGGTTGCTATAGAACTCACATAGCATAGTTTTTTTATTGAATTTGAAATACAAAGATTCACAATATTTGCTGTACCTTCAATATTAGTGCGTCGTAAAAGATGGTATTTATCGGGTTCAAACGAAACAAATGCAGCACAATGATATACATAATCGATACCTTTAAAGGCTTTGGATAATGAGGGGATATCTAAAATATCAGCTTTAACCCAATCGATATTTTCAAAAAGATTTTTATAATCATCAATGTAAGTAGAAAATACTTTTTTAACATTGTTTAATTTACCTTCATTTCTATAAATAGCTCTAACTTTTTCGTTATTACTTATTAATTTATAAAGTAAATGCGCGCCAACTAAACCTGTACTTCCAGTTACTAAAATCATGCGACTAAAGTAGTGAATATTTGAAATAGATAAGGAGAAAAATTAGTTTTCAGTCGCAGTCGCAGTCTTCAGTCTTCAGTCTTCAGTCTTCAGTATGCAGTAAAAAGTCAAATATCAAATATCAGTGATAGTATTAAGTCTCTGTGCCAGTTATACAAGTTATACAGTCAATCCGTGAAAATCTGTGAAATCCGTGTCTTAAATACTTTATACCTTACATGAGAAAATAATTTCGTTTCGACTTTCCAATCCATCTTTTGTCATCGGTTTTCCGTCTTCTATCTTTTTTACTCAAAGAATTAAACATAATACATGCCTAATTATACGCGTATTTTTATATTTGCCAAAGATTACTAAATAGTTTGAATAATGATAAAGAATTTTGTTGAAGAATTAACTTGGAGAGGCATGATACATACCGCTACGCCCGGTGCAGAAGCCCATTTAATGGAAAGCATGCGAAGTGCTTATGTGGGTTTTGATCCTACGGCAGATTCTTTACATATTGGTAATTTAGTTCCTATTATGTTATTGGCGCATTATCAACGTTGCGGACACAGACCTGTGGCTTTAGTCGGTGGTGCCACAGGTATGATAGGCGATCCTTCGGGAAAATCCAACGAGCGCAATCTATTGGATGAAAACACATTACGTCATAATCAAGACGCGATAAAAAACCAGTTGGCACATTTTTTAGATTTTGAAAGTGATGCTGAAAACGCTGCTATTTTAGTTAATAATTACGATTGGATGAAAGATTTTTCATTTCTTGAATTTATTCGTGATGTTGGTAAACATATTACTGTAAACTATATGATGGCTAAAGATTCAGTAAAAAACAGAATTTCTTCTGATTCCTCTGAAGGGATGAGTTTTACCGAATTTACATACCAATTGGTTCAAGGTTACGATTTTTTGCATTTGTACAAAGAAAAAGATTGTACCATTCAAATGGGCGGAAGCGACCAATGGGGAAATATTACAACGGGAACCGAATTAATTAGACGAATAGATAGTGGTAAAGGATATGCTATTACGTGCCCGTTAATAACAAAATCAGACGGTTCTAAATTTGGAAAATCTGAAGGTGGTAATGTATGGTTGGATGCTAACAGAACATCACCTTATAAATTCTATCAGTATTGGTTAAATTCTAGCGATGAGGATGCCGAAAAGTATATTAAAATATTTACGTTTTTGGAGCAAAATGAAATTAATGCATTAATAAAAGAACATCAAGAAGCACCGCATTTACGAGTGTTGCAAAAACGTTTAGCAGAAGAAATTACAAAAATGGTTCATTCTGAAGACGATTTAGATAATGCTCTTAAAGCAAGTAACATTCTTTTTGGAAAATCTACTAGTGAAGATTTAAAACAACTTAACGAACAAACGTTTTTAGATGTTTTTGATGGTGTACCACAAACTGAAATTGAGCAATCTGATATTGAAAACGGACTCGATATTATTGCTGCTTTAGCTGAAAAAGGCCATTTTTTAAAATCTAACGGTGAAGCACGAAGAGCTTTAAAAGAAAACTCCATTTCAGTAAATAAAGAAAAGGTAAAAGACGATTATCAAATTACTTCTGAAGACCTAATCAATAATAAATTTGTGTTATTACAACGTGGTAAAAAAAGCTATTTCATATTAAAAATAAAATAAAAAAAGCCTGAGTAAAACTCAGGCTTAATAACCAACCAACTAAAAAAATTAATCTTTCTTTTTCTTAGCTGTAACCTTTGTCGTAAAGAACTTTTAAACCTTACAAATCAAAATATTAATTTTTGAATTTTATTTTTTCCCAATTTTCATCTGCTTTGTTCTGTAATATATCTTCGTTTCCTTTTTGCCATAGTTCTAAAGTATTTGTTCCCCAAGCATTGTAAAACAAATTGAGTTTTCCATCTTTTATTTGGAAGGTTTTTGGATTAATAGAAACTTTATCAGCTTTTTCAGCAATAGCATAAGCACAATATCCGCCATATTGAGGCACGTACTTTTCTGGGTTTTCAGTAAATAGAGTTAGGTTTTTTTCTGAAGAAAATTTGTAATCTGCACCATCATATTTAGAAGTAAATTTTTTATTACCTTCTAATGCCTCGTTATTAAAATATGATACAACATCATAGCCATTGGCCATATATCCTTTTTTTAAATTATAATCAATGGTTTGGGCGTATGCTGATGAAGTAACTATTAAGAATAAAAGAATTATAGTTTTCATAAAGAAGATTTTATAATAAGTCGGAATACTGAACGTAACTTACAGACTATAAAACCATAAGATTGCAACCTCGAATATCTGAATTATCAAAACGCCCAACAATTTCAAACGCCCCGTCCCTATTAACAAATCCTAAATCTTGAGTAGCAATAAAGGAGCAAGAATTTATATTAGCTAAATCGATAATATTGATGCCGCCAGCTTTTTCAAAAGTATTTATACTCAAAGCATCTTCAGTGTCACGAGTTAAAACTTTCATCCAATTTGGGCAGTTAAAAACACCGTTTCCTTTTGAATAGGCCTGACTTAAAAGTTCGGTCATACCATATTCACTATGTATATTTTCAACACCAAAACCATTTTTAAGTTGTTTATGTAGCTCCTCTCTAATGAGTTCCTTTCGTTTCCCTTTCATACCTCCAGTTTCCATAACAATAGTATTTTTCAAATGAAATTGATAGGTTTCAACCAAATCTAATAAGGCAAAAGAAACACCAATTAATAACACTTTTTTTTCTGCGGAATCAAGTCTAATAAGGGTGTCTTTTAATTCAGAAAAATTATTCAAATAAAATCCACTTTCATTATGTCCCGATTCAGAAATCATATCGTTAACCATATAAATTAACGATGAACCTTCACGCTCTAAATAAGATGGTAAAAGTGCGAGAACAACATAATCTTCAATATTTCCATAAAATTGTTGAAACCCTTTAGTGAAGCTTTGCTTGTAAATTTCTAAATGGGTTACATGATGTTTACTAGTAAAACTTCCCGTTGTTCCTGAACTGCTAAAAGTTGTTTGAATGTTTTCAGTAGAACTTAAAACTTGATGGGATTTAAAAAACTGAATAGGTAAAAATGGGATTTCCTCAATGGTTTTTACATCGCTAGGATGCCTATATAATAAATCACAAAACGACCTATATACTTTGTTATTTTTAAATTGATGGTTAAAGATGTCCAATGCCAATTTATTGAACTTTTGTTCAGCATCTATATTAAAAATGGCATTAGTGTCTATCATTTAAGAGTCTGTTTAAGAGTTTGTGATTAGTCCCGATAATTATCGGGATTATAGGCTATTTTTGATGCAGTATAAGGCAAAATTTTTAAACATAGCCTAGTTACGGTTCAAAATTTTAACGAAATAAT
>CAXBID010000218.1:0-6561 GCA_963975495.1 uncultured Flavobacteriaceae bacterium | reverse complement strand
TAATTCCCCTACGCATAATGCCACAAAACCAGTTGTTATCCTTGGACAGAATTTGTAATTCGTGGAAATTTTATAGAACGAACTGGACGTAACAGTATCATATTAAGAAATGCAATTGATCCATTAATTGAATACAATGTGGCTGCAGCCAGCAGTCGCTATGACACAGGGCACAGCATCGTAAATTTTAACACCATTAATTGTGTGGTTCAATATAACGAAGCTTATGGAAACGTAGGTGATTCTAGTCATAATGAACGTGGTGGCTTTGACGCAGATTATAAATCGAGAGGCACTATCATTCAATACAATTACAGTCATGATAACAACTGGTTTTGTGGCATTATGCGTAGGGGAATTAATTCGGATATTACTATACGTTATAATATCAGTCAAAACGAATTATTGGGTTCTTATTTGTATGGTTTTCCAACCGAATTTGGACTTAAAGAGGTGAAAGTCTATAATAATGTGCATTACTTTGGCAAAGGAAAAGGAAATCAAGTATTTGTTGAAGGCGGCAAAGTGAGACACCCGATTGAAACATCTTTCAAGAATAATATTTTTTATTTTGAAGATGAAGCAGGTTGGGGTTTTGAACCAGAGGATTCCTGTGATTTTTCAAATAACGTGTTTTTTAACATTTCTTCAAAAGGAGAAAATGCAATAACATCAAACAAAATATTTGTTAATCCTGGAAAAGGAGGTACAAACATAGATATGCGAGACCCGTTAAGACTTTCTGGTTACAAATTAATAGAGTCTTCACCAGCGATAAAATATGGTATTCAAATAGAGAATAACGGTGGAAAAGATTTTTCAGGAGGGACATTAAATGTCCTGCCAAATATTGGGGTTTATTGATATTAGTAGTAAAAAAGGATTTTTTACAGAAAGAAAATATAGGGTTTGAAAAATTATTATTCGTCTTTTTTACTTAAGCATTTTAAGTTTACAATCATAGGGTTTTTTAATAAAGACGAGAATTTTAAAAATGAAATCATATCTGAAGTATGCTGATGAGTCTTATATTTTTAAATCTAAAACCATGAAGTTAAAATTGTTAGTTCTAGTATTCCATCTGTTTGCTTTTTTACCTGTTTTGGGCCAATCGCTAGCCTCCGAAAAAGAAATTAAAAAACTAGATAACCCTATTTCCGTTCAATATCTTAAAAATAATCTACTAAAATCTCAACCGCGATTAGTTATTAATTCAACTTTAGATAAGGAGTTGAAAAATAAGCTTCAATCCGATCCTGTGGTAAAAAATGTGTACGCTGCTATCCACTTAAATACATTGAAAATATTCAATAAACCGCTCTTAACAAGAGAATTGGAAGGTCGGCGATTATTGGGGGTTTCTAGAGAAATGCTAATGCGCATCAATATGTTAGGAATGGTTTATAGAATCGAAAAAGATAAAAAAATATTAAGTCGAATAAATGATGAAGTTATTGCCGTGTGTCATTTTTCTGACTGGAATCCTTCACATTATCTTGATGTTGCAGAAATGGCTATGGCAGTTGCCTTGGCTTTGGATTGGACAGCAGGCACATTGCCAAAAAAAACACAGCAATTAGCAATTAATGCTTTAATTGAAAAAGGAATAAAACCAAGCTGGCCAGAAGATGGGAAAAACCAAAAATGGGTTTATGGCACAAATAACTGGAATCAAGTTTGTCATGCTGGTCTTATTGCTGCTTCTATTTCGGTTGCAGAAACTGCACCAGAATTGGCAGCAAAAACTATCCACCGTGCATTAGATGCTTTGCCGCACGCCCTTGTTGAATTGGCACCAGATGGTGTTTATCCAGAAGGTTCTACGTATTGGACCTATGGAACCGGTTTTTCTGTAACTACCATTGCCATGTTTGAGAGTGCTTTTGGTCATGATTTTGGCTATTCAGATTATCCAGGGTTTATGGAAAGCGCGTTTTTTCGTTTGCTAATGAATGCGCCATCCGGTAAGTATTATAATTTTGCAGATTGTGGTGAATATAGAAGTAAAGCAGGAGATATTATTTTAGCTTGGTTTGCATCCAAAACAGGAAATAAAGCTTTCTTTGAAAAAGATCGCTTTTTAATTCCCCCAAATGAAGTAGGGGAGCTATCTCGGCTTTCTGGGGTGGGTCTATTATGGTTATCGCAATATGAAGTGAAAGAAAGTCCAAAAATACCTGCGGTATGGAAAGGTGAAGGAATAAATCCAATTGTAGTTTTCACAAATGGAAAAAATGATTCTAACCGTTATTATTTTGGAGCCAAAGGGGGTTATGGAATGGGCAACCATGCTAATATGGATGGCGGGTCTTTTGTTTTTGAATTGAATGGCGTACGTTGGGTTATTGATCTTGGAAACCAGAATTATCATGAATTGGAAAAAACAGGATTCGATTTATGGAAACGTTGCCAGAACTGTGAACGTTGGACATTACTTACCAAAAATAATTTTGGACACAGTACCATTACAATTAATGATTCGCTTCACAGAACGGAAGGCCTGGTAACAATTTCTGATTTTGACAATGGCATAAAGCCAAAAGTAACTTTTAATATGTCGGCAACATTAAAAGACGTTTCTAGCGCATCAAGAACTTTTATTAAGGATAGTCCAAAATCTATTATTATTGAAGATAGTATAGTAAAATCTGATAAAACAAAAGTAATCACTTGGCAATTAATGACCACTGCAAATGTCGAAATAGTAAATGGAGGAGCAATACTTTCGCAACATGGTGAAACCTTGAGATTGGAAAATATATCCCACCCAGAATTTAGTATTTCTGTGGTTTCACTTTATCCGGCACCCTTAGAATTGGATAAACAAATTAAATATTTAAAGCGAATTGAAATTAGAATCCCATCATGGACAATTGAAGGTGATTCAGTCAATATAAGAGTGCGTCTTTCAGGCAAGTAATGTCTATTTGTGAAGATCTATGATATAAAAAATGATTTATATAGAGTAGAGATATAACATTTTTAGGCAATATTATCTCAATAATTAGAAAATCAAATAATGTCGAGTAGGTATTAACTAAAGCAAATTTTTAACCATATAAAGTATGAATAATCAAAATAAGAAATACATGTTAAGTACATATAAGAGAACCTTTTTTTTATTATGTGCGATTTTGTTAATATCAATACAACATATTAGTGCCGATGTAAAATTGCCAGCAGTTTTTTCTAATGGTATGGTTTTGCAGCAACAGTCTAGTGTTCCGATTTGGGGCTGGGGTGCACCAGGAGAAAAAATAAGTATTAGCTGTAGCTGGTCAAAACAAAAAATTAAAGTAAAAGCAGATGATTTAGGAAAATGGAAAACTTTAATAGTAACTTCAAAAGCGGGCGGTCCGCATATCATAAGTGTTGTAGGAAAAAATAAATCAATTTCAATAAAAGATGTCCTAATAGGCGAAGTTTGGCTTTGCTCTGGTCAATCTAATATGGTTTTTAATTTTGGTAACAGTAGCACCTATTTACAAGATTTAAATACTATGAATTACCCAAATATAAGATATATGGAGGTAAACAGACAAGTAAGTGCGATTCCGCAAGATGATGCTCCTGGATCCATTTGGGAGGCTATTAATCCTGAAAATTCAAAAAAATATTCAGCAGCTGCCTTATATTTTGCTATTAAATTACAAAAGGAAATGAATATTCCAGTAGGTATTATTGAAGCAGCTTGGGGAGGCACTTCAATAGATAACTGGATGCCAGCAGATGTTTTGAAATACAATATGTACTTATCAGGAAGCTTAGAAAGATGGGAAGAGTGGAAAAATGAATTTAAAGGAGACTCCATTAGTTATTATGCTGCACTCGCAGCTTTCGAAAAGAAAGAAATTACAATAAAACCTAAAATGCCAACTTCGGTATATATTAATCAGAGACCTCACCGTATGCCGAGTGGGTTATATAACGGTTTGATTGCACCAATAGTCCAATTTAAGATTAAAGGTGTATTATGGTATCAAGGCGAAACCAATAGAAGTTGGAGTTCAGAATACGCAATTTATTTTGATAAAATGATAACAAGTTGGAGAGATACTTGGCAATATGATTTTCCGTTTTATTTTGTACAAATAGCTCCATTTAAGGGAAACGCTCAAGGCGTATCAGAAATTATGGAAGCCCAATTTGAAGTCATGAAAACCGCTAAAAATGTTGGAATGGTAGTAACGATGGATGTTGGAAACATGTATGATATACATCCAAAAGATAAAAAACCTGTTGGAGAAAGATTAGCAAACTGGGCTTTGTCTAAAACATATGGCTTTAAAAACATAAACCATTCTGGGCCTCTATATAAAAGATTCACAAGCGAAAACAATGAAATCAAACTACATTTCGATTATTCTTTATCAGGATTAGAAGCTCAAGGAAAATTAGATGGATTTGAAGTTGTCGAATTTAACGCTAATGGTACCGAAAAAGCACCAAGATCTTTAGAGGTAAAAATAGATGGAACTGAATTATTGGTTTCAACAGATAAATTAGAATTCCCATTTATTATACGTTATGGTTGGGGTTTAAACATGGCCAATGCAAATCTATTCAATAAAGAAGGTTTGCCAGCCTCACCTTTTAGAACATTGGTGAAATAAATATGCGATAAAAAAAGTAATTCAAACTAGAAGGATGAACACATTTAATATAAAAGATAAAATAGCAATTGTTACAGGTGGCGGTGGTGTATTAGGAGGTAGTATCTCTAAAAGTTTAATTCAAGCGGGTGCCAAAGTAGCGATCTTGGATATTCGACAAGAAAATATTGACAGGAAAGTAGAAGAATTAATAAAAATGGGTGGCGATGCCATAGGCTTTGTGTCTAATGTTTTGGACATAGACGAAATGAAGATTACACGTGATAAAATTATAAAGAAGTGGGGTAGAATAGACATATTAATAAATGCTGCCGGAGGTAATCTACCTGGGGCTACTTTAACCGAAGAGCAAACGGTTTTTGATATGAAAATAGCTGATTTCGAAAAAGTAACCAATCTTAATTTAAATGGCACTATTTACCCGTGTTTAGTATTTGGAGAAGCTATGGCTCAACAAGCTGCGGGCAGTATTATAAATATTTCTTCCATGGCTACGCTGTCTGCAATTACAAGAGTTCCAGGTTATTCTGTTGCTAAAAGCGGCATAGACATTTTTACTAAATGGATGGCTATGGAAATGGGAACTAAATTTAGTGAAAAAGTGAGGGTAAATGCTATAGCGCCAGGTTTTTTTATTGGCGATCAAAATAGAAAAGTTTTAATCAATGATGACGGTTCTTATACAGAAAGAAGTATCAAAGTTTTAGCAAGAACCCCTATGAAACGTTTTGGTGATATCACCGAATTAAATGGTATCGTACAGTTTTTATGTTCGGATGCTGCAAGCTTTATTACAGGAACCGTGATTCCAGTAGATGGTGGTTTCAGTTCATTTAGTGGTGTCTAAAATTTAGGTATGAAACTTATTAAAACATTACGGTGGTTTGGTGAGAATGACGCAATTACCTTGTCCGATATTCGTCAAACAGGTGCAAAAGGTATCGTTACAGCGTTGCACCATATTCCTAATGGTGAGGTATGGTCCGTGGATGAAATTTTAAAAACGAAACATCAAATCGAATCCTACGGTCTTTCTTGGGAAGTAGTTGAAAGTTTACCTGTAACTGAAGAAATAAAAAAAGCTTCTGATTTACGGGACACACACATAGCAAATTATAAAGAAAGCATAAAAAATTTAGGCAAATGTGGGATAAAAACTATTTGTTATAATTTTATGCCTGTACTTGATTGGGCAAGAACAGATCTTAATTATGCTCTAGAAAATGGTGCCGAAGCCATGTATTTTAGCGTCAATCTATTTGCGGCTTTTGATTTATTCATATTAAGGAGACCTAATGCTGAAAAGAGCTATTCAATAACTCAAATAGCAAAAGCGAGGGAATTGTTTGATAGTTTAAGTGAAGAAGAAAAAGATAAATTAGGCTATAATATTATTGTAAAAACCCAATCATTTATTGATGGAGTGATAAAAGAGGGTGAAAAAAATTATTTAACTATTTTCAATAATTTGTTAAGGGCATATAACACAATAAATAAAAATAAATTAAGAGAAAATTTATCATATTTTTTAAATGAAGTCATTCCTGTCTGCGAGGAATATGGTGTCAATTTAGCAGTACATCCAGACGACCCACCATTTCCGTTGTTAGGTTTGCCGAGAATAGTTAGTTCTGAAGATGATTTTGAATGGCTTGCTAAAGCATGTCCATCGTTACATAACGGTATCACGTTTTGTTCTGGATCATTAGGAGCAAAAAAAGAAAATAATTTAACAAAGTTATTTCAAAAATATGCAGAACGTGTTCATTTTATTCATCTAAGAAGCACAAAAGTTTTAGATAATGGAGATTTTTTTGAAACAGCACATTTAGATGAAAGTGTTGATTTGGTGAGTGTAATGAAAGCAATCATTGAAGAACAATTACGGCGGAAACAAACCGGAAGAAAGGAATGACTTCATTTAAAAAATATGATAAATTTTCTCTTA
>CAXBID010000217.1:0-6618 GCA_963975495.1 uncultured Flavobacteriaceae bacterium | reverse complement strand
ATGATTAAATGGATGTCGCATAGCTTGCCCCGATAACAATCGGGGTGACCAATAAGAAAACAATACATATAAACACATGAAAAAAACATTCTTTTTACTTGTAGTCTTTTTATTGGCTTATACTGGTTATGCCCAAAAAACAGAGGTATGTGCAACATGTACTATTTTTTCCATTAAAGAAGCCATAGCTCAGGCTAAAATAAATGATACGATACTAGTTAAAAAGGGAACTTACAACGAACATAACTTGGTAATTGATAAGCCGCTAACCATTATTGGTAAAAACCAACCAATTATTGATGGGCAATTAAAAGGTGAAATTATTACCATCGTTTCTGATGGTGTTACTGTAGATGGATTTTACATCATCAATGTTGGGACAAGTTATACTGAGGATTACGCTGCTATACGTGTACGTAGAAGCAAAAATTTTGTGATTCAAAATGTTGTTTTAGAGAAACTGTTTTTTGGTATTTATATTGAAAAATCCAGTTATGGCAAAGTCTTTCATAATAAAATAATTGGCGATGCGGTTCAAGAGTATAATTCAGGAAATGGTATTCAACTATGGTATAGCAATCATATAAAAATAGAAAATAATCATGTTGAGCATGTTCGTGATGGTATTTATTTGGAGTTTTCGGATAATTGTTTGATTAAAAACAATATTAGTGCCAATAATTTACGCTATGGGCTGCATTTTATGTTTTCAAATGATGATATGTATCAAGATAATACCTTCGAAAACAATGGCGCAGGTGTAGCTGTTATGTTCTCAAAAAAGATAAAAATGCTGAACAATACCTTTAAAGAAAATTGGGGAACCGCTTCTTATGGCATGTTATTAAAAGAAATAAATGATGCCGAGATTATTGGAAATACGTTTATAGAAAATACTATTGGTATCAATATTGAAGGCTCAAACAGAATTGTTTATAAAAACAATAATTTTATGAATAATGGTTGGGCCATTAAAGTGCGTGGTGCTTGCTACGCCAATAGTTTTATTGAAAATAATTTTTTATATAATTCCTTTGAT
This sequence comes from uncultured Flavobacteriaceae bacterium, assembly GCA_963975495.1. GTDB lineage: Bacteria > Bacteroidota > Bacteroidia > Flavobacteriales > Flavobacteriaceae > CAXBID01. Next base: position 5,579 of record CAXBID010000217.1, on the reverse strand, counting down.
ATATCCTATAATAGTAAAATAAACGATAATGTGTTCGATAGAAATTATTGGAGTAATTACACAGGTTACGACCTCAATAAAGATGGAGTTGGCGACGTGCCATACAGACCTGTTAAATTATTCTCTTATATTGTAAATAGAACGCCTGAAACCATTATTTTGCTTAGAAGTTTATTTATGGATATTATTGATTTTTCAGAAAAAGTCTCACCTATTTTTACGCCTGATAATTTGCTGGACAATAATCCACTAATCAAAAAAATCTCATGGTAAGTATTGAAAATTTACATAAAAAATTTGGAAAAAACCAAGTGCTGAGCGGAATTGATTTAAACATCAATCAAGGTGGAATTTATGCAGTACTTGGGCCAAATGGTTCGGGCAAAACAACACTTATTAAATCTATATTGGGAATGGTTATTCCTAATAAAGGCACTATTTCTGTTCTTGGAGAAAACATTAAGAAAAACTCAAAATACCGCCATAAAATTGATTATTTACCACAGATTGCAAATTTTCCTAATAATTTAAAAGTAAAAGAACTTATTAAAATGATAAAGGATTTGCGTGGTAAAACTGAAGATGATAAAAAACTTATTGACCTTTTTAAACTAGACCCTTTTTTAGATAAAAAATTGGGAACCCTTTCAGGAGGGACAAAGCAAAAAGTGAATCTTGTTTTAGCCTTTATGTTTGATAGTCCATTAATTATTTTGGATGAGCCAACCTCTGGTTTAGATCCCATTTCACTTATTCGCTTAAAGGATTTAATTCAAGCCGAAAAAGCCAAAGGAAAAACCATTTTAATTACCTCTCACATCATGAGTTTTGTGGAGGAAGTTTCTGATGAAATCGTATTCTTATTGGAGGGCAAAATATATTTTAAAGGTTCTATATCAGACTTAAAAAACAAAACCAATCAACCCGATTTTGAACACGCTATTGCGTCTATATTAACAGAAAATCATGCTTAAAATATTAAAATATAGTTTTTACGATTTAATGCGTAGCCGTTGGAGTTACGTCTATTTTGCGTTCTATTTATTGCTTGGTATTGTGCTCTTATTTTTAAATAATGATTTATCAAAAGCTGTCATTACCTTAATGAACGTAATCATTGTACTAGTACCATTGATCGGAACCATTTTTGGTGTGATGTACTATTATAATTCAAAGGAATTTACCGAACTTTTATTGGCTCAACCTTTAAAACGCTCGTCTATATTTTTAGGGCAATATTTAGGTGTGGCCATCTCTTTGTCTATGAGTTTAATTTTAGGGTTGGGTATCCCCTTTATAGTTTATGGCTTGTTTAAAAGCAATGCTATATGGGATTTTTCGTTGCTCCTTATTACTGGAACATTTTTAACGCTCATTTTTACTGCATTAGCCTTTAATATTGCGCTTTCTAATGAGAATAAAATTAAAGGTTTTGGTTATGCCATTTTGCTTTGGCTGTTTTTAGCTATTATTTATGATGGGCTGTTTTTAATGTCACTTATAATATTTGAAGATTACCCATTAGACAAACTATCATTGGTTGGCACGATGCTAAATCCAATCGATTTATCGCGAACACTTATTTTATTGAAACTAGATATTTCAGCTTTGTTAGGATATACAGGTGCTGTATTTAAAAAATTTTTTGGAACTAATTTCGGATTAATCGTCTCATTTATTACGCTTTCACTATGGGTAGTTTTACCAGTATTACGAATTATATTTAAAGCTAAAAAGAAAGATTTTTAAATGTACATCCCTAATGCTTTAGTACATAAAACCACCATTTTATTAATAATACAATATAATTTTAAAGTTGTTTTACATCTTAGTTTATAAAACATAACCTACTAATACACAAATTGCTTAATCAAGCAAAATCTTTAGGAACTAAGAACTGACAAATGTCATGTTTTTTATAAATCATAAAAAGTAATTTTACCATTTCTAAATTAGGACAAATTTATCCTTATTAAATAACCATTAACTAAATAAAATAAATCATGTTAAAATGTTTAAAGCCTCTATTCGGAATTATGGTACTGTTACTGTTTTTTTCTTGTGTAGATAATGAAAAAAAAGAGCTTGCTAATGCGGCGGAAATTTCTGTAAGTAAGGAAATGATTGCAGAATTAACATCTCCTCCCAATGTGCCTACTCCAGTTGGAAGACGTAAAGCAAAAAAACTCATAGTAAATATGGAAATCCTTGAACAAGAAGGCACCATGACTGATGGAACAACCTACAACTATTGGACTTTTGGAGGCTCGGTTCCTGGAAGCTTTATTCGAACACGGGTTGGTGATGAAGTAGAGTTTACTTTATCTAACCATCCAGATAACAAATTACCTCATAATATTGATTTACATGCTGTAACTGGCCCTGGAGGTGGTGCAACATCTTCTTTTGTAGCACCCGGACATGAAAAAATGTTCAGTTTTAAAACCCTAAACCCTGGATTATATGTTTACCACTGTGCCACTGCACCTGTAGGCATGCACATAGCAAACGGCATGTACGGTTTAATTTTAGTTGAGCCAGAAGGCGGTTTACCACAAGTTGATAAGGAATATTACATTATGCAAGGTGATTTCTATACCAAAGGCGAAAACGGAGACCCAGGTTTACAAGCCTTCGACATGCAAAAAGCTGTTGATGAAGATGCTGATTATGTCGTTTTTAATGGCAAAGTGGGATCTTTAACTGGCGATAACGCCATTACTGCTAATGTTGGTGAAACCGTGCGTTTATATGTTGGTAACGGCGGTCCTAATTTAGTGTCGTCATTCCATGTTATTGGTGAAATCTTCGATAAAGTTCATGTTGAAGGTGGTTCTACAATTAATGAAAACGTACAAACCACTTTAGTACCAGCTGGAGGCGCTGCCATCGTTGAATTTAGAGTTGACGTTCCTGGAACTTTTATTTTAGTAGACCACTCCATATTTAGAGCCTTTAATAAAGGAGCGTTAGGCATGTTGAAAGTTGAAGGTGAAGAAAACAAGAAAATCTATTCTGGTGTAGTACAAGAAGGTATTTACCATCCTGAAGGCGGAGCAATTCAAACGATGCCAGACGATGAAAAAGTAAAAGTAGCAGTAGCGTCTTCTGATAAAACATTAGCTGAAAAAATGGAATCTGGGAAGAATATATATATGAAAACCTGTTTTGCTTGTCATCAAGCAGAAGGTCAGGGCATTCCAAACGCCTTTCCGCCATTGGCAAAATCAGATTACTTAAATGCTGATGTAAATCGTGCCATCGGTATTATACTTAAAGGAAAAACAGGTGAGATTACTGTAAACGGGCAAAAATACAATAGTGTTATGACCAGACAGTCTATAAGCAATGACGAAATAGCAGATGTTATGACTTATGTTTATAACTCTTGGGGCAACAACAAAACCAATGTTACAAAAGCTCAAGTAGACGCTGTTAAAAACGCCCACTAACCCAATATAATTAAAATGCGAACTATTTTAAGGCTGGCAACGCGGATTTTGTTCATCTCATACCTGTCAACATCTTATTGTCAGTCTAAAATGGTTCCTATTAAAGGCGGCACATACACACCATTATACGGAAGGGATTCATTAGAAGTGACTATTTCAGATTTTGAAATGGATGTGTACCCAGTTACCAATAATGAGTATTTAGAGTTTGTAAAAAAACATCCTAACTGGCAACGTTCTCAAGTAAAAAAAATATTTGCAGATGGTAATTATTTATTCGGTTGGAATTCTGACACTGAATTAGGGAAAAATCAATCTTTAAATGCCCCAATTACAAATATTTCTTGGTTCGCTGCTAGTAATTATTGTGAATGTCAAGACAAACGATTAGCAACCATAGACGAATGGGAATATGTAGCTATGGCAAATAAAACCATGCCCGATGCCCGAAAGTTAGAAGATTATAATAAATACATATTAGGCTGGTATGAAAAACCAAAAACTTTCAACAATAGTATTGGATCAACCTTTAAAAATTATTGGGGCGTTTATGATCTACACGGGTTGGTATGGGAATGGACATTAGATTTTAATTCTGTTATGATTTCTGGAGAATCCAGAAAAGATGTTGATAACGATAGCAATCTGTTCTGCGGAAGTGCAGCCATTGGTGCAACCGATTTAATGAACTATGCCGCATTTATGCGCTATGCAACCAGAGGTAGTTTAAAAGCAAAATATGCCATGAAAAATCTAGGATTTAGGTGTGTTAAATAGATTTTTTGTCATTCCAGCGAATCCCGATAGCTCGGGAAGGAATCTCATAAATTAATTGATTAAAGTTAAATGAGGAATTTCAAATACATAATTATCTTTTTTACGATATTAGCATCATTCATATCATGCAAAAATGACAAATCCAATTCAGGAAATAATGATTTGGCTATCTATCAATGCCCCATGACATGTGAAGGCGATAAAACCTATGACGAATCGGGAAGTTGTCCGGTGTGTAAAATGGATTTGAAACCAATACAAAAATCTGCTAAAGCATTCAGTCATAATGAAATTTCAGATGAGTCTATTTTCAATTTAACATCAAAATGGCACACTGAAGAAGGCGAAAGCATCCAACTTGAAGATTTAAAAGGAAAGACTTTGGTTGTGGTTATGATTTATACCACATGTAAAGCAGCTTGCCCCCGTTTGGTTGCCGATATGCGAAATATTGAAACACAAATTCCTAAAGAAAACCTTGAAGACCTTCAATTTATATTGGTAAGTATTGACCCCGAAACAGACACACCACAACGTTTAAAAGCCTTTGCCAAAGAAAACTTTATGGATGATGAGCATTGGACCTTTTTACAAGGCACAACAAGTGGTGTTAGGGAATTTGCCAATGTTTTGGCTGTAAAATACAAACAAATTTCACCTATGGATTTTTCACATTCCAATATTATAAGTGTGTTTAATTCCGGTGGAGAATTAGTGCATCAACAAGAAGGATTGGGAGTAGATAATAAAGAAACTATTAAAACTATTTTAAAGTTAACAAGCAAATAAAATCTAAGTACATGACAAAAATTAATAATATACTAAATGTCAGTCTGAAACTAAATAAATATGTTATCAAAAAAACAAGCACGCGCTTTTTTTCTTGGAGGTACGGTAATTACTTTTCTGGTATTTATTGGTCTTACCATTTACTCTTTCAGTAAAGCTAACGACCAATCAAATGAAGAAGGTATTACAGAAGCCGTAGTACGGGGAAAACACCTTTGGGAGGAAAACAATTGTATGGGATGCCATACCATTATGGGGGAAGGCGCCTATTATGCCCCTGAATTAACAAAAGTCATTGAACGAAGAGGCGAAGGCTACGTTAAAGCCGTATTAATGACCCCTGTAGATTGGGCGCCTAACGGAAGAAAAATGGTGGCTTATGGATTTTCGCAAGAAGAAGCTGCAGATTTAATAGCCTTTTTTAACTGGATTGGAGAAGTAGATTTAAACGGATTTGAAACCGTTGTGTCTCCACTAGCAAAAGACGATAACTAACTAAAAAGAGAAAAAAATGAAATATAAATCACAAAAAGTAGCATATTGGTTTTTTGCCCTTTCCAT
>CAXBID010000216.1:0-6665 GCA_963975495.1 uncultured Flavobacteriaceae bacterium | reverse complement strand
TTGTGCTTCGTACTTTTTTATTCCGATAGCCAATTCAACGCCTTTTGAGTAATTCCATTGTACCATTCAATTTCGCTATTAGTAGAATTTGCCAACTCGTTTGAATGCTCAAAAAATTCTTGTACGTGTTTTGGTTTGGGAACATAATTTGCATTATAAGAGTCCTCCATCATTTTTCTAAAGACATTCAAAGGCAATGGAATAATGGTTGATGTTCCTCCGTAATAACTGATGTTCATTTTATGTAAAGCATAAAAATGTGCAATACAGGAGTCATTAATATTTGGTGCAATAAATAAACAATAAGCTGGTTTATTAGTGTCTTTTTTTACTTTTGCAAGATGCCGTGTAACGGGTTCTCCCTCTGTTTCATATTGTCTTTGTCCACCTTGCATCGTCACTTCAACGGCTAATCTAAAATCGCCATAATCACATATAATGTCTGCCATATTTCCTTGAGCGGTGGACATTGGATTTCCAAAGTCATCAAATTTCAAATTTGCTTTAATGTTACCTCCATTCATCATTGTCATAGCTCGCCAAGTATTCCATTCTAACATTAATGGTGTGTCATATAATGATTTGTCGATAATTTGGTCAAACGTTGTATTTATATCTTCAAATAGGCGATAATCTTTTATAGCTATTACTTGGTCGTTAATATATTTTTCTTTCCTACTATCCAACTCGTCCGCTAAAATATTCTTAAGCTCTTTCAAACTAAAAGAATCATCAATAGCGATGTTGGGGAATTCAGTTTGAATCTTATTGACGAGTAACTCACGATTGTCAGATAAAAGTATCGGAAGTTCTGCATTACCTAAATATTCTAAATAAAACTTTTCGCTATCCACAAAACAAGGTTCTCTGTCTGTGTGTTCCAAGAAGTAGTCAACTTCGTCCATTTTTTCTAATGCAATAGACAAAGACTTTCCAATATGCGAAATGTTTACTAAACCTGTTGCTCTCAAATAACGGACACAGGCATCTGCATAATCTCTTAGGTTGCCAGCTTGTTTTGTTAAGAATGTGGAAATAGAGGCATCTTTTGTTTCCCTTGTTTTAGTTTCGCCTGATTGAATGCGGTCTGAAAATATTTGTCGTAGTTCCGATTGCAAATAGCCTTTATAGAATTTTTTATAATTCCCTTGATTTTGTGCTTTTTCAATTCTAAACTGGTCAATCTTTGCAACAATGTTATCAAAATTACGGTAGTCTGTCAACTGAAGTCCAAACAATCTTAATTCATCAAACTTCAACGACCCAAAATGGCGAATTAAGCGAAATAGTTCGAGATAAGGTTTTACCCAAAATTCGGCAGCTTTATCTGTTGGCTTATGAAAAGGTGATGGAACTTGAAATTTGAGTAACTGTCTTAAAAATATTTCATCTTTTCTTTTGGAAGTAACCAATTCAATTCCTGCTTGCGTAATGCTTATAGTCGGTGAAAGTGAAACAAAACCTAGGGCTTTTGGTGCTCTTGTTATTCTATCTCTAGCACTCCAAGCAGGGTCATTTTTTCCTTTACCATTGAAGAAATTTTCATCTTTTAATACTTCCATAAAAGCGCGCTGTGTGGCAATATTCCATTTTTGACCTGCAAAATGAGTATTTAACAACTCAATTTCAGGAATCATTTTGGCTGGTGTTCTTGGGGAAGTGGTAACGAAAATTACTTTGCTGTTGATTCTTGCCATATAATTTTAAAGCGCTAATTCTTTTTGGAATGCGATTTCAGGAAAGCGTTTTGCGGCTTCATTTCCGTAGTTTGAAATTAAAATGTGCTTTGCCGCAGATTTGAATCTATTTCTTATGTTTACGGCATAGGATTTACCGTATTCATCCACAATCATATCCCCATACAGTTTCTCTGTTAATGGCGTTCTTCCAATAACCATTAATGCTTTGCATTTCAATTCACGGAAATTGTCCGCTAAAGTAGTATGATTTTCTTCATTAAATCCGTCCTTATGCTCTACATTGCCATAATCAGAAAATACGCAATCGTAAGGTGGGTCTAAAAACATAAAATCATCTTCTTCTGCCATTTCAAAAATATTCTGATAGTCAAAATTGTATATTTCTGTGTTTGAAAGCAATCTGCTGTGATATTCCGTAACCAATGAAGTATTTAAGTTAGCATAGCGACCATACGGTACATTAAATTCGCCTTTTGAGTTATATCTAATCATTCCCGAATAAGCAGTTTTATTTATGAAAAAATACAAAAGTGCTTCTGAATATTTTTTATCTGAAAGGCCATTAAACATTTCCCTTATTTGGTAATAAAGAGTTTCGTTATCGTCCTTTACCCGCTTTTCAGGTGTTTGCTTTTTGAGTAATTCAAACTTCTTTCTATTTACTTTATAAATTTCCCCTATTTCTATAAGTTCCTTTTCTAATTTGTCATAATCATTTTTAACGCCATTATAAAAATCCATTAACTTGGAATTTATATCATTTATAATGGCTTTTTTGGGTTCTAAATAGAAAAATAATGCACCACCTCCAAAGAAAGGCTCTATGTATTTTCCTTTAAATTCTGGAATATGTTTTATGATATGAGGTATTTCTTTTGATTTTCCTCCTCTGTATTTAACTAATGGTTTCATACTTTGGTTGTTTTTCGTTTGTATGCAACAATATTTTCGGCAACTATGTTTAGAATATTTGAAGCGTCATCGTCATCTGCTATAATTTCATAAACCTTGTCCGCTGACCAAAGTCTAACTAGTTTCTTTTTGTCAAAGTCCAACAACTTTGCAAGTATATCCACCTGTTCACGTTTAGCACGTCTGTCGCCTTTTTCGATTTTGCAATATGTAGCGGTATCTATTTCTAATACTGCAGCAAGTTGTCTTTGAGGCATTTGTTTTTCCTCTCTTAATTCTTTTAGCTTATTACCTAATAGTATTGACATAAAATTGTCTTGACATTATTTGGCAAATATAACAAAACTTTTGAATGTTGCAGTATTTTTCCAAGGTGGGTCAGTATGAAGCACAACTACTTGATATGAAATCCTTTCAATGTTTCATATCATAAGTTAAACGAAGGTAGCCGAAATTTTTTACAAAGTCAAGTTTTTTTAACAGCAAATATCTTAAATTACAACATGATAAAAATCATATAAAAAGCCAATAAAGGATAGTAATTTAACCATTTGAAAACGGTATTAAAATTTAAGTAATGGGCGATTTAAATGTGAGCAAATTAAAAACAAAAAAAGATAGAGCAAATTATATTCATCATCTATTAAATGATATAAAAGCATTGGATATGATGATTGAAAAAGGCATGATTGAGGAAGGGCCACTTCGTGTTGGCGCAGAACAGGAGTTTTGTTTAGTAAACAATCAATTTTTACCAGAAAGTAAATCGTTAGAACTTCTAGAAGATATTAACGACGACCATTTTACAACCGAAATAGGAAACTACAATCTAGAAATAAATTTAGATACGCTGCCACTGGGTAAGGATTGTTTCTCTAAATTACATAAGCAGTTGGACACTTTATTGGAAAAAGCCAAAAATACCGCTTCAAAAAAGGATATTAAAATTATTTTAACTGGTATTCTACCGTCGTTATCTGTAAATAATGTAGATGAGCAAAGCATGACGAATGTTGAGCGTTATTCCTTTTTAAATGAAGCCATAAAAAGAAGTAGAAGACAAAGCTTTGATATTCATATAAAGGGTGTAGATGAAATAAACATACGCCACGATTCGGTTATGTTGGAAAGCTGCAACACCAGTTTCCAGATGCATTTGCAACTAAACCCCAAAACCTTTGTAGATGATTATAATTGGGCACAAGCCATTGCTGGCCCTATTTTAAGTGCTTGTACCAACTCCCCCATATTATTCGGAAAAGAGCTTTGGAGCGAAACACGTATTGCACTGTTTACCCAAAGTGTTGATACCCGAGCAAATTCATTTTTATTAAACGAAAATCAGTCGAGAGTAAGTTTTGGAGGCAAATGGCAAACAGGATCAATTACTGATATTTTTAAAGATAATATTTCCAGATTTAGAAGCTTTTTAACCACAGATTTTGCACGTGATAGTGTAGAAATGATAGAACACGGTGAAACCCCAAAACTAAGAGCGCTTCGTTTACATAACGGTACGGTTTACCCATGGAATAGGGTCTGCTATGGCGAAATAAACGGTAAACCTAATTTAAGAATTGAAAACAGATATATTCCATCAGGACCTACCACAACTGATGAAATAGCAAATATGGTATTTTGGGTTGGCGTTATGTTAGGCAAACCCAAAACATATAATAATATACATGAACAATGGGATTTTAAAGATGTAAAAAACAACTTTTTTAATGCGGCACGTTATGGTATGGCAGCACAGTTTTACTGGAATGGCGAGTATGTGTCCAGTTACAATCTTATTTTAAACGAATTGCTGCCTATGGCCTATAAAGGCTTATACAGTGTTGGTGTGTTACCAAAAGATGCAGAACATTATTTAAAAGTTATAAAAAACAGGGTAAAAGGCAATAATGGTTCAGAATGGTTGGTTAGAAACTATAGAAGCTTGTTAAATACCCATAAACGCTTTGAGGCAATGCAAATGCTTACCTCTAAACTCTATGAAAAACAAGAAAAAGGCTATCCCGTTTCCACTTGGGGGATGGTTTATCATGCCGATGAATCACCGTTTAAGGAAACCTGGGTTGTAAAACATATTATGAGTTCTGATATTTTTTCAGTTGACAAAAAAGATAGTGTAGAGTTGGTTTTGAATATTATGAAATGGAAAAATATTCATCACATGCCTGTTATAAGTAAAGACAGGGAACTTGTTGGCTTAATAAGTTGGACAGATGTAAAAGCATATTTAGATGCGCCCAAAAACCAGAATGATAGTGTTGGGAAACTCATGAAAACCAATATCACAACTGTTGATGAATATACATCGGTTAGTGAAGCAAAACAATTAATGGAAGATAGTGCCATTGGCAGTCTTCCTGTCGTTAAAAATAAAAAATTGGTTGGACTAATTACGAGAAACGATTTTATTATATGACACATGTTTACAGTAAGGCCATTGATGATAAAATAAGGGTAAACCGATTAATAGCTAAGATTGAAGGTGAAAAAAAAGGACCAACAGTTGTCTTTTTTGGAGGTATCCATGGTAACGAAACCTCTGGCGTTTTGGCAATTAAAGAAGCTTTGACTAATGTGAATTCAGAACACATTAAAGGTACTATTTATGGTATTGCAGGAAATTTAAAAGCCCTTGAAAAACAACAACGTTTTATAGATGAAGATTTAAACCGGCTTTGGACTAAAGAGCGCATTGCAATTATTAAAAACAAAACAAATTTAAATACTGAAGAGTTTGAATTATTAGAGCTATTAAATATTTTAGATACTATTTTAGAAACCAACCAACCGCCTTTTTATTTTATAGATTTACATACCACTTCAAGTAAAACACTGCCCTTTATTACCATTAACGATGCTTTAATAAATCGAAAATTTTCTAAACAATTTCCAGTGTCCATTGTCTTGGGTATTGAAGAATATTTAAACGGCCCATTATTAAGCTATGTTAACGAAATGGGGTATGTGTCTTTAGGTTTTGAATCTGGGCAGCACAATGATATAAGAGCTATAACCAACAGTGTTGCTTTTGTGTATTTAACCTTGGTTTATTCGGGGGTTTTAAAAGAAAAAGATGTTTCGGATTACCCCAAGTATTATAATCAGTTGCAAACACAAGCAGCAGGTTTAGTTAATATTTTTGAAATAACATATTTGTACAAAATAAAAGTAAACGAAAACTTTAAAATGCATAATGGTTTTAAAAGTTTTCAGTCAATTAAAAAGAGGACAACAGTTGCTACAAGTAACGGAAACATAATTAAAACAAAACAGAATGGTGTTATGTTTATGCCATTGTATCAAAAACAAGGAGCTGAAGGTTTTTTTATTATAAAGCCAATACCTAAGTTTTTCTTGAAATTATCAAACGCACTAAGACGCATAAAAACAGATAGTTTCTTAGCGCTTTTACCTGGTATTTCTTGGGTTAGCAAACCAAACGGTATTTTACAAGTCAACTTAAAAGTAGCTAAGTTTTTTGCTAAATCATTTTTTCATTTATTGGGCTATAGAAATAAACAAATCACAGAAACCCATTTAAGGCTTAATAACAGGGAACGAGTAGCAAAAACACAGATTTATAAGAATGAAGATTGGTATTGATTTGGTTTTTGAGGATTTGTTTAAAAATAGTTGCGCTTTAATTATAGTCACGCAAAATCGCTAGCTTTGGTCACGTATTTGTGGATAAGATTGAAAATGCCTTTCCGAGCTACTTCCATCATGCCACTAGAAGTAAGCGCACCCATTGCTACGCCTAAACTTGCAAAAATCATAATTGTTTTAAAGGATACTGCCTTTGAGCCAATGGCAGAATTTAAAAAATTAACAGCATCATTACTAACACCAACTAAAAGATCTGCAACTGCCAGAAAAGCTAAGGCAATCAACATGTACACGTATATATTTTCCATTTAAGCTATTAAGAATATAGAAGACACAAATTTCAACTTTTTAAATGAACACAAAGTTATGTTCTTTTTTATGACTATCGGATAGTTTGCACATGAAGTCAACTTTTAAGTTTTGTAAAAA
>CAXBID010000215.1:0-6688 GCA_963975495.1 uncultured Flavobacteriaceae bacterium | reverse complement strand
TTTTTCGGTATTCAATATTTATCTGAGCGTTTGGCAAATAGGCTACTAAAGCTTCTTCTGTGCCTAATAGAATTAATGCAGCATAAGTAATTCCACCATTAGTCATTAAGTTTAAATCATTAAGAACTTGCTCTGTTGATAATTCTCTAAATTCAGGGTTATTTTGTTTAAATGCATACCTATCTTTTAAAATTGCTACTGCATTTTCATCTATATCACCTAAGGTAAATTCCGGACATATTTTTGCAGAAAAGTCCGGTTCTTTTTCCATCACAATTGAAGCATACATTTCCTCGTTCATTCGTTCCAACCTGTCACCAACTCGCATTAATGCCACATCATCATAATAAAGCATTTTACCTATTGGTCTAGAGGGGATTTCAATAATTACCACACGATTATTATCCTCATCAAACAACTCATTTACTTTAACCCTTATTCCTTTGTCTCTATAAATGTTTTGCTCTAATTGACCTAACCTACCAACATAAGCTTGAGAGTTCACCAAGGTATATGGTTTAGTTTCCTTAATTCCAAATGCGAGTATTCCCCCACCTTCATTCGCTAACGCACACACATAACCTAAAACCGACTTGCGCCCATTATTATAATTATATTGGTTTTTAGCTTCTTTGAACTCAATTTTATCTTCCGATTCTTTGAGCTTTATGAGTTGTTGTATTGTCATAGAACTATATTTATTATTGACCTAATTTTTGAAATTCCACTCTTGAACCGTCACCAAACTCTAATATCATTAGGTTATTTGTAAAATGCCAGATTTTTAGATTTTGATACGTTAGATTTTCTTCAGTTGATATAAGATGATGTAAATTAATATCTGAAATCTGGTCTGGATAATTTACTATTTCTGGAACACCCAACCATTCATATATAATTTCTGAAACAACATCTACCCAACGATAAATAGTGAATCTTGAAATACCTGTGTGATGCTGTTCATCATAAACCCTAACATTAAAATCTGTAATTACACCATTGTTTTCATGTCTCCAAATACCATATAACTGATCTAACTGAATATTCATTAGTTTTTATCTTTTGGTGGATTAGGGTCGTTCCCATGACTGTATGGGTTTTGAATTCTACCGTTACGCTTATGCGGTATTAATTCTGAACCTTCAGAACTGCTTTTTTGTCTGCTCCAATCCTTGGCTTCTTTTTTTGTTTCAAAATGTTTTGAAGCTCTTTCTGCTTTTTCTCTTTTTGAGTCCCAACCACCATCTGGGTTAGCAACTACGTGTCTTTCTTTTCTCGCCATTTTATTTTTAATTTAAGCTTGCTCTTTCGATAGCAAGAGCTTGTTTGTATTCTTTTTCATTATTATACTTATGCAATTCTGTGATTTTGCCTTTAACTTTATTTGTCGACATATTATCATACTCGCAAATAACTTTTAGGTACACCTCATTTTTTAAATTTAGATTTACTACAACATCTTTTAGTTTTTCCATCTTACCATTTAATGCTTCATGACATTGTAAAAAAAGCTGCTGCATATCTCTATCAAATTCCACACGTTGTGTTGGGGTTAAATTTTTTATAATTTCAAGTTCTTCTTCCATAAATAATATTTAAATTTTCACTCTTATTTTTCCTGTTAACAACTGCTGCATTAGGCCTTGTTTTTGACATTTAAACTCGTTCATCCCTTTTATTAAAAAGTTTATTTCATTATCCAAACTATTAAAGAATTCTGTTAGTTTTTTAGACTCTTCGATTGAAGGAATATTGAACTTGAATTTTTTTAAATTTCCTGTATTTATTGAATTAATAGTTGCTCCCAAGTTCTTATGTATTTCTCTCCGATAAACATCTGTATCAAATAAGTGAAATAAAAATTCATTTATTTCACTCCTAAAAACACTCATAAAAGCACCAAAAGCTTGATTTTCCATTTCACTAGAGATAATTATATTTTTTCCTATCAGAGGTTTACTTCCATTTCGCACACAAATAAGTATATCATTTTTTAAAACCTTATTGTAATTTTCGATATCACTTCGGACATAAACTTTATCCTCTAGTTTTAGCAATCTGTTTTTTATGTTAGATGAACGAAGTACAAGCAATCCTTCTTTGCGAACGTCAGATGGTGAATAAGTAAGACCAGAAATAACTTCGCCAATTTCTCCTAATCTGACTTCATTCCACTTCTTCGTAAATTCAGGAAAACGTCTCTTACCCGTAAGTAATTGCTGCATCAATGCTTTTTTTTGTTGCTGTTTTTCTGCTATTAAAGCTTCTTGCTTATTTATGGCTACGTCCCAAGTGGCAAGGATTTGCGCTATTTTCTGTTGTTCTGGTAATGGTGGCAACACTATTTTGAACTTTTGAATGTTTCCTTTTGAAATACCGTACACCTTACTACCTGTGGCAATTGTTTTTAATGCCTTTTTAACATTTGGATTTTTAAAAATGTAGGTTCTAAATCCTGCAACTGTTTTATTATTTATATCTCTTAATGCAAAGGTGTGTAGCCCACTTATTGATACTTTACCATTTAAGTTTTTAATTTCAATAGCTTCACCAACACCTTCATAATCCTCTGAAGCATCCGCGATAATTACATCGCCATCTTTTAAATACTGGATGGTATTTGGTAATTCAACGTCCTTATTTAGTCTTGGTATGTTGGTTTCAATTTCAAAATCCAGCAAAGGCTTTTTGTAAGTGGCATGAATATCTCCATAGTGTATATAAAATAGTTCGTTATCTGCATCATAATTTAATTGATTTCGTGAAAACGATGTTGTATTTATGAACTGAAACACCTCATTAATTTTAGGCGTCGTCCATCCATCAGGAATTACCCCTAATTTGGCATATTTTTGGACTTTTGTCGGTGTTGTGTCGGTGTTGTGCATAATTTCTTTTACTTAATATTTACAAAAAACTCGGAACTACGTGCTACACATTGTCCATCTTTTACAACAAAACATTCTATCCAATGTAGTCCTGTAAAAGCTGACCTATCAATGTGTATCAGACCTCCAGCTCCTAATCTATCTGCTTCAAAAATATTACCTCTTAAAGAACCATCATTTTTTGCTTCCTCGCCATTATTGACTACTTGCCAGTACACTTTGAATGGTTTCGGCACATCAGTAGATGCTGTGAAATAGATATAGCAACCTTTTGGTACTATTGTATTACCCGTTATTGTAACTCTCTTCTTTGTTGTTGGATTTTTGTAATGTGCATACACACGGCAATGAAACCTATTATAAACAGGCCATATTGGTTGCTGGCGATGTGGAACAACCAACATTGTACTATTATAATTTACTGGTTTTTTACTTTCTGTAATTATAGTATCTAAACCTAATTCTTTTAACGCTTCGTTTACAGACCTTGTGCCTAGTATCTCCTTTAAATATTCGTAAGCATCTGAAATACTCATGTGCTGTATTTGTCCGAAATCTTCTTTTGCTTTTTCAAGCCAATCGTAAAACTTGGTTTGTTTATTTGATTCTTTAGGCCATCTATCTGCAAAGTTTTCTTCATCATTTATTGGGTTGCTAATCCATTTAATGGTTTTGTGATGCTCTATACTATATCTATCCTCAATATGCGCTTCCATATTATGAAGCACCATCAACAGACCTTTTATAATGTCTGCTTCTTTGTTATAGGCTTTAGCTGCTAGTGTTGTAATGATAATTGAAATTGGTTTTTCATCATCATTACCAAACATAATATCTCTGTGGCGTTTTAAAATTTGCACAATTCTAACTAACGGTTCTTTTTCTTTAGAGTATTCTGGTAATGGTTCTACACTTTCGCTTAACATTCTTAACTGCTTTTCTGCAGAAGCTGACCTGTTCTGAAACCACTTTGCATAACCAAACGGATTGGATTTTGGCCAATTTTGTGTATTGGCATCCCAAGGATAGTTATCACGCTGTCTATTTGTAATACGAATAGCAAGATTATCTACCTGCTCTCTGTTAAGACCAGCATAACTCTTTTCAAGTAATGTGTAATGTTCTTGACCAACCAAAGCAGGTAAAATATCTAAATGAAATGCTCCGCTATAAATTAGTGTCCAGCAACGATCACCTTCATCATCCAACATTCTTCTGTAGTCTTCATTAGCAACAATTTGGTCGCCTACTGCTTCTTTTACATTTTTTTGTGCCCAATCTTCTACTTTACCCTTTAGGCGACACACCAAATCTACATCAAGCTCGTCTGATTCAATTATTGGTCTAATCATAGTTCCCAACAAAAAAGACCCTTGTGGCAAAATGTCTGGTTGAAACCTTGCTAAAGGTGAATCTTCTTTAGCCAGATGATTAGAAACCGCTGTATATCTTGCAACCACTTGTTGATACTGCGCTTCTGTGATATCTAAAGCTTGTGCAATTTGCTCTAGAAATAAATGTAAATGTTGTGTTGTTGTAATCATCTGGTACTATTTAATCGTTATTGTTTTATAAAACCCATCTCGGTTTTTATTTTGGTCATATATTATTAATGGTAAATCTACTTTAGGCATCCAAACTCTACCAGTCTCTATTGCACATGAATTTGGCATTACAGGAAATAGGTGGATTTCTGATTGCTCTCCTTGTACTGCTCTAATAACACTATAGGCATCACGGACTTTATTTTTAAAGTTCATAAGTGTCTCTTTAGATTTTAAGATATTTCTGTTAGGTTCGTCTACTGTAATCTCCCAGATTGAAACATCATCACCTAATACTGCATGAATACGATTTTTATTTACCTTATCGCTCATACTGATTATTAAAGCTGCTCTTTTGGTTTTATTTTCTGGCTCAATTAAATGAACTTTTACTTCTTTTTTAGTTTTTGGCCATTCCCAAGTCTGTTTGGGTTCTCTATGTGATTGATATACTTCGCAATTAGCAATTTCAGAAAATTGCACGCCAAGTTTTACAAGTAAGGGTTGTGGTGCTAAACCGAAAATTGAAAAATGAGTCTTATTATGCTCTAATAATGGTTTAATTTTTTCTCTAAACGAGCCTGTAAGTTGTTTTTCCTGCATCTGCCAATACTCATTCTCATCATCTTTAATAACAGCTCTATCCATACCTAAACTTTTAGGAATGTCCGAACTTGGAAAGTTAACATCTTGCATAGCCATAGCCCCATCCATAAAAGATATTTTAGGTTCGAACGTCCCAATATTAGCTGTATAGGTTACAATATGACTTTTCTTATCTTCCGTTATACTCGTAACTCTTTCTATTCTTTCTTCATGGTTTCGCTTCATTTGATATAGAAGCTCCTTTGGATGCTCACTTAATTGAGCCTTATCAATACGGTTATGACATTCATCACACAGAAGCATTAGGTTACTAAACTCTAATTCAAGCTCTTCAGATTTCACTTCTTCACCTCGTGGTCCATTTTCTTTCGCAGCGATTATATGTGAAATATATGCCTTGTTCATATTTCGCTGCATCAATTGGTCTTTCCATAGTGGAATGTTGCACGAAACATATTGGCATCTGCCACCAGATTTCACCCATAGTTTCCTTGCTACACCTCTAGGAACAGCTTTTCTAACTCTTTCTATATTTTTTTCTTCTTTACTCAAATCCTAACTCCTTTAAATGCTTGTTCATTTCTGCTCGCACTTCTACCAACTCATTTTCTAATCTTTCAATTTCTTGTTGGGTGGCTACAATATCTACAGGCTCTTCTTCTTCAAAAGTATCTACATAGCGTGGTATGTTAAGATTGAAATCGTTTTCTGCGACTTCTTCCGGCTTTACAACTGTACTGTATTTTTCAATTGTTTTGAAGTCTTGATGCGTTGTAACAACTTTACTGATGTCCTCTTGTCTTAATACATTTTGCTTTTTACCGTCCTCAAAGTCTTTACTGGCATCAATAAATAAAATATCTTTTGTTGTCTTTGCTTTATTGAAAATAAGAATTGCAGCAGGAATACCAGTACCATAAAACAGATTGGTAGGCAAGCCTATTACTGCTTCTAGTAAATTTTCCTCAATGAGTTTTTGACGAATTTTTAGTTCAGCACTTCCACGAAAGAGTACACCATGTGGCACAATAACACCAACTTTACCATTGGGTGATGTGGTTTCTATCATGTGAAGAATAAACGCATAATCGCCTTTTGATTTAGGTGGCACACCTCGAAGAAATCGTTTGTAACGATCTGCTTCCGCGTTCTCGTGTCCCCATTTATCTAGGCTAAAAGGCGGATTTGCCACCACAATATCAAACTTCATAAGTGCATCGCCCTCTATAAGCTTAGGATTGTTAATGGTGTCGCACCATTCAATCTGTGCAGAATCCATTTTATGTAGAAAGCAGTTCATTTTACTTAATGCCCAAGTATCGCCATTGCTTTCTTGTCCGTAAATAGCAAAATTATCAGTAGGATTACCTTCTGCATCTTTAGTTTCTTCTGCCACTTTTATCAATAAAGAACCTGAGCCGCAAGTAGGGTCAAAGATGCGGTCACCCTCTTTAGGCGCTACCAATTTCGCTAATAAACCTGACACTTCTTTAGGTGTAAAAAATTCGCCACCTTTTTTGCCTGCGCCAGATGCAAATTTTTCTAAGAGGTACATATAAGCTTCTCCTAAAATATCTTGTTTCCCATCCCAAAGTGAAGGTCGAAAATCTAGCTCTGGTTTCGCAAAATCATTGATTAGGTTTTTTAAAC
>CAXBID010000214.1:0-6718 GCA_963975495.1 uncultured Flavobacteriaceae bacterium | reverse complement strand
TCGTGCATAAATAGTTTGGTTATATGGTACTGTATTAGTGTATGTGTCTCTTAAATTATTAACTTCTAAAAGTGAATCCTCATAGTTTTCAAAATATGATATGTTTAATCCAGAAGGCAATCCATCAACTACTTGACTATTTGCATCGTTTAAATTAAATGTTTGTAAGCCGTCCTCTATTCCATCATCATCGCATAAAATTAGTAATGCATCACTTGAATCTGTTGTACTAACCTCTAATGTTAATTCAGATGTATCGTAACAACCGGTTGCTATATTAATTACTTTTACGTAAATGGTTTGCGGGTTACTAATGTTACTAAATAATTCCCCATTTATTTCATTGGTTCTTGAAATATCAGTAAAAAATTTAGTTGAAAGTGCGTCATTGTTACCTGTTAGCTCGGGACTTGCCTCATTTAAATTAAATAAAGTAAAACCATCAATACTTCCATCTTCATCACATTGAAACATAGTATGGTTAAATGCTACGGGATTTTCGTTAAAAGTTATAAATGCTTGCCCCTCTATAGCGCAATCACCAGTATTGGGTTCAATCAACAATTCGTAATGCCCGCCTTGGGATATTTCTATGTCAAAATCAGTTTCGGGTAAAGGAACATCATCTAGAGTCCAAAAATATGAGGCACCAATTATGTCTTCAGATACTAATGTATAGGTATCTCCTTCACAAAGCGATAAATTGATACTACTTTTACCATTTTTAATAATATCAATTTCAACATTAAAAAAAGAAGCTATAAATGGGGGTAAACCTTGTGAAGAACTAGAGGGTGATAAACTAACAGCGCTATGGTTGTAATTGCATCCCAAACCTACAGTATTAGGGTTTTCAATAACACCTAAAGATGGGAGTCCAATATCATAGGTCGAACTTAATGCCCTGTATATTTTTCCGTTGGGACCAAGTTGTAAAGCGCCCCTGTAAAGTTTTCTTTCATCAATAGTTGTTTCGGTGCTTTGTATGTCGGGTTGGGTTAAATCAAATTGCGTTAATGTAGAATTATGGTTGTTTGGGTCGTTAGTATTATCTGGGTTATTGAAATCAAAAAAATCATTTGAAGAATGTACATAAAGTAATTTACTATTGGGGGAGAATTCTACACCATACGGAAGGATGCCGTCATTAGTCGAATTAATATTTAAGCGTAAGTCATTTGAAACCGTTCCTAGAGTTACGTCGAAATCATAAATATACAAACCGAAACCTACACTGGCACTGGCAACTTTGGTTCCGTCAGGTGATAACTTTAAATAGCCTCTACCTTCAGTAATATTTGAAGTTAAAGTCGATTTTACCGAAGTTGTATTAACCCCTAAATTTGTTACTTCAAAAGCATGAAAAGTATTAAAAATACCTGTTGTTCCATCTTCTGAAGCAAAGGTTACAACCCATATAGCTTCGGTAATACAATCTTTTAAAACTGCAGTTATTTTTTCGGAGCATACATCTAAAAGCGTTACGTTTTTTACAGTAATACTTCCTAAACCTCCGTCAAGAGTCATATCTATTTCTGAGTAATTTAGGCCATTTGTGAATCCGTCTCGTTCTCGATCATCAACCGTGAAAACATAATATATATTAGGGTCATCTGGTTTAGGAACTATAATAGCAGATTGTGTACTAGATTCATCGCCATTTAGTCCAAATCCATTTAACATTACCGTATGGTTTCTATTCCAAACTGTAAGGCCGTCTGTATAAAACAATAAATTACCAGTATCATCAGAAATTGAAGAGCAACCTTCACGAGTGTTTAATTGACCATCTAAAGTTCTAGAAACGGTATTAGTATCTAAATTAAAAGACAATCCTGCATTTTCTCCAAAATACCAATTAGAGGCTTGATTTTGAGCCACTAAATTTAATCCTAAAAAACAGGAAATTACTAATAGTTTAACTTTTATCATCTTTTACATAGCAAATGCTATCAAAGATATTACAAATCTCGCCTTTTTAATAATCTAAAGGATAAAAATACAAAAAGAGCTGTCCAACCTAAAACGATGGCTATTTCATACCAATGTACTGCATAGTCATAAACTAATTGCGATTTCTCAGGAAATTTTGACATGGCCACACGTTGAAAAGGTTGATCTATTAATTTATACATGGATTTTAAAGGGAAGAAATTTTGGATTTTTTCTGCGGTATTAATATCAAGTTTCCACGCCATTAAACCAAAGAATATCCATTCCAAAATATATAATATAAATAAAAAAGCGAGTGCAAAAGCAGAACGTTTTACCAACATACCAAAGAATAAACACAAGCTAAAAAAACCAACTAGCTTAACAAAATAGGCTAATAGGAAATTTGTTTCTTGAATGACAATACTAAACTCATTATAACTAGAATAATATAGCCCAATGCATATTGAAATAAAGCCTATAAGCACTGTAGAAACTAATGAAAAGAATACAATGGCGTAAAATTTAGATAGAACAAATTCCTTTTTGCTTAAGCCATCAATGAGGTTTTGTTTAATCGTTTTATTACTGTACTCGTTTCCAATCATGCTAACTACAACAATAGCAAAGAAAAATTTGAATTGTGACGCAAAAAAAGTATTTAAATGCCAAATTATTGGAAAGTTAAAAATACCCAACTCACCAAGTTCTAGTGTAAAAAAACCAAATACGTTTATTTTTAGTGACGATAATAGTATCACAAAGAAAGGCAATATAAAAGATACAAAAATGAGGATTTTACTGGTTCTATTCAGTAAAAGTTTTTGTAATTCTAAATTTAAAAGTCGTAACATGAGGTGTATTTTGGTTGGTTTAGTTCTTATCTGTTAATTGTAAAAATTGTTCTTCTAAACTTTCCTTACGTTGCACTAAATGGGTAAGAATAATACCTTTTTCAAAAGCCTGTTTATTGAAATCATCCGATTTCATAGGTTCATTTAAAAAAGCGGTAATTAAATCATCTTGAATTTTAATATTCCCGAACGACTTATGGTTTTCTAAAAAGGCTACTAATTTACTTTGGTTATTGCATTTCACTTCAAAAAAACCATGACTGGAAATCATTTCGTCAACTCTACCAGAATATAATTTCATCCCTTTTCTAAGTACCACAACATGCGAACATACTTTTTCAACTTCGTCAAGTAAATGTGATGCTAGTAAAATGGTTGTTCCTTTTACAGCAATTTCCTTTATTATTTCTCGTATTTGATGTATGCCTTGGGGGTCTAAGCCATTTGTTGGTTCATCTAAAATTAAAATTTCGGGCTCGTTTAAAAGGGCAGAGGCGATGGCTAAACGCTGTTTCATACCTAATGAGTATGTGCTAAACTTACTGTTTCTTCTATCTAAAAGCCCAACAATTTCTAGTTTTTCATTTATTTTGCTATAGTCAACACCTTTAATTTTACAAACTAGTTTTAAGTTTTCCGCAGCCGTCATGTAAGGATAAAAGTTAGGACGCTCTATTATAGCACCAACTTTTTTTAAAGCATCATGTGTTGAGGTATTACCATCAAACCAATGAAAACTGCCTTCCGTTTTATTTACAACATTTAAAACAATGCCTAAAGTAGTAGATTTCCCGCTGCCATTTGGTCCTAAAATACCGTAAACATTACCTTTGTTAATGGTAAACGATAAATCTTTTACCGCTGTTAAATATCCGAATTTTTTGGTGAGATTGTTAATGGTTAGTATAGACTCCAAATTTAAATTTTTAATGTCGAATTTGATACCGACGTTGGTTAGTTATAAAAGTAAGACGATGCTACTTAATTTTTGTTACATATTTAATAATAATTGCATTAAATTTGAGTAAGTTTATGCCCATGCAAGATCTAAAAATATCTAAAAAAAAGCCGTCATTTCCTATTACCGATAAGTTACACAAATATCTTAGGCGGTATGACAGGGATACACAAATTCCTATTTTTTATGATGATTTGTTGCGTTTTCAAGGCTCTATTGTAGTCTATGATAAAGATGATAATGATACACTTTGGATTAGGGTTTATTACAATGAATTTGAAAGAGAGGAGATAGATTTATCGCTTAAAAAAGTATATAGTATTCTACATTCTGATGGTAACATAGACAACATACCATTTTTAAATGTTGATGCCATTGACTTTTGTACGTTTGGAAATTCTAAACCTTTTAGGATAAAAATTCGAAATGTTTTAAATGACAATTTCACCTATTTTTATGTAAAAACTGCGGACGCTTCCCGCGTTTATGGTTTGGAGTTGGAACACATGTTATCGCCATATAATTTGAATTTTTTGGTATATAAGAATACCCTTATCGAAGAACATATTGCGGGCATACCTGGTGATGAGTTTATAAAAAAGATGCTACCAAAATGTGATAAAGCTGAAAAGGCTCAAATAGCAAAAGAGTTTGTAAAGTTTAACGAGCGTTGTATGATAAGACTTTTGGGCGATATGCGTTCTTACAATTACGTTATTGTACCTACTCATGATTTTGATCATGTGGTTTATAAAATCAGACCGATAGATTTTGATCAACAATCTTATGAGGGCAAGTTTAATATTTACCGACCACAGTTTTTTAAAGAAAATTTAAAAATGGTAGAATTGGTTTCTGCTAGTATACAAAAACCATCCATAGATCAATATAAAACTGAAGAACGCTCTATTTTGGTTAAAAGACTGAAAAGTTTTAAGAATAGACTTCCTAAGTTGATAGACTGTATGGAAGCAGATTCTATTTCTAAAAAAGAAAATATAGATTCATTGAAACTAACCATATTTGATTATACTCAAGATGTTAATTTTAAACGTTCTGAGAATATGGGACAAATTCTAAAATTTTCTTTGGAGTTTTTAACCAGAAATTATGAAAATGTAAAACTCGAAAATTTAAAATAAGGGCTTGTTTAGAAATAAAGTGTACAGAATTGACGCCACTATTTTGTGCATTAACTAGGCAAAAAACACAGTTATAGTCTTAGCTACAACGAGGCTTTTTAACGAAGTTAATGTGCAAAAGAGCAAGTCAAAATGTATAGGTTATTTCTTAACAAGCCCTAAGGGAATTAATTCCAGTTTTCGTCAAAATCTAAATTGTCATAATCATCTACATCAACACCATCTTCAAATTCACTAAACTCGTCTGAATCGTCAGTTTCAAATAATTTTTCTGGTGCTTCATCGGGCACTTGTCCTTGCACAAACATGAGGTTAGGGTAATCATTGCCTTCAGTTTCTTCAACAATTTCGGCTAATTCAACATAAAAAGTCCACATACTTAAAAAGTCGTAAACATAAATAAGTTTGGTTTGCATTTCATGAACAACATTATCTATAGATGTTTCATTCATTAATCGGGCAGAAGCATCTTCACTTAAATCAAACAACGAAATCTCTTCACCTTGTTCCCAAGTATCATTACTTAAATAAAAGGAAGCCATTTCAGTACCATCAAACCCAAAAGATTGGGTGATAATATTATGTAAATCTTCAAGCGTATCTGTTTCACGTATTTCTAAATCGCGAAAAATATCTTCGTCGGTATCATTATCAAGTATCACTCTAAATCTGTAAATCATGCTAAAATATTATGTTGCAAAGGTATGTTTTTTTAAATTATTTACTGAATCGGTGTAAAGTAAAAATCATGGCGCTTAAAAGGAAAAATGCACCAACTTGATGCGCAACGCCTAACCAAACAGGAACTTGTAACAGAATTGTAAAAACGCCTAACAAGAATTGAATAGTCAATAAAAATAGTAATGCTTTTATACCGATGGATTGAGGAATTGTAAGCACTAAATCTTTTGATTTTTTCCAAATTAGTAAAACAAGAAGTACGATTACAAAGGCTAAAACTCTATGCACAAATTGCACACCACTTTTTCCCTCTAAAAAGTTTTTATACACTGGGTTTTGTTCTATCAAAACGGTTTCGTGCATAAATTGGTCTTCGCTCATCATGGGCCAATGATTATGTATCCAACCAGCATCTAAACCAGCTACAAAAGCACCATAAATTATTTGGATTATTAATATGACTAAACCAAAACGCACCAAATTTCTAAAACTTTTATTGATACCTTTTTTTGTGGGATAAATTAAATCTAAAGCTACCCAAAAGGTGTAAGCAAATGTTAAGAAAGCTGTTGTTAAATGCGCCGCCAACCTGTAATGACTAACATCTGGATTATCAACTAACCCACTTTTAACCATATACCAACCCAAAAAACCTTGAAAAGCCCCCAAGCAAAGTAAAATAACGGCTTTTTTTATAGTAGGTTTTGTTAACTGTTTGGTGATTAAAAAATATAAAAATGGAAGTAAAAAAACCAATCCAATAAAGCGACCAATAACACGATGAAACCATTCCCAGAAATAAATATCTTTAAAATCTTCTAAAGAGAACTGATTGTTTAGTTTCTGGTATTCGGGGTATTGCTTATATAAATCGAAAGCGGCTTGCCATTCAACTTCATTCAATGGTGGAATAGTTCCTGAAATTAGTTTATAATTTGAAATGGATAAACCAGAATGTGTTAATCTGGTAATACCACCAACCACAACCATTATAAAGATTAAAACGCATCCCGTTAGTAACCAATAAATAACTTTTTTGTTATCTTTTTTTATACTTTTTTTTGCCACGAATACACGAATATTTACTTTTCTTAACTCTTAACTCTTAACTCTTAACTCTTAACTCTTAACTCTTAACTCTTAACTCTTAA
>CAXBID010000213.1:0-6740 GCA_963975495.1 uncultured Flavobacteriaceae bacterium | reverse complement strand
ATACCCATAATTATATTTATTATTCCATGGCATAATATGGCACTCGTCATTTTTATAACTTGGATGATTTTTTATGACACTTTTATTCATTTGGGATACAATATAAAGTCTTTGAAAATATTCAAATGGCAAAATACACCTATGGATCATGATATGCATCACAGAAATTCCAAATATAATTTTGGTTTATATTTTACTATTTGGGATAGACTTATGGGTACTTATAAATCAACAACTAACGGAATACAAACATTAACCAATTAAAAATGCAATTAAACCTTTAGGAAATGCTGCTCTATTTTGTTTTCCACAAACCATACAGGTTCTCTTTATGGCTTGATGTTGCGTTACTTGTATCTCTATAGGAGCTAAGTCAAAAACTTGTCGTGCACCATAATCATCTGAGGCTTTTGCCAATGCTGTGCCGCAGCAACTACATTGATTAATATCGTGAATTACTGTAATATCTGGGGTAGAAACTATTTCTAGTTTACTGCCCTTATGTCCTTTTTGACCACCTTGTGGTTTATTGGATTTTACTCGTAAACTCTTGGTTTTCTAAAAGGGTCTTGGGATGGGGGAACACTGCTATTGCCACTGTTTTTTGGGTTTTCGTATTTGGATAGTTTAGCTTCTAACTTGGTAATGCGTAAACGTAACTGGATATTATCCTTTTTGAGAATCTCAAAGTCTTTTAATAGCTGATTTATAAGGTGCTTATCGGTCAAGACTAATTGTTTTAACTAAGGTCGTAACCTAAAAAACGATAACCAAAAATTATTACCATATACTATCAGTGGCTTATCAACCATTGTCAATAAAGTCTAGCATTTTTAAAAAATCAACAAATACACATCTCTAAATTGTTTATAACTATGGGTTTGTGGTGAACTGTTACCATAATTAGTATTAATGGCATTAAGATATTGATATATAACGCTTTGTAATATACTAGTTAGTTCTGTCATCCCTGTAAAGTCTGCCAATTCGTGCACAAAGTGGACAAAACAAAATTTACTTTATTAAGAAAGCCTTTTATTTAACTTTCTTCTGAATTTTTGAAGTATCGGTAAGTGTATTCACAGTAATTTTTGGATCGCCATAGATGTTTATTGAGCTGTTTCCAGAAGCTTCTATTATAATATCATCGATAACCTCTAAAGTAATATCGCTTGAAATTTCGGCAATAACTAAACTTGTTTTTGCAGTTAAATTTTTACCCATAAATTGCGCATTATTGTCTACCCTTATAAAAATATCATCAGTGTTACCTTCAATAACTGCGTTTGATCTTTGGTATAAATCTGCTGCTATTTTTGGTGCATAAATTAGCGCTTCTAATTTACTGTTACCGTTTAAAACGAGTTTTGTACTATCGCAAGTCAGGTTCAGTTTTACTTTAGATTTATCTAAACCTTCAAAAGTAAAAATATCGGTTTTTAAAGTTAAACCTACTTTTGATGATTCCTTTGTATTTAACTTGAAACCTTTTAAATCCATTGCCGTTAACGATTTTATCTCGCTATCATCAGTAGCTATAATGTGGTTTAAATAATCATTGTAATTTACCTTAATTTTAAGTGCTTTTTTTGAAGTAATTCTTTTCATTTTGTTAAAAGAGAGTACGCTATCTGAAACTTTAAAATCAATAACTTCATGAAGATTTTCGTCAGTTTCAATAATTACAGCTGGTGTTTTATTGTAGATAATCTCTATTTCAAAATCTTCATCCAAATCAATGGTATGAAAAGAACTAATATCTGTTTGTACGATGCTTACAATTCTATTCCCTTTTACTTTTTTTGTATTTTGAGAGTAACTAGAAATTACGAATAAACTAAAAAGTAATATTGCAAGAGACGTTTTCATTTTTAATACGGATTAATTATTAAAAGGGTGGTAAAAATTTTACGTTGTTTTTTTGACACGATAAAGGGCTGTAAGTCACTTTAACACTTTAAAATACAAAATTTTTATCTAATCTTACTCACAAATATAAAGCAAAAACCATCCCAAATGCTTAATGCATTTGAAATGGTTTTTAAAATGAGTTGGTTATAGTTAGTTTGGTTGCTGTTTATCGTTTACTAATGCTTCCAGAAACGTCATCATTCTTTTCAACAGTTTCTGGGTTTCCGTAATACTTTATATCACCTCCGCTAGTTACTTTTGCAGTTAGCTTTTTTGAAGTATTAACTGTAATATCTGCACCACTGGTAGCTTTAACTTCGCTAGATTCTGCAATTAAATCACCAGCTTTAATATCGCTTCCACTTGTGGCTTCAGCAATTAGGTTTTGGGTTTTTCCAGATATTTTCAAATCACTTCCACTGGTAGATTTGCAATTTAAAAAAGTAGTATTTACGTCTAGTTTCATATCACTTCCACTAGTGCTTTTCAATTCTAAATTGTCAACAGTTATTGTATTAGTAGAATAGACATCACTGCCGCTAGTAGAAGTAATACCAGAAATAGTTTTGAAACTCACCATTACTTTTTTCGATTTACTTCTACCAATATTCTCTTTTGTATGGATTTTTAAAACACCATTTTCAACTTCAGTAATTATAAGTTCTTGTAAATTTTCATCAGCTTCAACAGTAATACTCTCACTGTCGCTTTGCGTTAAATACACATTCAAGCCTTCAGTCGCTTTTATGCTTGTAAATGATTCGTTTACGTTTCTATCTTCAATAGTTACGTTGCCATTTCCTGTTACTCCAAAATCGAAATTACATGAAAATAGACTCAGGCTTAATACTGTTGCTACAATAATTTTGCTTAATGTTGTCATAATTGTTCGTTTTTCTTGTGCTGAATTAATTTCAGCATCTGTTAGTAAATGATTGATTTTATTATTTATTCAAATATCTTATAAAATGGTAATGATTAGTAACTTATCCCGATAGCTATCGGGACTGAACTGTTGTTTTTTAAAGATGAATTGTTAATGAAACTCGATTTTAAAAAGCTAATAAGCGAATTTAAAATTGTAAGTTGAATTAATCTTCAGATTCAATTTTTATGCCATTAGAATCTATGTTTACTTTAATAGCATCACTTTCTGCTTTTAAACCGGTTTTATCAATTTTTATATTGGTATCATCTGATTTAATTTCTACACCTTCATCATTAATTTTTAAATTAGGAGTATTAACTTTCACTTCAAAATCTTCATCTGGGCAGTCTAAACATTCAATATCATCATCTAGAATTTTTATGTAATGATTGGCGTCTTTTCTAGATATTAAGTTGCCAGTATAGGTTCTGTAGGATAAAAATGATTCGGTATTATCGTTAAATTTAACCACCATATTCTCTGGTAGGTATAAAATAATATCTACTTCTTGGTCACTAAATTTATTCTCTGGATTTGTTGTTAAATAAGAGTCTAACAATAAGGTGTTATTTTTTAATGCATAATTATAATTGATGTTTTTTGCACGTGTTATAGCCACATCGTAATTTCTACCATCGGCCTCTTTTTCTATAACTATTTTGGCCACAGAATCTGTTGTCGATTTCACAATGATATCAATATCACCCGAATAAATAATTTTATTACCGTTGGCATCGTTTGCTAATTTAAAATCATGTCTCCTGTTATGGAAGTGCGCGCCCAAATTATCATGGCTCACCATTTTAATTTGTAAGGTATCCATGGCAGTAATGGGAAGTTCTGCCCTTTCAATATATGTTTCTTCAAAAGCATATTCACTCGCTTGCCGTATGCCAACGACTACCAAAGCAATTACGGACATCAACCATAAACCCAATAGTGTGAATTTCGCAATGTATCCTATGGACTTTAAATTGTTGATTAAAATTTTCAAGCCTAAATAAAACAAGAAAAAGAACGGGATACCAACAGCGAAAAACGTCAATAAAGATACCAGCCATATAGGTGTATTTCCTGCATTGGCGATATCTACCAAATCTAATCCAGGAATGTGAACAATATCCGCCACACCTAAAGAAAACAAGCCAATAATTAAACCTATTAAGGCAGAAGCCCCAACAATGATAAGTATGATTCCAATAAATTTGGCAAACACTTTAAAGAAAAACATAAAGATTTCCCCAACAGTATCAAAAAATGTTTTTGACGACGATTTTATTTTGTTGCCTTGCTTCTGAAAATCAACATTCTTCGTCGCATCACTTACATTTTTTGCCGCTCCAGAAACAGAATCGCCTACATTTTTGGCAACTCCAGTTACGGTTTCCGAAACGTTATCAAAACCATCTTTAATTTTTTTCTCTATGTTACTAATATTAACAGGCTCGCCTGTCATCATTATTTTTTCGGCTGTAGTTTTAGCTTCAGGAACTAAAATCCAAAGTAAAATATAGAGTAAAATCCCTGTTCCGGCACCAAATACCAAAAGTATCCAAGCTAAACGAATCCAAATAGCATCAATTCCAAAATAGTGCGCTAAACCAGATGATACACCACCAATATAGGAGTTGTCCGTATCCCTGAATAATTTTCTTGAAGGCTCAGATTTTTTCCTGTAAGAGGGTTGTGGTTCATCTTCAAAAATTTCATCATCAACCAAATAATCTTCTGGTTGCCCCATAATCGAGATCACTTCATCTACTTCTTTAATTCGTATAACTTGTTTGTCGTTTTGTACACGCTCACTAAAAAGTTCCGAAATACGTGCTTCTATATCTGCTATAATTTCAGATCGACCTTGAGAATCCGTAAACGAACGTTTTATAGCCTCAAGATAGCGCTGTAGTTTTAAGTACGCATCCTCATCTATATGAAAAAATATACCTGCTAAATTTATGTTGACTGTTTTATTCATTTTTTTGTTGTTTTTTGGCTTGTTACTATGGTTACTGCGTTGTGTAATTCACTCCAAGTGGTGTTCAATTCCTTTAAAAATAATTTACCCGTTTCTGTTAAACCGTAATATTTTCTTGGAGGTCCGGAAGTCGATTCTTCCCATCTATAATTTAAAAGTCCAGCGTTTTTAAGTCGCGTAAGCAGTGGGTAAATGGTACCCTCAACTACCAGCAACTTGGCGTCTTTTAAGGTGCCTAAAATTTCTGCTACATAAGCATCTTCGTCTTTTAAGACGGATAGTATGCAGAATTCCAGTACCCCTTTACGCATTTGTGCTTTTGTGTTTTCTATCTTCATTTGTTGTATTTTATTGTTTTAGAAGTCAAATGTAATTCGCATTAAACTTTGGTTAATAATTGAAAAATTTAAGTAACTCATTTCATATTCTAAAGCGCTTTAATAGTGTGAAACTGTTCATTTTTTGATTGATTTAGATACTGAAACATCCCGATAACTATCGGGACAGCACAGGTTGATTGTTTTTTGATGAAATTTTATTTTTTTTGGCGTTACCACAAGGGTCGGGCTTTACATTGCAATCTTTTTGCTCGTGCCTCACAAAAAGGATTTCCATTGCAATCCCTAACGCGGTCCTACTTTGCCATTTACGTTTTTTTCATAAGTGATTAGTTTATTTTAAAAAATTAATTGTAAAAGGGTATTTATAATATTCGCCATCTCTAGCTTTCAAACTGGCAACAACTATTAAAGCCAATTCAATAATAAATCCAATTATAGCGAACGCTCCCAAAGCGCCGCCTATATAAAGTAGAGGCGATGGCTTGCCAATATTTATATGGAAATTTTCAAAACCATTAAAATCTATAAAGTCAATACCACTAAAAATTTTAAAAATGAAAAATGGTATCGTAATGCTTCCCAATATTACAGCATATAGTAAAATACTAATCTGAAAGTTTATGGCTTGCTTGCCATGGCTATCAATAAACTCCGATTTGTCTTTATTAGCAACCCATAATATAATAGGACCAATAAAATTGCCAAAAGGAATTATAAACCTACTAAAGGTTGATAAATGAATAAAAGTGGCGATGTTTTTTTGATGATTGTCTAGCATGATTTTAAAACATATAATAGTTGTCTATACAAATATATGTCTAAAAGAAGGTACTTTGTTACACATAGTACTAAAATTTAACATAAGTTTAACATTTATAGTTGCTGTTTATTTTCATAACTTAGTCAAAAATTAAACTATAAATAATGACCTTAACTCCCAGTAAACTAAATACTTTTACCATATTTAAACTGCCTTCCGCATACTTATGCGGTGTGCGAACAAAATACATAGACGATAATAAATGTGTAGTCACAGTAAAACACAAATGGATAAACCAAAACCCATTTAAATCTATGTTTTGGGCGGTGCAAGGTATGGCAGCAGAGTTTTCAACAGGAGCATTAATGATTGCAAAAATTCAAGAATCTGGTAAAAAAGTATCTATGTTAGTAACAACCAATAACGCCACATTTACAAAAAAAGCAACAGGTAGAATTTCGTTTACTTGCAATGATGGAAACCTAGTAGATGATGCTATTAAAAAAACAATAGAAACAGGTGAAGGGCAAACACTTTGGATGAAATCTGTTGGAGTTAATGAAGAAGGTATTGTTGTTTCAACCTTTAATTTTGAGTGGAGTGTTAAAGTTAAGGGGTAGTTTTCAGTCGCAGTCTCAGTATTCAGTTGTTTACGTTAAAGGGTAGTTTTCAGTCGCAGTCGCAGTCTCAGTATTCAGTTAAAGATTAAGATATTTAGTTTCATAAGAAAAAAACGCTTTATATTTCAGTAAGCAGTGTTTTGCGCCACACTTAGGGCTTGCTGATTTTCTAAAAAAATAGACATAACCAATTATCAATCAATAT
>CAXBID010000212.1:0-6746 GCA_963975495.1 uncultured Flavobacteriaceae bacterium | reverse complement strand
GGTTTCTTTGCAAATTACAAATTTTTCTCTGAAAAGGGAAATTTGTCGTGCACCCTATTAGCCTCAACTAACTCAAAAATATATATTATGTACAAATTATTATCCACTAAAATTTTTATGATTTTGATGTTTTTCGGATCATTAAATTCAATGAAAGCACAAGAAGTTTCTGGTACAGTTTCAGATGAAACGGGACCTTTACCAGGCGTATCTGTAATTGTAAAAGGAACTACAACTGGAACCACAACAGATTTTGATGGGAACTATTTGATTAATGCAAGCACAGGAGATATCCTCGTGTTTTCTTATGTAGGTTATGATACGCAAGAAGTAAAAGTTTCTGGAACCACACTAAATGTTACAATGCAATCTGGAGTTGCTTTAGATGAAGTTGTATTAGTAGGCTCTAGAAACCCAAGTAGAACTGTGGTAGACACACCAGTACCAGTTGATATTATTGATATTTCCGAATTAACTTCAGCAGGACCACAAGTTAATTTAAATCAAATTTTAAATTTTGTGGCGCCTTCATTTACATCCAATACACAAACCATTTCTGATGGAACAGATCATATTGATCCTGCGTCTTTAAGAGGTTTAGGGCCCGATCAAGTCCTGGTTTTAATTAACGGAAAAAGGCGACACAATTCATCTTTAGTTAATGTAAATGGTACATTTGGTAGAGGTAGCGTTGGTACAGATTTAAATGCGATACCTTCAGGAGCAATCCAAAGATTAGAGGTAATGCGCGATGGTGCAGCGGCACAATATGGATCGGATGCTATTGCTGGAGTTATTAATATCGTTTTAAACACTAGCGTAAATGAATTAACACTTAATGTAACCACTGGTGCTAATTTTACTAAAAATGCAAACGACCAAACGGGTGGTGTTGATGGAGAAACTGTTAACATAAGTGCTAATTACGGCGTAGCTTTAGGAGATAATGGTGGTTTTATCAATTTTACAGGTGATTTTGATTTTAGGGAAGATTATAGCAGAATGAAAGAATGGGAAGGTGATGTTTTTAACCTTTACAATACCGTTGAACGATTTGCAAGTAATGATGGTTATAATATAGCAAATTTATTAGATGATGATGTTGATGATGTTATTCAATATGGTAACGCTGCAGGATTGGGATTAAGTCCAACGGCAACAAAAGCGGATTTACAAGGTATTTTAAATGCTGATAATACAACAGCTGAATTAGCAGCAAGAGGCTTAACAAGAAGCGATTTTAATATGCGCGTTGGTCAATCTCAACTTAGAAGTGGACGCTTTTTCGCAAATATGGCTTTACCATTAGATGATGCAGGAACAGAATTATACTCGTTTGCAGGAATGAGTTCTAGAAAAGGTAATTCGGCTGGGTTTTATAGATTGCCAAACCAAAGCAGAACCTATACGCCAGCTTATTTCAATGGGTTTTTACCTGAAATTAACTCAACAATTACTGATAAATCACTTGCTGTTGGTATAAGAGGAAAAGTAAATGATTGGAATATTGATTTAAGTAATTCTTGGGGTAAAAATGGGTTTTTATATACTATAGGAAATACATTTAATGCATCTCGCCAAAATGCATCGCCTACTACTTTTGATGCAGGTGGGTTTAACTTTATGCAAAACACGGTTAACTTAGATGTAAATCAGTTTTTTAAAGATACTATGAGTGGACTAAATGTGGCTTTTGGTGCAGAATATCGTTTGGAAAATTATCAAATTGTTGCCGGTGAGGAAGCATCTTATGGTCAATATACACAACAGGGTGAGTTAATTACGTTACCAACCCAAAGTCCAGCAAGAGATTTCTTTGGAGTAGCAAGACCAGGTGGTTCTCAAGTATTTCCCGGGTTTAGTCCAGCTAATGAATTATCTAGGGATAGAAGTAGCATCGCTGGTTATGTAGATTTAGAAGCCGATTTTTCAGAAGACATTTTAGTAAGTTTTGCTACACGTTTTGAAAACTATTCAGATTTCGGATCGACAATCAATTTTAAATTAGCAACACGAGTAAAAGCTAGCGAAAATGTAAATATAAGAGCAGCTTTAAATACAGGATTTAGAGCACCTTCATTACATCAATTAAATTTTAATTCCACATCTACCATATTTCAAGATGGTATCCCAGTTGAAGTAGGAACATTTTCAAATGATAGTAGAGCTGCTAAATTATTAGGTATTCCGGAACTAAAAGAAGAAACCTCGAAGAGTGTAAGCTTAGGATTCACAGCTAAAATGCCAGATGCCAATTTAACATTTACAGTTGATGGGTATTTTGTAGCTATTGATGATAGAGTAATTTATACTGGACAATTTGCCCCTACACCAGATGCTGGAACAGGTACTGGAGGTGTGCCAGCAGTTTATTCAGGAGCACAATTGGAGTTGTTTAATTTGCTTTCTCAAGCTAATGCATCTGCAGCATCGTTTTTCGCCAATGCGATAGATACAGAATCAAAAGGATTGGATATTGTATTAACACATAAAGCTGATATTGGAACCAATACAAGGTTGAAATCAGATTTAGCTGGAACATTCTCTCAAACAAGACAGGTTGGAGCGGTAAAAGCATCAGAGGTTTTAGAAAGAGCAGGTAAGGTTGGAACATATTTTCCTGAGGACAGTAGAATTTATCTTGAAGAAGCTGTACCACGTTCAAAAGTAATTTTATCTAACAACTTGACTACTGGTAAATGGAATGTGTTTTTAAGAAATGCTTGGTTTGGTGAAGTTTCAGAAGCTACTAATAGTGTTGCTAATCAACAAGTTTTTGGTTCTAAATTAGTTACTGATTTAACTTTTGGTTATAAAGTTTCAGAGAGTTTAACATTTACAGTAGGTGCTAATAACTTATTGGATGTTTACCCAGACAGGGCTATTGAAGCGAACAGAAGCAGCGGACGTTTTGATTGGTCTAGACGCTCACAACAATTTGGAATTGGCGGACGTTTTCTTTTTGCTAGATTAAGCTTTAAATTAAAATAAAAAAAGAGATATATTTTAAAACGAAAAGCCTCAACATCTGTTGGGGCTTTTCTATTATTAATCGAGCTGGTCACACCATTAAATAAATTATTCCATAGTATTTCCAATGGCATTTACTGCCGAATATTTTGCAGCTCTTTTACTATATAACCACATTTTAAATTTAGTCACTAAATAAAACAGAATGGGTACAACAATTAAAGTTAAAAATGTTGCTACAAATAAGCCATAAATAACGGTCCAAGCCAAAGGCCCCCAGAAAATTACGTTATCTCCACCTACATAAATATTAGCGTCAAATTCACTAAACAAGGTAAAGAAGTTAATATTTAAACCAGTTGCCAAAGGAATTAATCCCAGAATAGTTGTAATTGCCGTTAGCAATACGGGGCGCAAACGGGCTTTACCACCTTTTATAATAGCCTCCAATAAATCAGGCGTTTCAAGATATTGGTCATCTTCCAAATCATGCTCAACCTTTTTTCTGTCAATTAAAAGTTGTGTGTAATCGAGTAGTACCACACCATTATTAACTACAATTCCTGCTAGGGAGATAATGCCCATCATGGTCATCATAATCACAAAGGCACTTCCAGTTGCAACGATACCGCCAAATACACCAATTAAACTCAGGAAAATGGCAAGCATAATTATTCCTGGTTTTGAAACCGAATTAAACTGGAAAATTAAAATGAAGAATATTAAACCTAAACCAGTAAAGAAAGCACCCATTAAAAATGCCATTTGCTTGTTTTGCTCTTCAATTTGCCCAGTAAAATCAATTTTCACATTATCAGGTTTTTCAGTAAAACCTTGCATTTCATTCTGAATTTTTGAAACAATGGCGCCAGCATCAGTAAAACCCGGAGCCAAGGCAGAATATAAAGTCACCACACGTTTAACATCACGGTGTTTTATAGCACTAAAGCCCGAATTGTTATTTTGTATTGCCACTGTTGATACTGGAATCTCTTTTATTTGACCAGAAGCTATATCCCTAAATGTGATTTTCTGATTAAAGATAGCACTCGTGTTATATCTGTTTTCTTCATTAAAACGCACATAGATATCATAATCTTCACCATCTTTTTTGTAAACACCAGCTTTAGCACCAAAAACAGCATTGCGAAGTTGCTGCCCAACTTGACCCGAAGTTACACCCAATTCACCTGCCTTTTTTCTATCCACCAAAACCTGCATTGAAGGTTTGGATTTGTTTACGTCAATTTTTAATTCGTCAATACCTTGAATGTTTTTCAAATTAATAAAACCGCGCATACTTTCAGCGGTTGCAATAAGCTCAGAATAATCTTCACCCTCAAGTTCAATATTTATTGGATATCCAGCAGGCGGGCCAACAGCGTCCTTTTCAACAGAAATTGAAACACCTGGATAAATTCCTTTTAAATCTTCCTGTACTTTTTTAAGAAGTTCATTACTATCAGCACCTTCCCTAAATTTGTATTCGCGCATGGTGGCAGTAATTTTTCCGCGATGTGGCATTTCAGCAGCAGAACCACCATCGGTTTGCGGATTTCCGGCACCTTCACCAACTTGGGATACGGCACTCTCTGTTAAAAAATTAAAATCACCATGCATATAAGCGTCATCGTTTATAATTTTATACACGCGTTGCTCAATATCTTTTGTGATGGTATTGGTTTTTTTGATATCTGTTCCTTCAGGATATTCAATATATACGATGATTTGATTGGGCGTATTATCCGGAAAGAACTCCACTTTAGTACGTTGACTTCCAACAGAAGCGCCAAAGCCCATAAAAGCTATAAACAATAAAACTACGGTTCCAACGGTAATAATCGCTGGCATTTTCCCTTTTAAGGCTCTACGGAGTGTTTTTTCATATAAGTTTTCAAAACGGGGCAAGGTCTTATTTTGAAAGCTATTTGACCATTTTCTTAGGAATAATCTGTAAATCCAAAGTAGAACAACAGTAACCATCATTAAGGTTCCTAAACCACGATATGAGCCACCAAATATTAAAATCAATAAACCTATAACTCCAAAAATTATAGATATTCTAACGATTTGTTTTAAGGGCATATTTTTATCCTCTATGGTCATAAATTGAGACACCATTACCGAGTTAAAGAAAATAGCAACAAACAATGATGACCCCAATACAACGGATAATGTAATAGGGAAATAAATCATAAACTGCCCCATAACCCCGGGCCATAACCCTAGTGGAACAAAAGCAGCAACGGTAGTTAATGTTGATATGATAATAGGAAATGCAATTTCACCAATACCTTTCTTTGCTGCTTCAACGCGACTCATACCTTCATCTTCCATAAGGCGGTACACATTTTCTACAACCACAATACCATTATCTACAAGCATCCCTAACCCCATGATAAGTCCGAATAAAATCATGGTATTCATGGTATAGCCTAATAAATCCAATATCATGAGCGACATAAACATAGACATCGGTATAGCAAAACCAACAAAAAGGGCGTTTTTAAAACCTAAAAAGAACATTAAAACAGTTACAACGAGGATGATACCAAAAATGATATTATTTACTAAATCATCAACTTGACCAATGGTTTTTGAAGATTGATCGTTGGCTATGGTGACTTTTAAATCTTGCGGGAATATATTTTCAATAGCATCTTTAACAATAACGTCAATCTGTTCTGCTGCTGCAACCATATTTTTACCAGCACGTTTTTTTACGTCTAGCATCACCACAGGTTCTCCAAATTCTCTCGCATAGGTGGTTTTGTCCTCATCTTTAAAAGATACTTTAGCCACGTCTCTTAAATAAATAGCATTGTTGTTTTCAGATTTTACAACAAAATTTTCGAGTTCTTCAGGGTCTTCAATTTCACCAATTATTCTAATGGTTCTTCGTTGTCCGCTAGCAATTAAATTACCCGCGGACATCGTCATGTTTTCTCTACTTATGGTATTAATAATGTCATCAAAACTTACTTGGGCAGCCATCATTTTATAAATATCAACAGCGACTTCAACTTCTTTTTCTTGTGCACCACGAATATCTACTTGCTTAATTTCTTGAAGGCCTTCAATTTCATCTTCCAAATATTCGCCATATTCTTTCAACTTATCTACGGGATAATTACCAGAAATATTAATGTTGAGAATGGGGATTTCCTCAGACATGCTTAAATCGAAAATATTAGGCTCTACTTTGGCGCCATTAAAGGTTGGCCAATCTTCACTAGCTGTTTCTGTATCTACCTCATCTTTTACTTTTTGTAAAGCGGCTTCAACACTAATATCTTCATCAAACTCAACAATAATTATGGAGTAATCTTCTTGAGAAGTTGAGGTGATTTCAATGACGTTACTTACCGTTTTAAGCTTATCTTCAATAGGGTCGGTAATCAGTTTTTCAACATCCTCGGCGGTATTTCCTGGATAAATAGAACTGATGTAAATTTTAGTTTCCTTAATTTCTGGAAAGCTTTCACGCGGCATACTAAAATAAGCGCCAGCTCCCAAGATAAGAATTAGCGTAATTAGCACATACATGGTGGTTTTATTATTAATAGCCCATGATGATAGCGGAAATTCTTTATCTACGTTTTTCTTTTTTAGATCTTTTGTCATTGGTTATAATGTTTATGAGTTTAATGTTTATGAGTTTAGAAGGCTAAATGCGTTTCTAAAGTATAAATATTAACCCTCAATTTTTTAATTGTGATTTATATAAGCCATCTAACATAGCAGAAGGGACTGGAAGGTATTCAGGTAAAGATAAA
>CAXBID010000211.1:0-6784 GCA_963975495.1 uncultured Flavobacteriaceae bacterium | reverse complement strand
TGCGGTATTATTAAAATAATTCAATATTGTGATTGAATGTTAATTATGAAGTTTATTTTCAGTATTATCGGTGGATATATTGGCGCATTAATCGATTCGCTTACAGGGTTCATTTTTGGCGCTACGATAGGCTTATTGTTTGCTTATGTAATAGAGCTAAAAAAGATTCTTCGCATCCTTGAAGATAAAGTATCTGTAATCCAGTCAAATCTGATCGACAGTAACCTCATGTCTGATGAGACGACTTCAGATGGAATTCAGATAGACAATGTCGATATCGAAGAAATCTCAATTGAGGAAGAGGCTGTTGATCCGGAAGAAGTCACTCAAATCAATTCAGCTTATAAAATTGATAAAGAAGAAACAAAACCAGAACCAGAACTAGAAATAACCTCTACGCTTTCATGGAAAACTGCTTCTGCAGTTGTCTCTGATACACAAAACCCATTTGGTAAGATGATTTCTGTCATTCGACAGTTTTTCACTACTGGTAATGTTGTTGTAAAAGTAGGCGTCATAATTTTATTTTTCGGTGTTGCATTTTTGCTTAAATATGCTGCACAACGAAATGCATTTCCGATTGAACTTAGACTTATTGCTATTTCAATTAGTGCGATAGGAATGTTGATCTTTGGTTGGCGGTTACGGAACACAAAAGCTCAATATGCTCTAGTATTGCAAGGCGGTGCAGTAGGGGTGCTCTATCTAACAGTGTTTTCTGCGGCAAAACTCTATACCGTATTGCCCTTAGGTTTAACTTTTGCTGTGATGCTTACTCTTGTTGTATTTTCCTGTTTATTAGCAGTATTACAAAGTTCACGCTCACTCGCCTGTCTGGCGACAATTGGTGGGTTTCTTGCCCCTGTATTAACTACTAGTGGTGGTGGTAGTCATATTGCTTTATTTTCATATTATGCCGTTCTTAATGCAGGCATTTTTGGAATTGCCTGGTTTAAGACTTGGCGCATTCTAAATTGGCTAGGTTTTGTCTTTACCTTTGTGATTGCATCTTTATGGGGACATGATTCATATCATCCAGAATATTTTAATACAACGGAACCTTTCCTGATTATCTTCTTCTTGTTTTATGTGGTTATAGCAATTCTATTTGCACATAAACAACCACCTCATCTAAAAGGACTGGTCGATGGTTCATTAGTCTTTGGTGTGCCTCTGGTGGGCTTCACTTTACAAAGTTTATTAGTCCATGATTATGAGTTTGGACAGGCTTTTTCTGCGTTAGGTATCAGTTCACTCTATATAATCTTGGCAAGGTGGTTATGGAATAAACAAATCGAAGGTATGCGTTTATTAACGGAATCATTTTTGGCACTTGGTGTTATCTTCGGCAGCATAGCTATTCCATTTGCACTTGATGGTAATTGGACTGCAGCAGCATGGGCACTTGAAGGTGCGGGTATTAGTTGGGTCGGTATACGGCAAAAACGATTATTACCTAGAGTTTTTGGTATCTTATTACAATTCGGTGGCGGGTTTATTTTTCTTGTGTCTAATACGGCAGAGTATGATTCATTGCCCATAGTCAATAGCACTTATATGGGGGCGTTTTTGTTAAGTTTAGGCGGGTTATATAGTGCCTTCTTGTTTTATAAACACAGAGAACAATTAAAACAAGGTGAACGATTTGTTCATTGGATGTTGTTAATATGGTCCTTGTTATGGTGGTTT
This sequence comes from uncultured Flavobacteriaceae bacterium, assembly GCA_963975495.1. GTDB lineage: Bacteria > Bacteroidota > Bacteroidia > Flavobacteriales > Flavobacteriaceae > CAXBID01. The sequence continues at coordinate 5,095 of CAXBID010000211.1, read as the reverse complement.
TGTTCAGGTGTTAATGAAATTGATAATCATGTAATGTCACAGTATGAGATCAATGCAATATTGTTTTTTATCACAATTAGCATGCTCACACTTTCTTTAGTGGCACGCACTGTTCATTGGAAAGACGCAGAATTACCGCCAGTTTTACTTCTGCCTATAATGTACCTTGTTGCCTTTATTCAATTTGTTGATGCGCCTTCAAGAAATCCTTTAAGCCATTATGGATATGTTAGTTGGATAGCAGCGTTTACTATCCAAATGCTCATTTTGTACCGCAGTGAATGGGTGTGGAATAAAAAGATACTTGCGCTGTGGCATTCCTTTTCAATATATCTTTATGTATTTATTTGTACCTGGATTATTTCTGATTTTGTTAATTATTTATTACCAGACCATCGTTTATGGGAAGAAATTATTTGGGGACTGATTCCTGCCTTCGGTGTCATGCTGATGATGTATTTGCGAGACCGTGTGTCTTGGCCGGTAATGGATTATCCACAGAGTTATGTTGGTAAGGGATTATTACCGATCGTAGTTTATCTTGGTATATGGGTTATATTTTCTTGTCATAATCTAGCGGATCCAAAACCGTTACCATATTTACCCATAGTTAATCCTCTTGAGTTAGTTCAACTGTTTAGCATAATTATTACTTTGAATTGGTTGTTTTTAATAAAACAGGAAAAAATACCAAGGATTAATAGTTTAAACCTATCATTTGCCTTCAACCTGGTCGCGCTGGTTACATTTGTGTATATAACTTCAGTAGTTGCTCATACCGTGCATTTTTACGCAGGAGTACGTTTTGATGAATATACCATGTTTAGATCTGAGGTTTTTCAGGCAAGTATATCTATCGTCTGGACGTTATTGGCTTTCATTATTATGTGGTTAGGAACAAGGAGACAATTCAGAGAAACCTGGTTTGTTGGAGCTAGCCTCTTGGGTATTGTGGTAATTAAATTGTTTTTAATTGATTTGGCAGATAGTGGTGGTATTGCACGCATTGTTTCATTCTTGACAGTAGGAGTGCTGGTACTGGCAATAGGTTATTTCTCGCCAATACCACCAAAAAAGAAGGCAATTGTATGATATGAAATATGCGCTAATGGTATTCAGCATATGTGCAGGAAATGTATTTGCTGTTGAACAGGAGTCCATGCATGAATATGCAAGAGGTTTTGAACTAAAAACAGAACAGCAGATTGCTATCTACAAGGTTGCATTGCCCGAAACAGTCTACAAAACGGCAACTGAAAAAGACTTAAGTGATGTCAGGGTTTTTAATCAAGATAATGAGCCTGTTCCTCACGTAATCCAACAGTCAAAAAGAAAAACAGGAGAAAAGATTGAATCGCTTGAACTGCCTTATTTTCCTATAGCTACAGAGGATATTAATCTGACGAGTAATGCTTTGGATATTACAGTCACAAATGAAGGGAAGGTTGTTCGTATTCAGGCTGAAGGAAAAACCAGAGAATTAAATCAAGAGACCGTTAAACATTATTTAATTGATGTAAGCCACATCAATACGCCAATTGACTCTCTTGACTTTAAACTTAATGGTCATGAGTCTGGTTACACAAAGGTATTTAGACTTGATTACAGTAATGATTTGAATCAATGGCTATCACTTGTTCCCCAAGCTACTTTAACTGAGCTTAAGTATGGGCAGTATGCTTTAAAGAATACACGCGTCAAATTACCTCATAAAAACATCAAATATATTCGCTTTACCTGGTTCAATGATGTAGTTCCGTCGGCAATTACATCAGTGAAGGCTAATTTCAAAGATGGGTATCTGTCAGAGAATCAATTTTGGTCGACATCAAGGCTAATCAATAAAAACATTGATGAGGCCATTTATGAATTTGACACAGGAGGTGTCTTTAATGTTGAACAGATTAATATTGAATTTCCAAAAGACAATACGTTGATAGATGTCATTATTGAATCGCGTGTAAGTGAGAATTCACCTTGGAAAAGACGTTATAATGGTGTTTTTTACAAACTATATTTTGAAGAGTTAGAACTTACTAGCAACCCGGTAACTGTTAATTTAACTAACGACCGTTATTGGCAAATTAGGCACCAATCAACAGATGGCGTAGGCAATATTGAGCCTATATTTAAATATGCATGGCGGCCAAATTATCTATATTTTTTAGCTAGAGGTAGTGCCCCCTATGTTTTGGCTTTTGGTAATGCAAATAGCAATACTCGCAATAATATTTCGTCTAAATTAATGAGCATTATCAATCAGAATCTAAGCAGTCAAATGGTTGGCCTCGCTAAAATTGGCAAGGAAATAATTCTTAAGGGGGAACCGGCATTAATTATAAAGAAGAGATTGCCATGGCAAAGAATTGCACTATGGGCAATATTGATAATAGCTGTAATTATTATTGCAACTATGGTTATTTGTCTTTCCAGAAATATGGAAAAAACTGGTAGCACATAATCGTTTTAGCCGACTTTTACACTTGATTTTTGCAACACTAACATGCTTCTCGCATATACAATGCGAGAAATTAAAGCAAAAACCTTTAAAATACTACTGCGATATCAGCGGATATCACAGCTAATTCTTGCGTACTTTAGACAGGTGTAACGTTCTCAGCTTGGGGGCCTTTTTGACCGGCAGTAACAGTAAACTGTACTTGTTGTCCTTCAGCAAGAGTTTTGAAGCCAGAACCATTAATTGCACTGAAATGTACAAATACATCAGGGCCTTGTTCTTGTTCAATAAAACCAAATCCTTTTGAGTCATTAAAAAACTTTACTTTACCGGTTACTAAATCAGACATATCTATTACCTATTAAAAAATTAATAATTGCCATACAAAGGCGGATTTGCCGAGAGACAGCTACTGCTTCCGAAATGCATGACGAGATAAAATATAGAACGCCTTCACGGTAAACATTAACAAAATCACTTCTTGGCCGATTTCGATTATACTCGGGGAAGTGGTTCAGTCAACGCAGATCTAGAAAAATTACAGGTAACAGTGCTGATTTTAATAGATATTTTAATTCAATTATTAGTTCGAAGATAAATTAAAGCTTCGAATAACTACCACCTAATATAAAGTATCTGGCAAGAACAGACTTTCAATATTTGATTCTAACTTTATATTTTTAACTTGATCTGGGTGATATTTTTTTCTGTATTTACTCAAGCGAATAACTTTTTCCCTGATTTTTTCTATATCTACAGCATCCATATTGCTTTTAATTTGTTGTAGGTGTTTTGTTATATCACCAAATACCCTGTCTTTTTCTTGCTGCTGGTATAGTAATAATTGACTTTGTTTATTGCGCTGATTGTTTTTGTCATCAGGACTGAAAGTGTCATAAATAAAATAATGACCGGCGATTACTAGCCATGCATAAGCATTTATCGAGTTTTGTTTTACGCCAACACCATTCATGTAGAGTAAACCGAATCGATACTGACCTAATGGATAGCCCTTTTTGGCTGACTTTTGGTAATAACGCGCGGCTTTTTTTAAATTTTGTGAAATACCTTGACCTTGTTCATACATCAGACCCAACTTATACATCGCGTCAGCTCTACCATTTTTAGCCGCTTCGGAAAATAGCTCAAATGATTTTTTTAAATTTTTTTCTACACCTTGTCCTGATGCATACATAGAACCGAGTGCATACATTGCACGATGGTCACCACGTTCGGCCAAGGGGACAAACTCTTTTGCCGCTGTTTCATAATCACCGCGGAGATAAGCTTGTCCACCTTCTTTAAAGTCTGCCTGGCATAATGGTGTATATAAAAATAGCAGGAGTACAAGTAAACCGCAGGTTTTCATGTTAAGTAAGATCAAATGACTCGACCGTGCCAGAGTCAATCAGACTGGTTTGAACTTCACCTATAAAGTTGCCTATAGCATAGTCAGTTCCATTAGTAATCGCATCAGTGAGTAGAGTGGCGTCTTCAATATCTGTTGTAATGATATGAACTCCATTTGCTTTTAAATACTGAAGTAAATTTTGTTTGTCACGGTCTTCTTCATCACTGTCATTTTTCTGCGTTAGCTCTTCAGGCCCTAGCGTTGAAGTTAATTGTTGCAATGTGTCAACGCCTAGAATCAGTATTTTAGATGAAGTCGACTGGCAATCAGATGAAAGCATATCAAGTGACACGATATTTGAGAGGGCTATGCGAAAATTATATGATTTATGCAATGTATTAATTAATGGCTTTGCACGTTTTTGATGTTTGTTAAAAATATCGATCGGTATATCAAGAATTATTGATTTCCCAGGAGCATACTTTTTTGTTTGAGATAATATTTTTTGCAGCCAATTAAATAGTGATATATCCGAAAACCAGGCTTCAGTAACACGGACTAGAAAATGATTTTTACACTCAGCTTTTCCAGTTTCGGTGATCCGTAAAAATACTTGCCTTAAAATCCATTCATTTATTATTTGTTGTAGAGGGATAGAGAAGATGGATATATCAGAGAGAACTTTATTTAGTTCGTTATCTTCTTCTATAATCGCTTGAAGCCCGGTTTTGTACAATTCTATGCTTGAATCTTCATCATCAAACATTGCCATTACAGGTTGATAAGTTTGGACTATACGTTTTTCATCGATTAACTTTTTAATTTGTTCTTCGGTTTCCTGAGTTGATGTACTGACAGGAATAGTAGTTTCTACTTCATTTTCTGTTTTATTTTCAGTTTGATTATTATTAGCTGTAGACTCATTGTTGATTTGTTCCGGTTTGTTGTTTCCTGAAATTACTTTTAGTTCGTTCTCCAATTTTTCTTTTGCTTCTTTAGCTGCTTTCATTTCAGCTTCCGCTTTTTCTTTAGCTGTAGTAATCGCTTTTAGTTCAGCCTCCAATTTTTCTTTTGCTTCAATAGCGAACTTAGCCTCGAGTTCAGCACGTTCTCTAGCCTCGGCCTCAGCTTTCTCTTTAGCCTCGAGTTCAGCACGTTCTCTAGCCTCGGCTTCAGCTTTCTCTTTAGCCTCGAGTTCAGCACGTTCTCTAGCCTCGGCCTCAGCTTTCTTTTTGGCCTCGAGTTCAGCACGTTCTCTAGCCTCGGCCTCAGCTTTCTCTTTAGCC
>CAXBID010000210.1:0-6799 GCA_963975495.1 uncultured Flavobacteriaceae bacterium | reverse complement strand
CGAGGAATTATGCAGAAGCAGAAGATAATTTGCAAGATGCATTTTTAACAATTTTTGATAAAATAGAACAATATAAAAACAAAGGTTCTTTTGAGGGTTGGTTAAAACGTATTACAGTAAATACCGTATTACAACGATACCGAAGCGAAAAGGTTTTTGATATTATAAATGAAAACACAATTGTAGATGTTGAATTAGAAGTAGATGAAGATAATATCTCTATCACTTATCTTTTGCAAATTATTCAAGAATTACCCGATAGGTACCGCTTGGTTTTTAACCTCTTCGTACTTGATGGGTATTCACATAAAGACATAGCAGATATGCTAGATATTAACGTGGGAACTTCAAAATCCAATCTGGCTCGTGCTAGACAAACTTTGAAACAAACCATAGAAAATTATAAAACGACACAAAGTTTACAATCCTTATAATGAGTGATAAAAAACATATAGACAGACTATTTCAGGAAAGCTTCAAAGATTTTGAGGCCACACCTAGTGATGCTGTTTGGGAAAATATTGAAGCACAGCTTAACCAGAAAAAGAAAAAACGTAGAGTTATTCCAATTTGGTGGCGTTATGCAGGCGTTGCCGCTTTACTGTTGCTTTTATTAACTGTTGGAATTAATTATTTCAATACCGATGATAACACCCAAACAAATCAAATTGTAGATACAGAAAATAATACTTCTACGGAACAAAATGATGAATCCAATGGTTTTGATACATTGAAAAAGGCTGATGGCGTTATTACCCATGATAATACTTTGAATGATAATTCAAATGAAGTAAATGAAGCTGTTGCCAATACTAATTCTGAAAAAGATGACCTTCAAAAATCATCTCAAGATCAAAATATTTTAAGTGATAAAATTAATGCTTCAAAAGAATCGGCTGTTGCTGAAACCTCAGCATCACAAAGTGAAAATGAACGTAGAGGCCATACTAATCTGTCTTCAAAAGAGAAATCAAATATTAAAAATTCGGCATTAAAAACTGAAAACAAAACGGTTATTGCTTCAAATACTGAAAAAGAAAAAAGTGCTGATAAATCTATTCAAAATAAAGAAGACGAATCGTTAATTGATAAAAATGAAGCTTCAAGGATTTTAAACGCTGCATCAAAAAATAACACTGGAATAGCACAAAAGAACAGTTCAAAAGAAGAAGAAAAAAGTGAATCTGTTGTTGAAGAAAAAGCTAAAGACAACAGCTTAACCATTGAAGAAGCCATTAATAAAACAGAAGATATAATTGAAGAAGAGAAACTAAATAGGTGGAGTATCGCCCCAAATGCTGCGCCTGTTTATTTTAATACTTTAGGAGAAGGCTCATCCATAGACCCTCAATTTAATGGCAACTCTAAAACTGGCGAACTTAATATGAGCTATGGTATTTCTGCTAGTTATGCGGTTAATAAAAAATTAAGTATTCGCTCAGGTGTAAATAGGGTTAATTTGGGTTACAACACCAATAATGTAGTTATTTTCCAATCTTTAGGTGTTTCTAGTAGTTCTAAAGCTTTACGGAACGTAGATATTGCAAGTGGTAGCAATAACGTATCTGATGCGTTTAGTAACGGAAGCAATGAGAATCTTTCTATTATAAGTGGAGAAGGCTTAAGTACAAAAGTTAGTCCGGGGTCGTTCTCCACAAACACCTCCATTAATCAAGCTTTGGCCTATGTTGAAGTGCCTATAGAAATTCAATACAGCCTTTCAAACAAAAAATTTGGGGTTAATGTAATTGGCGGTTTTAGTTCTTTCTTTTTAAGCGATAATAAAATATATTCTGAAGCCGAAAGTGGTTCAAGAACCTTTTTAGGAGAAGCTACCAATATAAATAAAGTAAGTTACAGCGCTAATTTTGGTTTGGGTTTAAACTATCAAGTTTCTAAAAAAATAGACTTGAATTTAGAGCCTATGTTTAAATATCAAATAAACACATTTAATAATACTTCTGGCGATTTTCAACCCTTCTTTATAGGGGTTTATACAGGATTCGCCATTAAATTTTAGGTTTTTGGTTAGATCTAGATATTAGTTTTCATTAAGCTCGGAAATTAATATCGAAAAAAAACTGCTCGACCCCTCGAGCAGTTTTTTATTTTAGTGAAACCCAAAACTTAAAAGCGTAGCGCATTAAGTTTTGATGGTTGAACTAATCCCGCTTTTCAGCGGGATCTCAAGTTTAATACCTAGCAGGCTTGCCCCAAGTATATTATTTTTGAAATGTTTCTAATTGCTTTAAAATAATACGTCTTCCTTTGTCATTTAAAGCTTTGGTATCTTTAATCTTTAAACCTTCAGTAGATAAAAACTCATGGATTTTAACTCGCATTCTCCCTGGCCCTCCACTAAAAAAAGTATATGAAAATCGTTTTTTATTATCGGCAAACGTAATAGGCACGATAGGTATTTGATGATTAATAGCTAACCTAAAAGCACCATCTTTAAATTCGTCTAAATCAATATGCTCTTCTGGCACGCCGCCTTCGGGAAAAATACAAATACTTACTCCCTTTTTTAATAGACGTTGCGCTCTTAAAAAAACTGCTTGCCTACTTTTAGGGGAACTTCTATCTACCAAAATACAAGTACGTTTATAAAAAAAACCAAATAATGGAATTTTAGCCAATTCTTTTTTACCGACAAATACAAAGGGGTTTTTAAGCGAAACCAGCATCAGCATAATATCGGCCATAGATGTATGGTTGGCTATAAACATATAACTTTTATCTTTTTCTGGGGTTTGCTCGCGTTCAATTCTATAATTAAAACCCATCCCAATTAAAATAATTTTTGCCCAAAACCGAGCAATTTTAAAAAAGAAAGGATACCAAGACTCTTTTGATATGGAAATTAAAAGAATAGGAAACATAACAAGTATTGGTAATGCTACCAAAATGTAAAACCAAATGCGGTAAAGTGTCCAGAATATATATTTGAAACCCTTCATGAAAACCAAAAATACATAATTGTATTGAGCAATTCTATTAAAAAAATTACCTTTGCTTTTGTTAATATCATCATTAGATACTAATTAAAAAGATACCTGCCTTCGCAGGTAATATTATGGCAAGAATACTTACAGGCATACAAAGTACAGGGACACCACACTTAGGGAATATTTTAGGCGCTATTATGCCAGCTATCGATATGGCAAATAATCCTAAAAACGATTCGTATTTATTTATCGCAAATCTGCATACTTTAACCCAAATTAAAGATGCTGAAACATTACGAACAAACACTTACTCTACTGCGGCTACTTGGTTAGCTTTTGGTTTGGATGTTGAAAAAACGGTGTTTTACAGACAAAGTGATGTTCCCCAAGTGACTGAACTATCGTGGTATTTAAGCTGCTTTTTTCCGTATCAGCGTTTAACATTAGCACATAGTTTTAAAGATAAAGCCGATAGATTGGAAGATGTAAACTCAGGTTTATTTACTTACCCGATGCTTATGGCTGCTGATATTTTATTGTATGATGCTGAAATTATTCCTGTTGGTAAAGATCAAGAACAACATATTGAAATGACTCGTGATGTAGCTTCCCGTTTTCATGCTAAAGTTGGAGAAACCTTTGTTTTGCCTAAAGCTGAAGTGCAAAAAGACACAAAACTTATTCCTGGCACAGACGGGGAGAAGATGAGTAAAAGTAGAAACAACATCATCAATATATTTTTAGATGATAAAAAACTGCGCAAGCAAATCATGTCTATTGAAACGGATAGCACACCACTTGAAGCCCCTAAAGACTGGAGTACTTGTAACTGTTTTGCTATTTATAATTTATTAGCATCTGATGAACAAATTGATACTATGAAAGCCAATTACGAAAATGGTAATTATGGTTACGGGCATGCGAAACAAGCACTGTTTGAATTAATAGTTGAAAAATTTGCTACAGAACGCGAACGTTATAATTACTATATGAATAATCTTCCAGAAATTGATAAAGCTTTGGCTGTTGGTGCTGAAAAAGCAACATTGATAGCTAATAGTGTTTTGAAAAGAGTTAGAGAGAAGGTTGGGTATTAACGAATTCCTGCGAAGGCAGGAATCTTAACATAAGATTACAAATGTCTCATAGAACAACTAAAGCTGATTTTTTAAAAAGAGCTATTGAAGCTCATGGAGACAAATATGATTATTCGAAAGTTTTATACAAAACAACTGAAACCAAGGTAATTATTATCTGTAAAGAACATGGGGAATTTTTATTGAGGCCACGTGCTCATTATACAGATAAAAGAGGTTGTCCAAGTTGTGATAACAGTGGGAAAAGCGGATTTCATAAAAGCAAATGGGTTGATAAATCAAAATTTATTTATTTATTTGAGTTTTATGGAAACGGAGAAAAGTTTCTGAAGTTTGGTGTAACAGTTAATGGTGTTGATGATAGGGTTATTGAAGGGCAAATACCTTATGCTTACAGAACTCTTTTTGAAAAGAAAATAAGGTTCTACCCTTATTTTAATGGATAGATTCATTCTCCGTGTCCTTTGTGGTTAAATGAACATCGCCCAACTAACCACAAAGGGCATCAAGTTTTGCACAAAGTTCACAGCGTTTTTAAAAAGTGTACTAAGCAATCGAAGTTTCAGTAAACCATCCATTTCCACTAAATTCGTGGTAGAACCGAAAATAAAAGAGGGTGAAAAAGCAATTTCAATAGAAAAGAGATTGAAATCTAAATATTTAAAGATTCCATATATTCCTGAACTAAGTTTTAGAGGAGGTTCAGAATGTCTTGAATATGATATTAAAGACCATTTATTGAAAGATTTAAAGATAATCATACAAAAAGATAATTTTTAACATATCAATTTCAATTTATAAGATTCCTGCCTTCGCAGGAATTTGTTAAACAACCTCAAACAACTTCCCAGGCAAAGGACGAATAACTCCTTTTAATTCCATATTCAGCAACGTACTACTCACTTTAAAAATAGGCATATTGCAATTAATGGCAATAACATCCAATTGTTGTTTTTCGTTATCTTTTAAATAGGAATAAATAACTTTTTCTGTAGCATCTAACTCAACAAATAATTGTTTTTGTATGGTTGGTTTTTTATCGTCTTCTAACTGCCAATTTAAAATATAAGGCACATCCAAAGGTGTTGTAAGCATATGTGCTTTTTGATGTTTAATTAAGTTATTACAACCAATACTTTGACTGTCTGTTGTGCGCCCAGGAACAGCGAACACATCTCTGTTATAAGAATTTGCAATATCTGCCGTAACCAAACTCCCGCCTTTTTCAGCAGATTCTACAACAATAGTCGCTTCGCTTAAACCTGCAATAATTCTATTACGTTTTAAAAAATTGTTTCTATCAAAGGTATCAGTACTCCAAAAATCACTAAAAAACCCACCATTCTTCTCAATATCAGCCATATACTTTTTATGTACTTTAGGGTAAATGGTGTTTAAACCATGTGCTAAACAGCCAATAGTTTGTAGGTTATTTTTAATTGCGTTTTTATGGGCTGTAATATCCGTTCCGTAAGCAAATCCGGAAATAATAATGGGATTGTAAGGTGCCAAAGCCTCTATTAATGCTTCACAAAACGCTATACCGTTAATTGTTATTTTCCGTGTTCCAACAACGCTAATAATATGTTGTTGCTCTAAATTAATATTACCCGATTCAAATAATAAAATAGGGCCGTCAATACAATGTTTTAGTTTTTCTGGGTAGTTTTTATCTTTAAAATAAGAAACTTTTATATTATTTTCCTTTATAAATTTTATCTCCTTTTCAGCTTCCTTTAAATGCTGCGTTTTAAACAAATCGCTTAACACCACAGATCCAATACCATTAATTTTTAATAAGTTTTGCTTCTTTTCCTTTAAAACAGCTTCCGCAGACCCACAATTAGAAATCAATCGTTTAGCCGTAATATCACCAATATTGGGCACATGCTGTAAAGCTAAGGTGTAAAGCAAATCGTTTTCTGTCATGCTATTTATTTGATTTAGAAGCTGCAATAAAAGAATTTTTCCACTGTTAATAAATACTTCTTCATAAATTTTATCTACACCCATATTTTTTTAACTTTGTTTTCATGCAATTAGAGACCTACATAAGCGACTTACTATACAGATATGAATGTGTTACCATCCCTGGGTTCGGTGCATTTTTAACCCAACCCGTATCTGCGACGATAGATAATGCGACAAATGCGTTTTATCCACCCAAAAAAGCAGTATCGTTTAATGAGCAAATTCATAAAAATGATGGTTTACTGGCGCATTATATTGCTGATGTAGAAAAAATCCCTTTCGAAATTGCCAACAAAAAAATCGCAAAACGTGTTAAAATTTTAAAATCCTATTTAACACAAGGCGAAACACTTACTTTTAAAAATATTGGTGAAATCACTTTTAATAGTGAAGGCAAAATTTTGTTTGAACCGTCCTATCATTTAAACTATTTAACGGATGCTTTTGGATTGTCTCAATTTGTATCGCCTTCAGTTACTAGAGAAGTTTATAAAGAGGAAGTCCAAAATATTGAAAAAGTAATACCCATTACAGTTACTCCTGAAAAACGCAAATCCAAACCTTATCTTAAATATGCAGCAGTGGCTTTAATTGCTTTAACCCTTGGCGGATTAGTTGCTTCTAATTTTTATGTAAATAAAATTGAGCAGCATAATCAATTAGCTCAAGAAGAAGCGACGCAGCAGTTAGATAATAAAATACAACAAGCCACTTTCAATTTAAATCCGTTACCACCCATTACCTTAAATGTAACGAAACAAACAGGCAATTACCATATTGTTG
>CAXBID010000209.1:0-6803 GCA_963975495.1 uncultured Flavobacteriaceae bacterium | reverse complement strand
GAGGTTCAAAAAGCAGCGGCACGAATCATCCGAGTGGGTATTAGTGCAAAAGAGGTTACCGATTTTATTCATGAAGCGCACAAACGTTATGGTGCTACTTCTGGTTCTTATTTTTGTATTGTGTTGTTTGGAGTAGATTCTTCGTTTCCACACGGCGTAAAAAGCCCGAAGCATTTGGAAGCAGGAGAAGTTGTTTTAGTTGATACAGGTTGTCAAATCCACGATTATATCTCTGATATTACAAGAACGTATGTGTTTGGTGAAGCTACGGAATTACAAAAGCGGATTTGGAATATTGAAAAAGAAACCCAACAAGCCGCTTTTGATGCGTCACAATTAGGCAACACCTGTGGGTCTGTTGATGAAGCTTCGCGACAAGTTTTAGAATCTCATGGTTTAGGACCTGATTATAAACTCCCCGGTTTACCTCACAGAACAGGTCATGGGATTGGTTTAGATATTCACGAGTGGCCTTATATAGTACGAAATGATACCACTATTTTAAAGCCAGGAATGACATTTAGCAATGAGCCTATGATTTGTGTACCAAACGCATTTGGAATCCGTCATGAAGACCATATTTACATGACTGAAAAAGGCCCAAAATGGTTTACCAAACCTATGCATTCTATTGAGAATCCTTTTGGAGTTTCGGTGAGGTGATTTAACAAGATGTGTCAGCAATTATCTTCCATTCGCCATCTATCTTTTTAAAGACTAACATAAAAATACCATCCGCATTTCCCACGTCTCGTTTTAAATGGTATTCGCCTAAAACGTAATAGGAATCATCACTTATTTTTGAAATATTATTTATTCTAAAACTAAGTGTGCCTGTGTGATCTTTTGTTGGGTAGGCTTTTTGGTAGCGTTCTAATGTAGCATCCCAACCATAAACCAAGCCATTTGCACCATAAAATGTTAGTGAATCGCTTTTCCAATAGCCTTCCATAAATTTTTCAATATTGTTTTTAGACCATGCAATTCGTTGTTCTTTTAAAACCTTTTGAATTTCTTTTTTATCTTTTTCTTCGTTTTGGGAATAGGTGTTAAAAGTAGTAATTAGGCATATAAGTAAAACTAGTTTCTTCATTTTTTATGATTTTTCGGTTCGTAAGATAACATAAAATCTTCAGCAAATATTTTCTTCAAATAAAAGATTAATTCTTTAGCATTGTCTTTAGTAAAAACCATTGGTGGTTTAATTTTTAACACATTATGGTCTGGTCCATCGGTGCTCATTAAAATACCAAAATCTTTCATTCTATTTGCTAAATAATCGGTTTGTTCAGCTAAAGGACTCCTGTTTTTATCTACCAATTCTATGCCAAGAAAGAAACCTTGTCCGCGCACATTACCAATGATAGAAAATTCTTTTGAAAGTTTGAGTAACTCATCTTTTAAAAAATTACCTACTAAAAGAGCGTTTTCTCGAAGTTTTTCGCACTTCACCGTTTGCAAAACTTCAATGCCAATAGCGCAAGACACAGGGTTGCCTCCAAACGTATTAAAATACTCCATACCATTAGCAAAAGCGTTGGCAACCTCTTGATTACAAGCCACAGCGGCTAATGGATGTCCATTACCTAAAGGTTTTCCCATGGTAACAATATCTGGAACGACATCATGTAATTGAAAGCCCCACCAGGTTTTTCCCATACGACCACAACCTGTTTGCACTTCATCAGAAATACAAAGTCCGCCAGCTTTTCTGATATGATTGTAAGCTTCCTTAAGAAAGTTTTTCGGCAATTCTATTTGTCCGCCACAACTTATAATGGGTTCAATAATGAAAGCAGCAATATTTCGTCCTGTTTTCTGAACTTCATTAATTTGCAGTTTTACTTCTTCAGCATAACGTTTACCAATGTTTTTGCCTTTATATTTTCCTCTAAAGGCATCTGGTAACGGGAAAATATGCGTGTGCTCTGGTGCTCCCTTTCCGCCTTTACCATCAAATTTATACGAGCTAATATCCACGCACATATTTGTGCTTCCGTGGTAACCCACTTCTGAGGCTATAATATCTTTTTGATTTGTATAAACTTTTGCCATTCTTATAGCGAGCTCGTTAGCTTCACTCCCTGAATTCACAAAATGCAAAACATTTAATTCTGGAGGTAAGGTTTTAATAAGTTCCTCAGCCAGTTTGTTAATGTTTTCATGTAAATATCGAGAATTGGTATTTAATACCGCCATTTGGCTTTGTCCTGCTTTTACAACTTTAGGGTGTTCATGACCTACATGGGCTACATTATTTAAGGTGTCTAAATATTTTCGTCCGTTTTCATCAATTAAATACTGCCCCGAACCTCGAACTATTTTTATTGGTTTCTTATATGATAAGCTTAAGCTTTTGCCTAAATGCTGTTTTCGGTATTTGATTAAATCTTGACGAGAAGTTGTTTTTCTACATTCAAGATTTTCATTTTTAAAAAGTAAATTAGGATCTGGACAAATGCTTTTCCAAACATCCATCTGATTATGATAAGCTACTCCTGGAAAATCATTTTTATAATCTAAAAGTGATAACATCATTTGAAAATGAAGATGTGGTGCCCAATTGCCATTTTCTAAAGGGTTACCAATTTTTCCTATTTCTTTTCCTTTTTTGATGGTATCACCAACTTCTAGTTTTTCAACACTTTCAATAGATAAATGTCCGTAAAGGGTGTAGCATTCTAATTCGTATATATTATGTTTTAATATGATTAAACCACCGTATTCTTTATAACCAGCATCATTTGTTGCAATAACTACTTCGCCATCAAATAAGGCATAAACTGGAATTTTTTCAGGTAACCAAAAATCAACACCTAAATGAATGGTTCTGCTTTCTCTGCCGTAATTTCCAATTTTATCATAAGAATCAGAAGTGTAAATAGGTCGTGGTTCTAAATAGCCTCCCGCAATAATTTTGGTAGGATTTTCAGATTGAAGTTTATTGATTTTATATTGAAAAAAGTCTAAATCGTTAAAGTCTTGCTCATGTCCAATCCAAGTACTTGAAACACTTAAATCTAAAGGGTGAATTTCATTTTTATTGATACTTGGGAATACCCCTGAGAGTTTAAAATCTTGATTTAACGCCCAATTTTTAAAAGCAGCTTCTTTTGGATGTGCCGAAAAACCACATGCATTTCTAAAGCTATAATGTGCGAACTCAGGATTTATAAGGTACCATTTAATTAGTAATTCCCAGGCCGGTTTTTCGCTAATTAATAAGTATTCATTATCAGGTTCTTTAGTCTTGTTAATTCCTGATTTTGTTAAGGAAATAACTAAACGCATGGCAATAGAAATGTATAAATGCGCTAGTTCATCTTCATTTAAAGGAAATGATTTGTGATAACCCTTGATAATAGGTAAGGCAGCTTCTAAAGGGTCATTGTGATGCATTATGGCATAAGCACAAGCAATAGCCAAATCATTTATAGATTGGGTGTAAATAGCATCACCAAAATCGATTATCGATTTTACTTTCGGATAAATTAAATCATCAGAAACTACAATATTATTATCATTTACGTCATTATGAATAATGCTTTTTCTAAGCTTTGAATATGAAGGCTGTAAAGTTTCAAATTGTTTTTGAAAACTTGAAAGTATCTCTTTTTCTTCCGAAGAAAATAAATGTAAATAATCTTTTGTCCAGAGTGATTGTGCAATATCCCAATCAAACTTGTATTCTGATTTTGGATGTTTAAAATTAAAAAGGGTTTTAGAAATATTTCCAGCAGTTTCGCCTAAGCTGTATCTTAAATCGGTTAATTGCGGATTTACATGACTCCATAATCTACCAGAAACCCAAGTTAATAATCGTACATAACGTTTGCTGCCATTATTGTCAATAATTTCAGATATATGATTTCCGTTTTTATCCTTTATGTTTTTTGGAGCATTAATGTGTTTTCCATTAATTTCTATATAATCCAGTAGCTCTTTTGGAAACTCTAAAGTTGCTTTATCTTCATGTATTCTGGAAATTTTAAGAATAAACCCATCACTGTTTTTATCTTTTATTCTAAAATTATAATCAACTTCACCAGGCAGTTTTATAGGTTCAGAAACTATTCCGTAAAGGTTAAATAAGATATTTTCTGCCTCTTTAGTACTAATTTCCAATTCAGAATACGTTTGCATCTATAATAATCTAACAATTTTCATTTGAGTAAAAATAACGAAAACTAGTTCTAAAAGATGTTACTCATCGATTAATTTGACACCAAATATTTTTTCAGCTAAAGTTAATTTCTATTCATCGATTTTTTGCGGCGTTAGGTATTTAATTTTTATACTTTTAGCTCATAATCAAATAATTAGTCTCCCTCAGATTTATTGTTTTAATCATTTTAACACACTTAATTATGGATTTAAAAATCACTAACTGCAACAACTTTTTTAAAATTAAAGGTAGTCTTAACAAAAAAACCTTAAACGTATTTTACAACGAATTTAAAGATATCTTTGAACGTGTGAATGCCTTAACCATCAGTATTGAAGATATTGACACTATGGATAAATACGGCGTTAATGCTATAGCTGCATTACATGACGAAGCTGTTGCTAAAAACAAAAGTATGGCTATTATAGGTTTAGGAAGTAAAGATTTATACGATCATTTTAAAACGCAAGTTGCTGCCTAATTTATAAGACGTTTTTTTGATGTTTGTAAAAAGCATCAGCCTGAAGTTGCATGAGTGCTCTCGCTTTTTTTCGCTTGTAGTTGTATAATTCGTCTTCGTTTTCAATGTCTTTGTAAATTCTATCGTTAATAGCGTAATCTGTTTTTAATAGGGCTTCACGCTGACTTTTATTTTGTAAAACATTGGTTTTAATAGCTGTTTCTTGGTCTTCCAACTTAAAATCGTAAGCACCTTTTGGCGATAGTAATTTTGCTACAATTGGCGAGGTTTCAATAGCTAAAAATAATAAAAATATAAAAAAGGAAGGCAACCACGGTAGTTTGCCCAAAGCATTAACACGAGCCATTAACCCATCAAAATTATCAATAATAGGTTGTGTGGTGATAATTTGTGTTTCGTAATCGCCTTTTAATTGCCCTAATTGTGATTCTAAATTCACAATTTTTGCTTTATTTTCAGTTTTAAGCTGTTGTAGTTCAGCTAAGGCCGCATCATGTTTATCCCTTTTCTCTTTATAAACCGGTCCTTTTCCTAAGCGTTTCGTGCCTGCCGTTCCTTCTGCCTCCGTAATATATACATCATATAATGCATTTACTTCTGCTTCTTTAGTCGTTATGCCGTTTTGTAAGTTTGAAATTTCATTTTGAAGCACCTCCACGGTTGGTGTAAATTGTTCTGCAATTTGAGTTTTGTTTTCCAAGGTCATCATATTTTTTTCTTCCAGTAAAACTTGATTGATTTCTTTTTCAAAAATTTTTAATTCTAATGGCTTTGATATAACGATGGCTATAATAATAGCGAGTAAAATTCTTGGAGAGGCTTGTATGAGTTCATCAACAACATTCCCCGTTTTTTTTATGGTTGAAACGATATAACGGTCTAAATTAAAAATAAGTAAACCCCAAATGAGACCGAAAAAAATAGCTGTATAAAGGTTGTCAAAAACGGTGTAAAGGGCATAACTACCTGCTATAAAAGCCATAATTGCTGTAAAGAAAACGGTAGCACCAATGCCAGCATATTTATTTTGTTCACCTTTTGAGCATTGCTCTAAAATATCGATATCAGACCCAGAGCAAATAATGAAGAATTGCTTTAACATAACGTGATTGATTTTGATTGATTGACTATTAGAACGTTAAAGGTGCTGATTTGTTACAAAAATTGATAAAAAAAAAGACCTATCAGGTTTTAAAAACCTGACAGATAAAGCTTTTAAGTTAATTTAAAATTGGTTCTGTTTGAATTTTTACAACGCTAACACCATTGTTTGTTTTTGTAGATATATTTAATTCTTTATTTTTCTTAATTAAATTGATTGCTTTATCAGAGGTTATCTTTTTTTCATTATAATAAAATTTAGCCCCTTTTTTAGCCATGTCAATAACATGATCTAATGGTGATTTTGGTGCAGGCGGTGTTGGTGGAACTTTAATAATTTCTTTTATTTTAGGAGGTTCTGGTGCTTCAGGTGGGTTTATGTCAAGAATCTCTTTAGTATTTGGTGCTTTTGGTGCAGGAGGTGGAGGTGGACAATTTGGAAAAGGTTCAGCTTCAGCTTTTTGCTCTTTAGTCATTAAACCATATAAATATTCTAAACGGTTAAGGTCTTTTAGCTTTATAATACGCTTGTTTTCGGGTTGAGCATTATATTTTTTTGCAAGTTTGTTGTACTCTTCAATTTGTTTTTGAGTAGCTTTTTGTTGATTATTAATATAAATTGTATTTGTTTCTTGAGAAATATTTATTTCAGGTTTTAAATTTGTGCGTAAAAGATTGTGTTTTCTTAAAATGTTATTTAAAATCCAAAAGGTTTCATCTCCATCTGGAGAGTTATGTATTATTACGGAAGACAATTCTTCTTTTTCTTTGGTAGAGAGCTTGCCTACTAAATCAATTATGTGTTTTTCTAAATTTTCTAACGGACATTTTTTATTATTTATGTAAATAGTTTCATTGTCTATTACTTTGATTAATAGAGTACTTTTTGAGGTTTGCTCATTTTTTTTCAGGTGATTTCCTTCTTGAGAATTTGTTCTACTATCTACTAATTCTCCTTCTTTATCAATAACTGAATTTTCTAATTGTTTTTCAATAATATTTCTACTACTAAAACCATAAATTAAAACTGCCAGTAAAGGCAAAACAATAAGACTT
>CAXBID010000208.1:0-6854 GCA_963975495.1 uncultured Flavobacteriaceae bacterium | reverse complement strand
AAATACGTAGCATATTAATACCCGTTTCACCAGCTTGCATTTGTAATTGCGGAAAATGAATACCAGGTTCAAAATCTAAAAACATTTGCGATAAATGTTGCGAGGCTTCTTGCCAGGGTTGCCATAAGTTGTGCGTAAAAAAGGATACAACCAAAGCGCGCATTCTAAAATTAAGATACCCCGTTTCGTTTAAACAACGCATGCAAGCATCAATTAATGGATATCCTGTATTGCCAGTTTTCCAAGCGACTTGGTAGTCTTCAGAAATACCCTTTTTAAGTTTATGAAAGCCTTTATTTATGCTTGCTTGCTCCATGGTGTGTTCCATCTCAAATTTTTGAACAAAATGCGCTTGCCATCTTAATCGAGACATAAATGCTTCAAGTGCTTTTTTGTTTTTTGATGTTTTTTTAAACTCAAAAGCTTGTTTGTAAACTTCTCTAATGGATAAGTTTCCCCATGCTAAATAAGGCGACATTCTGCTACAACCTTTTCTAGCCAATTCAGGTTTTGAAATATGGAACATGTAATTTATGTAGCGTTCATTAAAAAAAGAATTCAAATATTTTAACCCCGTGGTTCTGCCTCCTTTTTGAAATGGTAAACTTAAATCCGTTTCCAAGCCGGTAACTTTAAAGTTTTGCTCTAATTTTTCAATAGCCTCAACGGATAACAATTGATTTTCTTCAGGTAAAAATGCAAGTGGCTCTAATTCAAAATACGTATTGCATAATGCCATCCATTGTTCTCTATCTTTCAACCCACGCTGTACGCCGTTATTTATATTTTCATGCCAATGGATTAAATTGTTTTTACAAAAGCGTTTAAAAGATAAATCTCTATTATACGTTACAAGAATTCCAGTTTCTTGATGCGAATACACGTTTTTTATTTTGTACTGGCTAAGAAGCTGATTTATTGTTGCGATAATATCCGAATTGACTGCTAAAATTTTAGAATTGTAGGGCTCAAGTTCTTGATTTAAATCTATTATGGATTGTTTTACAAAATCCCAGTGTCTTTTGCTGTAGTGCGGATCGTTTATTAAAAGCTGTTCAAAAACATAAAGTAATAAAACAGGCTCTTTTGTTAATAAAGCATTATTTATAGCCTCATTATCCTGCAAACGTAAATCTCGTTTTAGCCATACAACATGTAAATTGGGTTTAGTATTCATTGGGGTTTTCTATTATGTGTTGTGCTTTTTCTTTAATGTTATTGAGGTCTTGTTTGTCCATTTTATCTAATAAACTGTACATCATGCCCATTCTGAAATTATTACCTAACTGTTCTCTTTTATCGTCAAGGAAATTCCAATACAAGCTATTAAATGGGCAAGCATCTGCCTCTATTTTTTTGCTTTTATTATAATGGCAATCAGAGCAATAATTACTCATTTTGTTAATGTAAGATCCAGAAGACACATAAGGTTTTGTAGCAATTTTTCCGCCGTCAGCAAACTGACTCATACCTCTTGTATTGGTTAATTGAACCCACTCCAAAGCATCAACATAAATACCCAAATACCAGTCGTCCACTTCATCAGGATTGGTTTGGGTAAGTAAAGCATAGTTTCCAGTAATCATCAATCGTTGAATATGATGCGCGTAACCGTTATCCAAAGAATTAGTTATGGCATGCTTTAAGCAATTCATTTTTGTATCTCCTGTCCAAAAGAAATCGGGTAATTTATTATGATTATCAAGTTCGTTTTTAGTTTTGTACGCTGGCATTAAGGCCCAATACATGCCTCTCATGTATTCGCGCCAACCTATAATTTGTCTTATAAAACCTTCGACTTGAGAAATATCGATGTCCTCACCGTGTTTTCTGTAATAATTCATCACCGTTTTAACAACATCCTTTGGCGAAATAAGCTTGAGATTTATGGCAAAGGATAGCCTAGAGTGAAACAAATAATCTTCACCGGTATGCATGGCGTCTTGGTAATCACCAAAATGAATCAATAATTCTTCACAGAAATATTTAAGTTGTTCTAAAGCCTGCTGTCTCGTTATTGGGTAAGGAAAGGTTTTCGTTTCAAATTTTCCAATAGTTTTAATTTTTGCTGTTTTGATAGCGTCAACAATTTCAGAAACATCATTTTTAAATAATTTGTAGCGAGGTATATCAACATCACCTTTCCATTTATTTCTATTGCTTTTGTCATAATTCCATTTTCCGCCTTCTGGTTGTCCTGAAACCATTAGAATATTATATTTTTTGCGCATATCCCTGTAAAAACTCTCCATGAGATATTGTTTTTTACCTTCAAAAAAATCTGCTAAATCTTCGCGATTGGTATAAAAATGTTCTGCAGAAACAGCCTTGGTTTCTATGTTTAACGATTTACAGAAGTCAGCTAATTGCTTGTCTAATCGGTATTCATCGGGGTACATATATTCAAAACA
Source organism: uncultured Flavobacteriaceae bacterium (assembly GCA_963975495.1). Taxonomy (GTDB): domain Bacteria; phylum Bacteroidota; class Bacteroidia; order Flavobacteriales; family Flavobacteriaceae; genus CAXBID01. The sequence goes on along the minus strand of CAXBID010000208.1, from coordinate 4,443 downwards.
CTCCATAGTGTGTTTGTCAATTAAAAATGAAAGATTATCAACTAAGCTTTGTGTATTGTCGTCATCATTAATCTTGAAATATTCTACGTTATGGCCATCATTTGTTAAATCATTAGCAAACTGTCTCATAGCCGAAAAAAAACCAATTACCTTTTGAATATGGTGGGTTACATAATCTGTTTCTTGGCGCATTTCAAAAAGGCAATATGTAATATTATCTCTGCGTTCTTTAAACCAAGAATGCTTGATATTAAGTTGATCGCCGAGTATAAGTCTAAGTGTTTTCATTTTCTTTTGTCTCACTGAGATTCCCAGGATTTTCACAGAGATTCACAAAGGGTTTTGTTTTTAATTTTTTGAATGTTGTTTTAAGTCAGTATTTCTCTGTGGAGCTCTGCGTTGTCTCCATGTATCTCTGCGAAATAATGTTTTTAAAATAAAGTTTCTTGCAACCATAAGTTTTGAAATTTGCCGTTTGCGTCATACCGCTGCGCTTGTAAATTCACGTTAAATTTTCGGTCTCTCGGATCGTTTCCAACGCCTGCCACATACATCCAGTTTCCATAATTACTGTGAACGTCATAATCAATCAAAATAGCTTCAAAATAGGCAGCGCCTATTCTCCAATCCAGTAGCAAATCTTTTGCAAAAAATGACGCCACATTTTGACGCCCGCGATTACTCATCCACCCCGTTTTTTTAAGCTCAACCATGTTGGCATTTACAAATGAAGATTTTGTTTCTCCGTTAATCCATTTTTGAACCTGTTGGTTATCCGATTTACAGTCGTAGTCTTTATGAAGAATACCTCCGATTTTGAAAATATTGTCTTGATGTTTTAGTGAAACATATTTAAAATAATCTCTCCAAATGAGTTCAAAAATGAGCCAATACGTAGATTGATTTTTAAAGTGTTCTTTTTCAAATTCTTTGATTTTCCAATATATCGCTCTCGCTGAAATGCTACCGTTTGCTAACCAAGATGAGAACTTTGAACTATAGTCTGTACCAATTAAGCCATTTCCCGTTTTCTTATAAAACCCAAGTTTTTTAGTTTCAAAGAAATAATTATCCAATCTATCTACTGCGCTATGTTCTCCACCTTTAAACGGAAATGCAGATTTTGGGTGGGTTTCAAATGATTCAAAACCTAAATCCTCGAGTGTTGGTATTACCGAATTATTTTCAATATTTTCAATTTTTTCTGCTGTGGTTGGTTTGATAGACGCTCTAACAGAACTCAATTTTTCTACTTTTTTTCTGAAATCAGTAAATACTTGGGGGATTTCAGAAAACAACATATCGATATCATCAGGATGATATAAAAACTGATTGTAGTATTGATGAAAATTAATCTCTTTAGAGACTGCCTTTTTTACAGTATTTAGAACGTCAACTTCTTCCGAAGTCCATTCTTTTTGAAGATATATGGAATCGATTTTAAATTCTTCAACAAGTTTTGGAATCGAAGTTTCTGGTGTTTTGTGAAACACAAATAATTCAATATTTAAACTTTTCAGATTTGCTTTTAAATCTTGTACGGTTTCAATTAAAAAACGTGCCCTAAACTTCTCCGTTTTTTTAAACCCGAATTCTGAGGTGTCATAATGTTTGGGGTCAAAACAATAGCAAGTAATAACGTGTTTGTGGTTGTTAATTGCTTCTTGTAAAACTAAATTATCTAAAACTCTTAAGTCGTTTCTAAACCAAACTAATCCTGTATTATTTTGTTTCTCCTGCATTTTTCGCTACACTATTTTACATGGTCCCAATTTTTTGTCCATTTTTTTCGCCATGTAAATGGGAAACCATACGTATTACATATTTTTTGTGGTAAGTGCTCTTTTTTCATCCCCTAAATCCCCAGAGGGGACACAGATTTATATGTTGGAGATGCCCTTGATTTTTTGTGGTAAGTGCTCTTTTTTCATCCCCTAAATCCCCAGAGGGGACTTTTAAATTTTTATAATTTTGGTATTTATTTTATCAACTAAATACTTTTTCTAAGCCTAAAGGTTAATCAACATCAACCAGTTTATTAATCATTCCAGAGAAAATAAATCCATGGAATGGCAAAACGCTATACCAATAAAGGCGTCCCCAAAGGCCACGAGGTCTGAAGGTTGCTGTTTGTTTTAGCAAGCCATCTTCAATTTTAAACTCTAACCAAGCCTCACCTGGAAGTCGCATTTCGGCATATAGTAAAAGCCTCTGTTGTTCTTTATCTGCAAATATGACGCGCCAAAAATCAAGGGCATCTCCAACATATAAATCTGTGGGACTCGTTCTTCCACGACGCAGACCAATACCCCCAAAAAGCTTATCGATATAACCTCTTATCCTCCACAGGAATGTACCGTAATACCAGCCTGTTGTTCCGCCAATACTCCAAATCTTATCAATGGTTTTGTCTGTATCTGTAACTTTTCGTTCTTTATAATCTTTAAAACAACCAAACTTTGGAACGTTTATATATTTATGCAGATTATTTCTTAATCGGCCACTGCTAACCATAGAATCTTTCCAACTGGAAATAATACTATTTTGCTCAATTTTTTCAAAGGCTAATGCTACAGCATCTTTATATGATTTTGGATTAACATCCAGTAATTCATTAATATTACTCGGTTTTCCAATAATCTGAACACCCATACTATCGACCAAGGAGCTTGCTAATTTATAAGATGTGGAAGTCACAAAATAAAGCCAATAAGATGAGAGTTTTGGCGTCATCACTGGTACCGTTAAAATATATCGTTTCAAGCCCCTAACTTCTGCAAATTGCAATAACATTTGTTTGTATGTTAGAATTTCCGGACCGAAAACATCGTATTTTTTATTATACAAATCTTCACGTCCTACACTTCGGTGCAAAAAAGTGAGCACATCCCTGACTGCTAAAGGTTGTGTTTTTGTATTTAGCCATTTCGGGGCAATCATAAATGGTAACTTTTCGACTAAATCCCTTATGATTTCGAAGGAAGAGCTACCAGAGCCGACTATGATTCCCGCTTTAAAAATGGTAAGCGCATATTTATCTGATTGTAATATAGCTTCAACATTTTTGCGAGATTGTAAATGTTTGGAAAGATTTTCTTCATTGGTTATACCGCTGAGGTAAATAACCTGTTTTACTTTTGTTTTTTCTAATTGATTTTTGAAATTTACTGCGCATCGTTCTTCTAAAGATTCAAAATCTTTTGAGGAATTGGACATGGAATGAATCAAATAAAAAGCAATATCAATATCTTCAGGAATGTTTTTTAAAGTTTCAGGTTTCAAAAAGTCTGCTTCAACAACATCAATAGTATCATCCTCGGCGTAACTTTTATCAGCGCGAAGTTTATCTCTAACTGCACAAATAACCTGATGGTCATCATTAGCTAAAAGTGGAATTAACCGTTTGCCAATATAGCCTGTTGCACCTGTTATAAGAATTTTCATTCCTCTCCCTAACCCTCTCCAGAGGAGAGGGAATTTTTTATTTACATTATTATAATTTTGGCATTTTATAGCAATGCCTTTTCAACCTTACGTTCCTTTTGAATATTTATAGGTGTATCATTTATTCTTTGGCCTTTGGTAACCAAAACGTGTTTTTAGTTCTGGTACAGCATAGCCATCCAAACCGTTAATTGTGGCTACTTTTGCTTTAGAAAGATTTATAAAGCCATCTTCTTCTAAAAACTCGTCATTAATATGAAGCCCAACAATTTTTCCAATTAAAAGAATTGTGTTATTTGCTTTAATATCATATTCTTCAACATATTCCATGGCTAATTGCAATGGTGCATCTTTTACAAAAGGTGCTTGAAAACCGTTTTTGTATTCAGAAATTAAGTTTGTCTTATCAAATTCTGAAATATCTTGGTCGTACTTGGCCGATGTGTGATGCGCATCTTCCAAAATACTTTCGTGAATATGACTAATGGTATAGAAACCAGTTGCTTTGATATTCTCGTAAGTGTTTCGCAAAACCGTAGTTGGTCTTAAAAAAAAACCAAGCACAGGTGGATTAGAACCTATATGCGTAACGGAACTAAAAACTGCCACATTTTCATTACCTTCAGTAGATTTTGTACCCAATAAATTAGCTGATTTATACCCAGAGCAACTATTAATTAAATTAATTCGGTATAAATGATGAAAGCTATCAAGTTGTTCATTACTGATATATGGCATTATAGGGAATTGAAATTATTAATCTTGATGTCTTTAGCCTTCAAATCGAACATTAAATTATATAGACCGAAAAATGTTCTGTTAATATAGATAAAGTGTTTGGAACCTCGATTGCCATTCATCTTTTTTAAATCGGTGCTTTTAGAATAGCGCTCACCTAATTCAGCAATTTTCCTGAAGAAATCTGCATTAGAAAAGTCGAAAACTTCAGCATGAAAGGGTTGCGTAAAAAGGCTCAACATATCATAAAACATGCCAGTA
>CAXBID010000207.1:0-6866 GCA_963975495.1 uncultured Flavobacteriaceae bacterium | reverse complement strand
CAATACCTTCAAACATCACAATTAAAACATCACCCGTTTTAATTTGGGCTGATGTAGATTGCTCATACAAATGTGTGACTATATGTTTTGAAATATCAATAAAACCGTCTTCGTCATTAAAAAGTTGAGCTGAATAACTATTGATTTCGTTTAAACTAATATCAGCATGATGATTAAACCTATAGCTTTGTACTACGCTACCAAATGGTCTTAATAAAAAAGGCAACATTAAATCGTAACTGGCTTCATCAAAATCTACTAATTTTTCTGAAAAGGCATTTTTAGTGTCGTTAAATTTATTACCAACTTTATGAATAATGAATTTAGAAATGGAGGTATTTTTACGTGTTATCATGAATTGTTTATTAAGATTGCAATACTATTAAATAAAGTTGAAATAGTAATAAAAAAGAACGCCAAAGCTTTACACTTTGACGTTCCAAAAGATTCGAGGACTTTCGACTTGGTTATCGTTATATTTTTATAAATTCAACACATCTATTTTGAGCTTTACCGTCACTGGTGCTATTATCTCCAACAAAAACATTCACACTGCGAATACCTACAGTGCTTTTTGGTCTTTTTATTTTTTTGGTTTGTGCAAAACTGTTGGGAATAAAAAATACGAAAACAGCTGCATAAAGAATGATGCGTGATGCATTTTTCGGTAATTTCATTGTAGAGAATTGATTAATAGCTGGATAAAGATAAAGATTAGTTTTTTATCGACAAAAGGTAAAGATGAAAATTAATTAAAAGAGTTATTAGTGTTAATTTATTTGATAAAGAATAATGGAATTGCTTTCTCCCTTAGTTACAAATTCTAAATTTTTGTCTTTATCAATATTATCAAGTTCTATGGATGAATTTCCGTAAACAGGAAAATTGGGAAGTGATTTTCCTTGACTGTCATATAGATATACTTTTTGCGATTGTAAATCTGTAACGGTAACATAAATTTTATCGTTTATATAGAAAATTTTAGGTTTAGTATAATTACCATAATCAAGTTCTAAAGTATTACGTTTTATGGTGAGTTTATTTTCCGATTGTAAAACAAGCGTTTTACTGGTGGTTTCAATATAATGATTTTCAGATAAGCCTAAATTTTGAATGGCCGTATTTCCTTTTCTATCAATACTGATTAAATCAGATTTATCAGTTGTAGTAGTAAATTTATTTTCATATAAATAAATATTTTGATCTGAAAATTTACTTGAAGTTTTTGGTGTAACTCTTGTTTTTCCTGTTCTATCCAATATATAAAATTTACTATCCGTTTTAAAGGTGATATAGTCTTTATTGCCAATTCTGAAATGTTTTGGTTGACAATTAATTTTGCCATTAGCTGATTTAAACGTGAAACCATTTACGGGTTTAGCGTCAACATTATACATTAACACATTTTTTCCTTGCGTTACTAATAGTCTGTATTTTTTGTTTTTATCATAATCAAAAACAGATAGGGGTTGCGTAATTTCATCATTAAACTTACTTGGAAACGGAGCAACATCCCTACCTTTTCTATCTATAACATAAATGCGGCTTGGTGTTGCAAATGCCAATTGTAACCTGCCATTTTTATAAATATCAATTTGTTCAATTTTACCTAAAACAGCACCTTGAATACGTTTTTTCCAAAGAATTTTTCCTTTGTCTGAAATTAAATATAAGTTATTGTTAATGTCTTGTACAACAATTTCTTTTTGTTTGGTAATATGGTTGGTTACAAACTGCGGTGCGTTTAATAAATCGGCTTCTAATTTAATGTTCAATTCCTCCGAAACCGAGTTTAAAGAGGCTTTGGTTCTACTCTTTTTTATAATGCCGTTTACATGGGCAAAATTAGTTTCATATATAAACTGAATAGCCGAAGCATTATATTTATCTAATTTATAGGTTGATTTCTCCAATCCGTTTTTGTCTAAAACGGTTTCTAAGTTAGAAGGGTTAACAACTAAAAGTAAAGAGGACTCATCAGTTAAATGTTCTTTGATCGCTTTAAAATAGCTACGCTCGCTTAAAGTTGTTTTGTTTTGGTAGTTAGTAATAATGTTTTGAAGCATTTCTATACTATCAGCAAAAACAAAAAAATTGTCTATCATACAATATTTTGTAGCTTCATTATATATTATTAACGGAGAAAATGTTTGTGTAAATAAACTAGGTTTACTAAAACTATAAATTTCTATTTGTCTGTAGGTATCAATACTATTTTGTTCGGCTAATAATGCATCCTTAGTAGCGATAACATCTAAAGAATTTAAAACAATAGCTCGTTTTTTAGCTTCATAAATAACGCCGACTTCAATAATATTATCAAAAATAGTATGTTCAGCACTGGAGTCATTTGTATTGAATTTCAATAAATTGGTTTCAAAACCGTTAAAGTCATCAAAAGTAAAACTCATAAAACCGTCGCTATTTGATGGTGTGATATTTTGAATTGAATTTTCTTGAGGAATAGTATTTTTAAAAATGTTTATTAAACTTTTTGTCGAATCGGTAGCCTTTGTAATACCATTTATAATAATATCATCCTGACTAATATCAGTGTCAATAGCTATGTAATTGGTAAATGTGTTTAGGTTTAAGGAATCGTTTACAAAAAACGTTTTTATAAATGGATTGTCGGGTTTTATGATGATTGAAGCTGTTTTGTTGTCACTTGTTGTAGAATAGATTTTTTCTAAGCCTGAATTGTTGTTTTTTTGATTAAAAGCAGCATCAATAATTTCTCTTGATGATGATATAAAAAAGGTACTATCTATAACCGTACTATAAAATGTGTTTTTGTTTAAGGTTGATTTAGTGATGCTCTTCTTTTTGTAAATAAGAGATTCTTCAATATAATTTTGAAGTGAGTCGGTTACAAATAAACCTTCGGAATATTTAGTGATAACAGAATATTGAAGGCTATCATTACTATTCTTAGATAAGCAAATTAAAACAGTGCCGTTTGGTTTTAAAAGTGATAAACTTTCTAATTGAGATTCTAAATTAACGTAAGATTGAGTTTTTGATAAGTTTTGTAAAAAGTCACTGTTATTTATACTGCTTTTTAAACTCTCCAAATTTGATGTTTTTATTATAACATCAGTATGTTCTGGAACAAAATCAGTAAGTTTAGATTTATTGGAGTAGGTATCAGAACAGCTAAAAAAAAGTGCAAGTAAGAGGGCAGAACACAAAAATCTCATGAAACAAATTAATTTGTACAAACCTACATATTTTTCATTTTAAAACATTGAACTCATCTAAAATCTTAAATATTTAATTTTAACTGTTCGGGTAATAATCTAAACGACTTTCTGTGGTGTTTTGTTATACCATATTTTTTTATAGCTTCACGATGTTCTTTGGTTGGGTAGCCTTTGTTTTGTTTCCAATTGTACATGGGGTATTCCTCATGAATAGTGTCCATATAAATATCCCGATGCGTTTTTGCTAAAACTGATGCTGCGGCAATGCTTAAATATTTGCCATCACCTTTAATTATAGTTTCAAATTTAACTTTCTCGTAAGGTTTGAATTTGTTTCCATCAACGATTATAAATTCAGGTTGGGGGTTTAGTTTTTTTATAGCATGGTGCATAGCTAAAATAGAGGCATTCAATATATTTATTTTGTCGATGTCTTTTTGAAAAACGTGAGCAACTCCAAAAGATAAAGCCTCAGTTTCAACGATAGGTTTTAAAAGCATTCTTTTAAGCGCGCTAAGCTGTTTGGAATCGTTTAAAATGGCATTTTCAAAAGTGTCATGAAGTATAACCGCAGCAGCTGTAACGGGGCCAGCTAAACAACCTCTGCCAGCTTCATCTGTTCCGCATTCTAAGATGTGATTTGTATGGTTTAGTAAAAGCATAAATCAAAAATATAAATACATACACACCTATTTTATTAAAATCACCATGCATATAGGATAATTATAATGATATTTGTAAGAAATATTAATAGTTAATAAATTACTTTTAACATAATCATTGGTTTTTTTAAAAAAATAATGTGTGCATTTTTAAGAAATCCCAATTTATAAACGGCTAAATTGGTTAAGTTTTAAATAATTGATAGTTTGCAATATAGCCACATTTTTTGTTTTTTGTGAAGTTAGAACTTATTTAAAGTAATAAATGTAATTTGTAATTTTAGAAATAATTTAAATTTGTTCATTTAATACAGTCATTATCATAAAAATGACAACACAAGACAAACAAGACAAGGGAGAAGATATATGGAATAAGTTCGTAAATGGCGACAAAAGTGCTTTTGCAGCTATTTACAATTTATACACAGACGCTTTGTTTTCTTACGGTATGAAATTGAATCCGGACAAAGATTTTGTAAAAGATTGTATTCAAGATGTTTTTTTAGACATCTATGAGCATAAAAGCCAACTTTCAATACCCAAAAACATTAATTTTTATTTATTCAAAGCATTAAAGCGGACCTTGTTTAGAAAGCTAAAAAAAGAAAGAAAAAATGATGGTCTTAACGATTTGAACCAAACATATTTTGCTACCGAATATAACATTGAAAGCGAAACCATAGATAAAGAAATTGAGAAACGCAACAAGAGAATTATTAATTTGATAACAAAAGAGCTGACCTCTAAGCAACAAGAAATACTATACCTTAAGTTTAACAAAGGGTTCAGCTACATTGAAATTTCAGAAATCGTTGGAATAGATAACAATTCCGTAAGGAAACAAGTGTACCGAGCTATAAAAAAACTACGAACAAACCCAGTTTTCAAAAATAATATAGATACGATATTGTTTTTATTCTATCCGAATCAATAGTCCGAATAAAATTTGCGATACAGCTCAAACACTAAGGGTTTGTTAAGAAATAACCTATACATTTTGACTTGCTCTTTTGCGCATTAACGTCGTTAAAAAGCCTCGTTGTAGCGAAGGCTATAACTGTTTTTTTTGCCTAGTTAATACACAAAATAACGACGTCTATTCTGTACACTTTGATTTTTAACAAACCCTAAGTTGGGTATGGAAAAAAAATTTTTAAAGATGTACCCCTTGTTTTTGCAACCATTATTAAAACTGTAGATTGCCTGAAATAACGAATCTGTTTTTAATCTAAATAATTCCTCGATGACTCTCCGGGTTTCCGGGTGGGCAAAATATAATCCGAAAGCTTTCGGGACGATTTTTGGGCCTAAGGCTAAAATAAAGCCGGCGAAATGCCTCTATGGCTTGCGGGGATAGTCGGCTTCAAGAAATTTTTTATTTGATTGTCAATAAGTTAATGCCAAGTCTCGATTCTTTTACAGGAAAATAATATATCCTAGATTTAAATGGGTCCAAGCCTTATTTTAATATACATATAGCCCTTGATTTTTATGTACAACAAGGCGGGTAATGCTAGCAGATTAAAAAAACTTTAAAAAAAGTGTCCACAAAATTAAAGTTAATGCCCCTATAGAAAATATAGGTGTAAATTATGAAATCTTATTCTAAGTATATTGAAGACACTTCTTTTCTGGATTGGATATATAGTCCGACAGAAGAACTTAACGCTGTGTGGGAAGCATATATGCACGAAAACCCAATAGAAAAGATAAAAATTTTAGAATTAAAAGAGGTTTTACTGACCATAAAAACCAAGGATGTTGAACTTTCTGAAAAAGAAAAAAATGACATACTTGAAAAACTTTTAAATAAAGTGGACCATCCAGTAAAAACAGTTGGTTTTATAAAAAAATATTATAGGTATGCAGCAGTGTTTTTGGTGCTGGTGGCTTTAGGTGTGTTTTTTAACAATAATTTCACGAAAACCAACAACCCTCTATTTGAAGATATAAAAACAATCTCTTTAGAGACATTGACAGAGACCCAATTGGTTTTTGAAACCGGTAAACCAATAGTAATAAACAAAAAGGAATCAAGAATTGAATATACCCAATTAGGTACCGTAATAGTCAATGATACCCTAAGTAATCATAAAACCAATAAAAAAGAAGCATTGGAAACTTTAAATAAGTTGTTGGTGCCTTACGGAAAAAGAAGCAAAATAACATTGTCGGACGGGTCCACAGTGCACCTTAATGCCGGCACTGAATTCGTTTTTCCCGAAAAATTCATTTCCAAACAACGTACGGTCTTTTTATCTGGGGAGGCATTTTTTGAAGTAGCAGCAAATAAAGAAAGGCCTTTTGTTGTAAAAACCATTGACGAAAAACTTTCGGTTGAGGTTTTGGGTACCAAATTCAATATATCCGCATATCCAACAGATGCCCATATTTTAACCACCTTAAAGGAAGGCAAGGTTGATGTTGTAAAAAAAGGATTGCTCAGCAATAAAAAAACAACTCTAAGACCTGACCAGTTGGCCTCATGGAACAAAAGCAAAGAGCATATAGAAGTCAAGCAGGTTAATATAGATAACTATACCTTGTGGACTTTGGGGCTTTTACATTTTGAAAGTGAGTCTATATTTAATGTGATAAGGAAAATAGAACGATTTTATAATATAAAAATTATATTCCATAAAGATTTAAAAGCATACAATACTAATATAAGTGGGAAATTGGATTTAAATGATAAAATTGAAAAGACCCTTGAAAATCTAATGCTTATTACCAAATTGAAATTAGAGTTAACCGATACCGATACATATATTTTAAAATAAAAAGACAGGGAATGTGCCAACATTCCCTGAATTTAAACCTGCCGGATGGACTGGCAGACAATGCTTAATTAAAAACAAGTTTAATTTATGAAAAAAAATCAACTTTTCTACAATCTTCTATTGGGTTTTAGAAATAAAACACTACTTATAATGAAAAGCCTTAGTGTATTTTTAATTTTGTTTTCATTCTATTCTTTCACAAACTCCTATTCTCAAAACAC
>CAXBID010000206.1:0-6869 GCA_963975495.1 uncultured Flavobacteriaceae bacterium | reverse complement strand
TTTAAGTTGATTTTTTGTATTCCTTTTCCAAACATCATTTCCTACACCACCACGAGACCAAGGGATTTCATCCCAAACCAGCAAACCCAATTCGTCGCAGGCTTTATAAATTTCGGGATCTTGCGGATAATGTGCCAAACGCACAAAATTGCCCCCCATTTCCTTGATGGACTCCATATCTTCCCTATGCTGCTTATTGCTCATGGCGGCTCCAACACCTGCATGTTCTTCGTGCCTATGTGTTCCTCTTAAAAGCAATCTTTTTCCATTCAAATAAAAAGGGCCGTAGTCTTTAAACTCAAACCAACGAAACCCTACTTTATCTTCAATTTCATCTATAATAGTTTTATTGTGTAATAGAGTAACGGTTATAGAATATAAATTTGGTGTTTTTGTGTCCCATAATTGTGGGTTTTTTATTTCAGAAAAACCCATCTCCGTATCGGCACTTAGTTTCTTAAATGTTTTTGTTGCCACAACCTTTCCTTGTGGGTTTTTAAGTGCTGCTTTTAATATTAAATTGTCTGATTTTTTAAAATTATTAATTGATGCATTAAGCTGTAAAGAAGCTCTTTTAAAACTTACGCTTGGCGTTGTTATTTTTAAGTTACCAATATGTGTTATAGCGACTGTTTGAAGCCAAACATCTCTCGTTATTCCACCATAAATAAAGAAATCGCTTTTTTGAGATGGAATTATTTCTGGATTATACCCGTTATCCACTCTTACTAAAACTTCATTATTTCCACTTTTAATAAATTCTGTGATATCAATAGTAAACCCTAAATAGCCTCCAATATGGTCACCAGCATCCTTACCATTTACATAAACTTTAGTGGTAATGTTTGCCCCTTCAAAATACAATTGATACAATAGATTTTTATCTACTGTAACAATTGCTATATTTTTCTTGTACCAACTAGCATTTCTTCTGTAACCAGGTTCAGCATCTGTAACGTCCTCGTTATTCCAAGTATGTGGTAAATTAAGAGTTGTCCAATTTGAAGTATTTTGTATTTCAATTAAATTTTGAGAATCATTTTCTAAATACGACCACTCTTTATTGATATTTACTTTACTTCTTTCTTGACTTTGTGCAGCATTTGAATTATATAAAAATACAATCACACAAACCACAAAAACTGTGGCTATTTTAAATTTTGACATCTTAAATTTCATCCTTAATTATATTTCCAATCGAAATCGATTTATTATCTTGACAATCAAAATTAACATAGTGCAATTCGTTTCTATCTTGATCTATCTACTTTTATTGTAAATCTTTTAACCGTAATAATGTTTCTAAATAATAATAATCTGCATAAACAATAGGTTCGTCTATCTCATCATTTTTTGGCCAATTCCCTGTACTATGGTCTAAAATAAATGGTGCATTTACTTCTGAACTTAATATATAGCTTGAATTTAACGAGTTTAAAACTTTTTTAGAATAGTTTAAATACACTTCATTTTTAGTAAAGCTATATAACTCTACTAATGCCGATGCCATAACCGTTGCCGATGAGACATCTCTAGGCGCATTTGGAATACTCGGGTCGTTAAAATCCCAATAAGGAATACCATCTTCTGGCAAGTTTTTGTTATTAATAAAGAAATCTGCGGTAGCTTCAGCTTGCTTAAGATAAGCTTTATCTTTTGTGTAACGATATACCATAGTATAACCGTAAACTGCCCAAGATTGACCTCTTGCCCATGCCGACTGATTACTAAAACCTTGATGCGTAACCTTATCTTTTACAGCGCCTGTAATGGTATCATACACCACAACATGATAAGTACTATTATCTTCTCTAAAATGATTTTTTAAGGTGGTGTTTGCGTGTTGTACCGCTATTTTATGATAGGTACTATCATTGGAATATTTTGTGGCTTCAAACAATAATTCAAGATTCATCATATTATCTATAATTACTGGAAACTCCCAAACATCCCTGTTAAAATCCCACGATCGAATGGACCCAACTGTTTTGTTAAAACGGGTGCTCAATGTTTTTGCACTTTGAACGATTATGTCTTTATAGTCTTGGTTGTCTTCTACTTCCAGGCCTCTTCCAAAACTGGAAAAAACCTTAAAACCCATATCATGGGTTCTGTCATTGAATTTTTCCTTTTCCATAAAGGCATTCCATGTTTTAGCACGTTCTTTATAAGCTGTATTTCCTGTAAGTTGATATAACTGCCAAAGGTTTCCAACAAAAAAACCACTGGTCCAATCTGTTGAAGGTACTTTATTAATAAAGCCTGATGAAGGCGTCATACTACGCGGAAACGACAGAGAATCAACTGGATATTCCAACAGTTCCTTATAACGTTTTTCTAAAAGGTTATCAATCCCTATTTGGTTTTCATTTTTAGTTTTATAATCAGGCTTGCACCCTATAAAAAGTAGTGCAAACCCAAAAATAAAACAACTAACTCTAATCATAAAAATACTACTAATTAATATCCTGGATTATTTGGCTCTAGGTTAGGATTTCTAGCCAATTCATCAGCAAGTAATGGATATAAGTAATCTCGATTCGGATCAAAATTTTCCTTTAATCCTTCTAAACCTGAAGCAGAAAACACCTCTGCCCCCATTTTTCTTCGAGCAATATCATACCATCTCTTAAACTCAAAAGCAAGTTCCCATTTTCGATCTTCTAAAACCATAGTTCTAAAATCATCTTGCGATAATCCAGATACATCAGCAGGAAAAGTAGAAGGTGTTGAGCCTAAAGCACCATTTCTTGCTCTATCTCTAACTCTGTTTACATAACCATCTGCCTCTGTAGTCCCTGGAGTTACTTCGTTCAATGCTTCAGCAGCAATTAACAACACCTCTGCATAACGCATCATAGAATAATTGTTCTGCGACCCTCTACCATTTCCGGTAGCAGATGGCCCATTAAACCGCGTATATTTTGCAATATGTGGACGATTTACACCTCTACCGCTACCACCACTCTCCTTAAAAACAGTATAAGGTACTTCGATACCATTAAAAACTGCTGTAGCATCAAAACTCACTGCTTTTCTATAATCTCCATCATCCCATGAATTATATACAGCAAGAGATGGAACCGCAACAGACCAGCCTCCTCCAGCTACATTAGGATATTGCTCATCATCCCTAAGGCCCGTTAATGCAGCTTGATAATCCCTACCATCATCTCCATCGCTAGCTCCAATAAAATCCAATGAAAATAGCGGTTCTTTAGAACTATCTATTTTAGAAGAATCAAATAAATCTTGAAAATCCGGTTCTAAACCTAAGTTATAAACCCCTTCATTATCAATAACTCCTTTAGCTTCTGCATAGGCATTGGGATAATCTCCCATAGTTAAATACACTAAAGCTAAATAAGCGTGAGCCGCTGATTTAGCAGGTAAAGATCTCCCTACTTGTGTATTTGGCAACCATGTTTTAGCAAACTCTAAATCTGCAATAATATTTGTATATACATCGGCAACTGAAGTTTTGCTAATAGAACTTGCTGCTGCTAAATCTGTTACCGGATCAGTTATATAAGGAATATCTCCAAATTGTCTTACTAAATGAAAATACGCAAACGCTCTTGTAAAATAGGCTTGTGCGGTAACTGGATTTTTTATTTCTTCCGCTACATCTACAGCTTCTGCACCAGCAATTGCCTGATTTGAAGCTGCTATAATTTGATACGTTCTAAGCCAATAACCTTCAATCATGCCATTATCAGTTGGAACATTAAAGTCATCATGCTCAATTCTTTGTGTTGATGTTGTTGGGTCGCCAATAGCTACCATATCACTACGTAACATCAATGGTAAAGATATTTTTCTTCCCCAAAAATCTTCATGGATCATATGCCCATAAGCGGCATTTACTGCTGTTTGTATATCTTTTGTAGATTTAAAAAAACCATCTGGAGCTAACAACCCTATAGGTTCTTCTTCTAAATCTGAACATCCCAGTATTGATAAACCTACCAATAATAAGAATAAATATTTATATATTTTCATGTTTATATGTTTTTAAATTATTGATTAAAATTTTAAATTAACACTGAAATTCACAGACTCAACCGTTGGGTAATTTCCAAAATCAAATCCATTATATGTATTACTATCTGAGCTATCACTAGCACCAGCTCCAAAATAACTCACTTCTGGATCTAAACCAGAATAATTTGTAAAAGTCAACAAATTCTGTGCACTAATAGATAATCTAACATTATCCATACCTAACTTTTCAGCAACCTCTGATGGTAAATTATAACCTAAAGCTATATTTTTTAATCTAATATAACTACCATCTTCTACAAAGCGAGAAGTAATTTGTTTTCCTCTAAGTTTGGCACGAGGTATGTTTGTATCTGTATTTGTTGGTGTCCAAGAGTTTAATACATCTGTAAGCGCATTAGAATCTCCATTAAACAACTGTACATTTGTAAGATTCATAATATCTCCACCTTGAGAACCTTGAAAAAAGATATTTAAATCAAAATTTTTGTATGTAAAATTATTTGTAATACCAAATGTCCAATCCGGATTGGGATCTCCTATTATTTTTTGATCATCACCAGGGGTAATATCTCCATCACCATCTATATCTGTAAATAATTGATCTCCTGCGGCAGCTCCCGATAAAATAGCTGTACCCTCCGGTAAATCACCTCCTTGGTAAACACCTTGATATTCAAAGCCCCAAAAAACACCCACAGCTTCACCTTCTCTTAAAACATGCGTACGTGGTATGTTAAAATAACCTGGGGAAGCATCTTGGAATATATCTTGACCATTTAACAGGGTAACAAATTCATTTTTATTGGTAGCCCAGTTAAAATCTGTAGTCCAACTAAAATTTTCATTAGTTATATTTCTTGTATTTAAAGTAATTTCAAATCCTTTGTTATTAACTTCACCTACATTTCTTAAACTGGCAGGTGTTAAAAAACCTAAATATTGTGGTTGACTGGCATCCTCTATTATAAGATCCTTAGTATCTATGTTATAATAATCTAAAGAAACAGAAATTTTATTTTTTAATAAACCTAAATCTAAACCGATATTTGTTTGATAAGAAGATTCCCATTTTAAATCTGGATTAGCAACTTGATTTGGCGTAACATTAATCACAGTTTCACCATTAACAGGTGTAAAAACCGAACCAAAACTTGCTAATGACTGATAAGGAGCAATTGCCTGGTTACCGGTTACACCATAACTTGCTCTTAATTTTAGGCTAGAAATAGTTTCACTGTCTTTTAAAAAGTCTTCATTTGATATTTTCCAACCTACAGCACCCGATGGGAAAATGGCATATTTTTCGTTTGCAGCAAAGTTAGATGCCCCATCTCTTCTTACAGTAGCTGTTAACAAATATTTGTCATCATAATCGTAATTCAATCTTCCGAATTGAGATTGAATTTCTGATTCTGATAAAGATGATGTTGGTATTAATTGGGTAGCACCAGATCCTAAGTTATAATAAGAAAAAGAATCAGAAGTAAATCCTTCAGCTCCTGCTGAAAATCTATCCGTAGAAGTTTTTTGATAAGAATAACCTGCTAAAACTGTTAAATTCCCTTTCCCTATTTCTCTATTATAAGTTAAGTAATTCTCACTCAATAGGGTTGTTCTCTTATAGTTTTCTATTGTTGCTCTTCCACCTGTACTACCACCAGCTGTAGTAATTAATGTTGATGGTCTAAAAACTCCTTCGGTTCCATTAGCTGTACTAAAACCAAAAGTAGTTTTAAAAGTAAGGTTTTCTAAGATATCGTAATTTGCATATAAGTTTGCTCTATAATTATCTATTTTTGTTTCATTTATACCTTCAGTAGCAATGGCATACGGATTATCAACATTATCGCCTATAGAGTTAACTGTATTTAAACCGTTAGCATCTTGTATTCCTAAATCTGGCGAAAATCTGAAGATTAATGAAACAACATCATCTCCACCACCATTTGCGGTTTCACCAGTTGATTGTGTAGGAACTCCATCTTTATTACCTCTACTACCAAAAAGGTTCATACCCAATTTCAATTTATCAGTTACTTGCGCATCAATATTTGACAAGAAAGATGCTCTCTCAAATTCAGAGTTTATAATAACCCCTTCTTGTTTAAAATAAGTAGTGGAAGCATAAAAGTTTATGTTTTCACTTCCTCCTGAAAAAGAAAATTGATGATTCTGAGTACTCCCTGTTCTATACAATAAGTCTTGCCAATCTGTGTTTGCAGATCCTGGAGTATAACCGGGATTTACTGCTGTTTGATAAGCTGCAAATTCATCGGCATTTAATAAATCTAGTTCATTTGACGTATTTTGAACAGAATAATTAGAATTAAATTCAACAGATAATTTACCACTTCTACCTTTTTTGGTAGTTACCATAACAACGCCATTTGAACCTCTAGAGCCGTATATTGCGGTTGCGGATGCATCTTTTAAAACCTCCATAGACTCAATGTCATTTGGCTGTGGCATAACTGCACCAACAAAACCGTCTACAACAATAAGCGGAGCACTACTTGCATTAATAGAAGTATTTCCTCTAATTTTTATGTTGATGGGCGCTCCAGGCTCACCACCGTTATTAGATTGAACAACTACACCAGCTGCACGTCCTTGAAGCGCTTGTTCTGCGTTCAGTAAAGGGAATGCATTAAGTTCTTCAGATTTTACTGAAGATACTGCACCTGTAATATCACTTTTTTTACGAGAGCCATAACCTACAACCACAACTTCGTCCAACGCACTAGCATCAGTATCTAATGTGACATTGATAACGCTTTGGGATGCTGTGGAAATCTCTTTAGTCACAAAGCCTATATAACTATAAATAAGCACCGCATTATTACTAACACTGATACTATAATTAC
>CAXBID010000205.1:0-6880 GCA_963975495.1 uncultured Flavobacteriaceae bacterium | reverse complement strand
GAGTTTGTATTTAGTAAGTGAGTTTGCAAATACCTATTTCAATAGGAGTTGGTTTAATTGGCGGAAGTCTTGCTTTAGATATAAAAAAGCAGAACCCAGATGTGGTTATTCATGGTATTAGCAGAAAAGAAGCTACCCTTGATAAAGCGTTAGCGCTCAAATTAATTGATAAAAAAGCCACTTTAGAGGATATTAAACATGCCGATTTAGTTATTATTTCTATTCCTGTGGATGCTACAGTAAAATTGTTACCAACCGCTTTGGATTTAATTTCGGATAATGGGTTGGTGGTTGATGCAGGTTCTACGAAAGCGGATATTTGTAAAATAGTTGAAAATCATCCGAAACGAAGAAACTTTTTAGCGATGCACCCTATTGCTGGAACGGAACATTCGGGGCCGGAAGCTGCTATTTATGGTTTATTTGAAGGGAAGACAAATATTATTTGTGAGGTTGAAAAGACAACTTTTAAACTTCAGGAAAAGGCGCTAAAATTATTTACTGATATTGGGATGCGTATTCGTTATATGAATCCTGAAGCGCATGATAAACACATTGCTTATATGTCGCATTTATCGCATATTAGTTCGTTTATGTTGGGTAAAACGGTTATTGATAAAGAGAAAAACGAACGCGATATTTTTGATATGGCAGGCAGCGGATTTGAATCAACAGTACGTTTGGCAAAAAGTTCGCCTGACATGTGGACACCTATTTTTAAGCAAAATAAAACGAATGTTATTGAAACATTGGAGGAGTATATAATTAACCTTACTCATTTTAAAGCGCTGATGGAACAGGATGATTTTGAAGCTATTTATAATGAGATGAAAAACACAAACCATATAAAAGATATATTGAATGGTATGATTTGAACAGGTTTGAAGACAGAAGACAGAAGACAGAAGTTAGTGTAGAGGAAAGATTAAAGTAGCGTTTGTGGATAGTATTTGACTGACGACTGAATACTGATAACTGCAAACTGGCTTCCGCGTTAGGGATTGCAGTGGAAAGCCCACAGCGATCCCGATAGCTATCGGGAGTGCGAGGACTTGGAACGTAAAGCCCGACCTTTTGCGATCCTGCAAGGTTTTAAAAACCTGGCAGGTATGAGTAAAAGGTAACGCCCAATAATTTGAATTGAACAGTAAAAAAATAAATATTAAACGGAATAGCTAAGTGGCTAAATATTAAGTAAAAATGGAAAACAAAAAAGAAATGAGAACCTGGTTAGATGATTTAAATTTAGATCATCCGTTAGTAATTGCGGGTCCATGTAGTGCTGAAACTGAGGAACAAGTATTGAGAATTGCGCATGAGTTAAAAGATACCGATGTTAGTTATTTTAGGGCAGGTATTTGGAAACCAAGAACACGCCCGGGCATGTTTGAAGGTGTTGGTGCATTAGGTTTAAAATGGCTGCAAAAGGTAAAAACTGAAACTGGCATGAAGGTTTGTACGGAAGTTGCCAATGCGGCTCACGTAAAACTAGCTTTAGAGCATGATGTAGATTTACTTTGGATTGGAGCCCGATCTACGGTTAGCCCGTTTATTATGCAAGAAATTGCGGATGCTTTACAAGCTACAGATAAGCCCGTATTAATAAAGAATCCGGTTAATCCAGATTTAGCTTTATGGTTAGGTGGGATTGAAAGAATATATAAATCTGGGGTTAAAAATATTGGAGCCATTCATAGAGGGTTTTCAACCTACCAAAAAACAAAATACAGAAATATTCCAGAATGGCAATTGGCTATTGAGTTTCAAAATAGATTTCCAGATATTCCCTTAATTAACGATCCGTCGCATATTACAGGTAAAAGGGATATGATTCATGAAGTGTCCCAGGAGGCTTTAGATTTAAATTTTGATGGCTTAATGATTGAAAGTCACTATGATCCAGAAAACGCATGGAGTGATGCTGCACAACAAGTTACTCCAGCTACATTAATTCAAATCATGAAAGATCTAAAAATTAGAAAAGAAAGCAATAGTGAGGAAGATTACAACAAAGCTTTAAATAATTTAAGGGCCCAAATTGACGTGGTTGATAATCAAATTATTGAATTATTAGGTAAACGTATGGTCGCTGCCGATGGTATTGGAGCGCTTAAAAAATCGAAAAACGTGGCAATATTACAAAATAAACGTTGGAACGAGATTTTAGGAAAAATGGTTTTGGAAGGTGAGCAACATGGTTTAAGCGAAGAATTTATTTTAAGAATGTTTAAAGCGGTCCATCAAGAATCGATTAACCATCAAGAGAAAATTATTAACGGATAGTTGATATAATTTTGTAGAAAACAAAAAGCTCGCAATTGCGAGCCTTTTTGTTTACGTTATAAGAGATAAAACTAATGTTTGTTTCTTTTAAATATGTATCGGGTAATAAATATTCCTTATCCGTCACCTTTACCACTTTCGCTTTCTACACCGCTAGTTACAAAAGCAAGTTCCCAGCCTTCTTCAATCATCGTGTTAATTTTAGAAGTAATTATAGCATCGTTGGCGGCAATATTTTGAAAACGAATACCTCCTATGTTATAAAAGTTTAACAATTTTGTTTCATCAAAGTCTTTAACTCTTATTTCACTTCTGTCTGATTTATTACGGGTGTTATCATCTTCAGTTTGTGTTGTAGTAAACGCTTTATAATCTTTATCTTCATTTGCACTAATAATTCTAGAACGCCCTAAACCATTAGGAACGATAGACTCTACACTAGTAACAACTTTGTATTCTACTTGAGCCGAAGTTTCCAAAAAAGAAAATAAAGCAATGGATAAAACAAACAATAATTTTTTCATGTTGTTGAGATTTTTAAAATTAAGAGACCAATATACAGTTTTCTTTAAACTGAAAAGTTGTTAATTTGTAAAACAATTAATAATGAATGACAGGACGCGTTTATAAATCTACAGGAAGTTGGTACACCGTAAAAACCCAATTGGGTGAAACTTATGAATGCCGTATAAAAGGGAAATTTAGAATAAAAGGGATAAAAAGCACAAACCCTATCTCTGTGGGTGATATTGTAGATTTTGAATTGAATACGCTTCGGCTGTTACCAAAAATCGTGGATTATCAATAGTTACCATTAAAAAACCCTATCTCTGTGGGTGATATTGTAGATTTTGAATTGGAAACGGATAATGATGAAACTACAGGGATCATAAATCACATTCATGATAGAACCAATTACATAGTAAGAAAATCGGTTAACCTATCAAAACAAACACATATTATTGCTGCAAATCTAGATCAGGTTTTTTTAATGGTAACTATTGATAATCCACCTACTTTTACCAGTTTTATCGATCGATTTTTGGTAACAGCCGAAGCGTATTCAATTAAAACTATTTTGCTATTTAATAAAATTGATACTTATGATGAAGATACATTTAATGAAGTAAAGTATTTAGCTTACGAGTATCGTAAAATAGGGTATGAATGCATTGGTGTTTCAGCCAAAACAGGAAAAAATGTAGAGAAGGTAAAAGCATTGATGCATAAAAAAATAAGTATGTTCTCGGGGCATTCAGGAGTTGGTAAATCTACCTTAGTAAACGCCATTGAGCCATCACTTAATTTAAAAACAAAGGAAATTTCAAGTCAGCATATGCAAGGTCAGCACACTACTACATTTGCAGAAATGTTCGATTTAAGTTTTGATGCTAAAATTATTGATACACCGGGTATTAAAGGTTTTGGGGTCGTTGATATGGACAAAGAAGAAGTGGGCGATTATTTTCCTGAAATTTTCAAACTAAAACAAGATTGCAAGTTTAATAATTGCTTGCACGTAAAAGAACCTAATTGCGCTGTAAAAGAAGCCTTGGATAATGATGACATTGCGTTTTCGCGTTACCGAAGTTATTTGCAAATTATTGAAGGCGAAGATGAACATTATAGAACTGATAATTGGGAGGTTCAGTGAGCAGTATTCAGTCGCAGTAAACAGTATTCAGTCGCAGTATTCAGTTCCTAAGTTAATGTAAAGTTTAAAAGTTAATAATAAATTAAAGTCCCCTTTGGGGATTTAAGGGAATGAAAGTTATAATCCAAAGAGTTTTAAATTCAAGTGTTACTATTGAAGGCGAACAAGTAGCATCAATAGAAAACGGACTTCTAATTCTACTAGGAATTGTCAAAGAAGATACTCTAGAGGATATAAAATGGCTTTCTAATAAAATAGTAAACCTCAGAATTTTTGGTGATGAAGATGGCGTTATGAATAAATCGCTTTTGGACACTAATGGAGAGGTAATCGTCGTAAGTCAATTTACATTACATGCCTCAACTAAAAAAGGAAACAGACCAAGTTATATAAAAGCAGCAAAACCCGATGTTGCCATTCCGTTGTATGAGGATTTCGTTAAAAAAATAGAACAAGATTTAGGAAAAAAAGTACAAACTGGTAAGTTTGGTGCAGATATGAAAGTTGAACTTTTAAATGATGGCCCCGTAACTATAATCATTGATTCTAAAAACAAGGAATAAATGGCATCTGTATTTGGGCATGGCGTAGTAGGTTTTACGGTTACCAAAGTGATTGATTCCAAAAACCTAAAATGGTTATTAGTTGCTGCTATCTTTTCTGCAATTTTACCAGATTTTGATGTTATTGCTTTTAAATTTGGGATCGCTTATGAGCATCCATTAGGTCATCGTGGGTTTACACATTCCATTCTATTTGCTTTACTTTGGGGATTGCTTTTAATGTTCTTATTAGGTGGAAAAAATAAGCTTACCTGGTTTTTAGTCATTTTTATCTCTACAGTTTCCCATGGTATTTTAGACGCTATGACTTCGGGAGGGCGTGGTGTTGGTTTTCTAATTCCGTTTGATAATAGTCGTTTTTTCTTTCCATTTAGACAAATTAAAGTATCTCCTATAGGGATAGAAAAGTTTTTTTCCAGTTGGGGGATAAAAGTGCTTTTTAGCGAATTTAAGTATATAGTTTTACCATGTTTTTTTATATTGGCTGTAAGATTTTTAATTAATAAATTAAATAAGGGCTTATGAAAAACATGATAATTCTCATAACATGAGCAATTTTATTATCATAATTTTACTGCTCAAAACTTTTTAAATGCTACTTTATGAACTTAAAAAGTATAGTGAATGTTATAATAGCATTCATAACTTTAGCAGCCTCTTCACAAGAAAACTTATACACAAGTTTTTCAATACCAGATAACTTAAGGCAAAATGCAAATGCTGTAATTAGGCTAAGTAGCATAGATATTGAGTTAAAATCTTCAGATGATATGCTGGTAACTGAAAAAAGAGTTATCACGGTTTTAAATAAAGAAGGCGATAAAAATATTGATGCCTATGTTGGCTATGATAACACTACAAAAATTAAAGATTTAGAAGTTTTAGTATTTGATAATTTTGGTAAAGAAATTAAAAAAGTCAAAAAGAACGATTTTAAAGATGTTAGTGCAGTTAGTGGAGGTACTTTGTATTCTGATTCCAGAGTAAAATATTTAGATTATACCCCCATTTCATACCCTTACACAATTGAGTATACTTCTGTTGTAAACACAAGTAATACCGCTTTTATTCAATCATTTATGCCTCTTGATAATTATTATTTAAGTGTTGGAAAAAGTATTTACACCATATCATATCCTGAGCATATAATTATTAGAAAAAAGGAAAAGCATTTACAGGATTTGAATATAGAAAAAGAAGAAAGTCCTGGTAAACTTTCATATAAAGCAAAAAATATTGAAGCTATAAAACCAGAATCATATAGTCCACTATTTAGAAATATTGTGCCAAGGGTATTGGTAGCATTAAACGAATTCTCGTTGGAAGGAGTTGCGTCTAAAGTTGAAAA
This sequence comes from uncultured Flavobacteriaceae bacterium, assembly GCA_963975495.1. Classification (GTDB taxonomy): domain Bacteria; phylum Bacteroidota; class Bacteroidia; order Flavobacteriales; family Flavobacteriaceae; genus CAXBID01. Next base: position 1,032 of record CAXBID010000205.1, on the reverse strand, counting down.
CTGGAGCGACTTTGGTAAATGGATGTATCATGATTTAATCAAAGACACGCATGATTTACCTGAATCAACAATTAGTATGATTCAAAACCTTGTAAAAGATGAAGCCAGTGATATCGATAAGGCTAAAAAAATATATCAATACGTTCAAGACAAAACGCGCTATATAAGTGTTCAAGTTGGTATTGGCGGATGGAAACCGTTCAATGCTTCAGAGGTTGATAAATTGGGATATGGCGACTGTAAAGCATTAACAAATTATACTATGTCGCTCTTGAATGCTGCTGGAGTAAAATCAAATTATTGCGTGGTTTACGGCGGAGATGATATTATGAGTTTAGAGGAAGACTTTGCCTCAATGCAAGGAAATCACGTATTCTTAAATGTCCCAAATGGTAAAGAAAATATTTGGCTAGAATGTACAAGCCAGAAAGTGCCATTTGGTTTTATTGCAGATTTCACTGATGATAGAGATGTACTAGTGGTTACCCCAGATGGCGGTAAAATTATTCATACCAAAAAATATAATCCTGATGAGAGTTTACAAACCATAAAAGGCTTTTATAGTATTGATAATAATGGAGATATAGATGTGAAAACAACTATTAGTTCTAAGGGATTACAGTATTCAGATAAATTAAGGTTAGATTCTGAAACCGAGAGAGATTTAGATTCACATTATAAAGAAAGGTGGGACTATATCAACAGTATTTCAGTAAAAGAAATGCATATAAATAATGATAAAAATAATATTGAAATTATTGAAGATATAAGTTTCAGTGCTAAGGGTTTTACTAAAATTATAGGTAACAGAATGCTTTTTACTGCAAATACTTTAAACAGAATCACTAATATTCCAGATCGATACAGAAATAGGAATGCCCCTTTAAAAATTGAAAGAGGTTTTAAAGATGTTGATGAAGTTGAAATAAAATTACCAGCATCATATAAAGTTGAAGCGTTACCAAAAGATAAATCTATTGAAACAAAATTTGGGGTTTACAAAACTCGAATTGAAGTTAAAGATGAAAACAC
>CAXBID010000204.1:0-6896 GCA_963975495.1 uncultured Flavobacteriaceae bacterium | reverse complement strand
CGTCGTGGCCGAGTGGCTAGGCAGAGGTCTGCAAAACCTTCTACAGCGGTTCGAATCCGCTCGACGCCTCAACGAACCCTCAAGCTTTTCTTGAGGGTTTTTTTATGGTAAATTTTTCATTAGTGTCCGATTAAAGAATCAAGACCGCTTTGCTGTTAGCCCCGAAATTTCGGGGAAGAAAAAAGACTTAATTGTAACTAATTGATAAACATTGAACTTTAAATTCATGATTTTCTAAAAATAAAATTTTTCTCCCGATAGCTCTCGGGACGTAAAAAGCAAGCCCCTCTTTTTCTGTGTTCGCAAAGATTTTCTTTAAATGAATTATTTTTAATCGGACAACAATATAAATTTTTATAAAAAATTAATTAAAGGGAAGCAAAACCTTCTATAAGTTTGTTTCTCGAATCCGCTGGACAGCTCAAAAAGGCTTTCAGTTTTTCTTGAGAGCTTTTATTTTACAGGGTTAACCTTTGTTCTAACTTCTCTTTGATAAGTTCTTTTTCCTTTGGAAAAAAACCTTGCACTAAAAGCAAAACCCCAAAGCCTAAGATTACTAGAGCAATTATTTTTTTTGTTTTGAAAATAAGGCGCGGTGTTAGCTTGTTTCTTAGCTTTTTAGCAACTACAATTTTAATTAAGTCCACTAAGAAATATACAATTAAAATAGTGCTTAAAAAAACGACAACCCCATTTTTAGATTCGGTTAAGGAATTCGCCAATACAATAAAAGCAACCCAACCCAATAGCACACCAATATTTATAAAGTTGAGTAAAAATCCTTTTAAGAAGAGTTTACCATAACCTTTCTTGATTTCAATTTTATGATATTCCCTAACAATGTTTCTAAACGATTTTGATGTTTTAATAAATGAAATAATACCATAAGTAACTAATAAAAACCCACCAAAAACCAAAAAATTTGGATCGTCTTTAATTTTTTCTAATAATTTATTTGTACTGTAAAAAGCTACAAGAATAAAAAGAATGTCAGCAAGCATAACGCCACTATCAAATATTAAAGCACTTTTAAAGCCTTTAGTTGCGCTCGTTTCTAATAGAACAAAAAATACGGGGCCAATGGTAAATGCTAAGATAATTCCGAAAGGAATGGCCGCTAAAACATCATCAAACATAAATATGTGAGGGTTTTTTACAAAGTAAAGAAATAATATAAACTTATGTAAGCAGCTTTGAAACAAAAAAAGCGTGTGATTTAAAATCACACGCTTTCAACAAACTTCTTAACTTTCTAATAAACTATTGTTTAACTAGCTTTAGGCTACTAATACCTTGTGCCGTTTTTACCTGAGCAAAATATAATCCAGATTTTAAACTGGATCCATCTATAGTAGCTTCTTTAGCGTTAGGTGATAATGATAGTACACTTTTTCCTAAAATATCGAATACTCTAATTGATGTTATGTTTTCACTTTTAGATTTTACATTCCAACTATCTTGTGTTGGGTTAGGGTAAAGACTAAATGATTGTGTATCAAAATCGTCTGTACTTAAAGGCGTGCCTTTATATAAATATAAATTATCATACCAAGCATTAGACAAATTAGAAGTAATATGTATTTGAGCTATATCACTTCTTGTTAAGTTACCTGAAACCATTGGACCTGTAGCAGTAATATTGACATCCACTGAAACCCAAGATCCCCCAATTAGTCCAGAGCCATCATTAAAATTAACTTCTAAACCAGTTGATCCAGCTTCAGTAGGATTACCTGCCCAATCAACTAATTTTATGTTAAAAACTTTACCTACTAAGTTAGTCTCATCCGTATAAAAATCAAAGTGAAGATTTGTGAATGCTGATGCATCTATTCTATTATTCTGAATATCTATACCTTGGCAACCTGTTCCAAGATAATTTTGCGTTAAGTTACCTGCAATCGTTACTTCTGTAACTGCAGGAGATGCCCCACACAAACCAAAATCAAAATCATCAATAGTAATATCAGTATATGCATCGCTATAAACAGAAAGCACATCAGCAGAGGCTCTATTAGGAGGTGTCGGGGCTGCTGTTGCAGGTCCAACTTCTTCAATAGACACTGTATATGTTTCCATATCTGTCCCATTTGTGGCTGTAACAACTACAGTAGCAGTTCCAGGAATACCAGACGCTTGCGTTATTACAGCAGAAGCAGCTACATTAGTTGGAGTTGCTAAAGTAATTTGAGGTACAACAGTTGTTCCGGAAGGCACCTGATATGTATATGAAGTTGTACCAGAACTAAATCCATTGATGGTTGCTCCCTCAACTTGTAAATCACTTAAAGTTGCATCAGTTGCAGGATCTACAGGAGTTCTCCAAAAATAAACATTATCAAGATACATAGTTACTCCCGAGCCAGCATTAGTTACTGGAACAATCCATTTTAAATTGGCTAAATCAACTGCAGCATAAGCACTTAAATCTATATCGTATGAATTCCATACACTTTGGGTTGGTGCGCCAACAGGAACATCTAACTCAACATTAGTGCCGTTTACAGCTTCAAGTTTAATTCTAAAATTTGTAAAGTCTGGAGAATAAACATCAACATGTAGCATCGTCATTGCGCTCACGTCATAGCTTCCGCCTCCGATACCTGAAAATAAGTGATTTGTATATTTAAACACATTATTACCGTCACCTAGAGTAGTATTTCCAACTATAGTCGTTCCTCCAAAACTATCAAAAGTTACACCAGGCTCATTGGTATATTCAGGAGCTACGGGGGTAGCAATACCGTTATACATTGAAACCACGTCAACTGCATCTCTTGCAGGAGGGTCAGTAGGTCCAGTAGCTGGATCTTGTGAATATCCTAATGAAACAGCCAAAAGGAAAATAAATAAAGTAATTTTTTTCATAATAATAATTATTTAAGTTAATTAATAAAAAAAGGAAATAAGCATTTGATAAAATTGTTCAATATTTCCATGTTCATAAATTTACCCATAAAATTTTGCGAAATACATAAAGAATACCCAAACAAAAAGCATACAAATCAAAAAAAGCTACTTACTATTGTTTTTTTGACAATACAACGTCATTATTTGTTGTTTGTCGGTGTTTTAATGAGTTTCAACTGATTTAAAGTGTTGGTTAATTGCTCATTATAGTTTAATGTTGTGGTAATGTTGTGGTAATGTTTTAACATGTATAGCGGCCTTTTAACGTTTAGTATATAATTAGATTACAAAAAACTGATTATTTGATACTTATGTCTTTTAAATCAAAGCATTAACTTTAAATTTTCATCCTTATCCCAAAGCCCCCAATACGCACCTACATCGCCTTCTGCTCCAACTTTCCATGATTCATCAAAAGATGAAAAATAGAACATCTCAATATCATCATCATCGGACCATACTTGTGCATTTATAAAATACTTTATAGCGTTTTCATTTGATGGAATAGCGCCTCCAAGCCCTTCTCCAAAAGATGGCCATCCCGTTTCGGTTATAATCACTTTTTTTCCTTTTCCTGCATCTCTAGCCTGATTATACATATCCCTCATATAAACCAAAGCATATTCTTGACTGCAGCCCTCCCAATACGGATAACAATTAGCTAAAATAACATCGCAAGCTTCCGTAATTCTCGGTCTATGACTAAATTCATAATAGGCATCTACGTAACCCATAGGAATATCTGGAATGGCTGCTTTAACTTCATGCATAAAAGCCAAAAGTTCGTCCTCTGTTAAGTCTTTTCTATACATCACTTCGTTTCCAACCGCTGCAATATCAACAAATCCTTCTTTTGCCAACTTTATAAGTCCTGCAATTTCTCTTTTATTGATTTCTGGATCATCTCCCAACCAAGCACCAACAAGTGTTTTAATTCCAAATTCTTTTGCAATGCGCGGAATGGCTTCATTACCATCAGTACATGAAAAAGAACGAATCCATTTGGTGTATGGTTTTATAATTTTCATTCGTCTTCTTATCTGCTTCTCGGTAATTTGTTGACCAGGTTCCTGGCCTTCTTCATAGGGGCTAAAACACAGCCCATGCATACCGCTTTTTAATACCCTCTTAAATAAGTTTTGTAAACCCTTTGGGGTTTTATCTTCTAGGTTCAAACCCGCTAATGATCTAATTTTATCTGCTCTGTACGACATAGTTAATTGTATTTTAAGTTTTCATCTTTATCCCATATTCCCCATCGTTGTCCAACATTACCTTCATGACGTACTTTCCAGGACTCATCAAACGATGTGAAATAGAACATTTCTATTTTTTCCTGCTGGGACCAATTATTTGCATTTATAAAATATTTCATCGCATTCACTTGAGTAGGTTCAGCATCACTATTATTATTTCCTTTATTTGGCCAACCTGTTTCTGTAATAATTACCGGTTTGCCATTAGCAGCATTTTTAGCAACAGCATACATTTGCCTTAAATAAATGGAGGCTTGGTCTATATGACATCCTTCCCAAAACGGATAACAATTAGCTAAAACAACATCACATGCTTCTACTAGCTTTGGCCGTTCGTGAAATTGATAGTAAGCATCCACATAACCAACCGGGGTATCCGGTAAGGCCTGTTTTACTCTATTAATATAGTTCAACATTTCTTGCTCGGTCAATTCATTACGTAGCAAAACTTCGTTGCCAACCACAGCAATATCAACGTAACCATTTTGTGCCAAATTAATTAATGTGCTAATCTCTTTTTCATTTTTAGCTTTATCGCCATCAATCCATGCCCCAGTCATGGTCTTTAGGCCTTTTTCATGTGCCACTTTAGGGATAAACTCATTACCGTCTGTACAAGAAAATGAGCGAGCCCATTTGATGTAAGGCGCAATAACGTCCATCCGTTTTTGTATTTGCCCTTTTGATAATGTGTCACCAATTTTCTGCCCTTCTAAATACGGACTAAAGCATAAGCCATAAATTCCTTTGTTTAAAGACTTAAAAAAAAGTTGTTTTACTTCATCCTCTGTTTTTGAAACAAAATCAATATCTGTTCGTAAACCCTTATTTAAAGCGATATTCTTAAAAGTTAAGAGCTTGTGAGTTTGGTAATATGATGTAAGCTTTGGCGTAGTATCTAGTTTACGCTTATCAATTTCAGCCCGTATTTCGATAGCCCGTTCTTCGGTAACATCATAATTACGCATCACATACATGGCAACAAGTGTGCCTGCCATAGGAAAAAAACAAAAGAAGGCGAATAGCCCATCAACAGCAGATTGTTGTTCTGTAGTAGCAAGGTCTGGGTTAAACCCAACAATAGCAATAATAAGGCCGCTTAGTGCGCCAGCAATGGCGAAACCAACCTTAACCATCCACCAATAAATAGCGCCAAAAATCCCTTCTCTACGCAAACCAGAGTTTAATTCATCAATATCAATTACGTCGGCAGTCATTGACATCATTATGGTAAATAAGCTACCAATTCCGAAGGAAAAGAATGGTAGTGCAATAATATACAACCAGGGTTTACCTGGTACAAAAAGAAACCATAGCATAAGGTATCCTATAACCGAAATTCCTTGAGATAACAAAAACGCTTTTTTCTTTCCCATAACCTTAGACATCCAAGCGACAATTGGTATTACTATAAATGTGGTACCCAATGCACCCAAGCTCCCAAATAAGGAAACCCAGATACCACTAGCGGCAGCATCTCCATTAAACAGTTTATATACAATGACAAAAAAAGTAAGCGCTGCAACGGTATTAAACGCATTAAAAACTAAAAACGTAGCCGCACATAATTTTCTAAACTCCTTAATCTTAAACGCTTCAGCAAAACTATCAACAAATATTTTTTTTAAACTGCCACCTATATTTGCCAAATTTAACGGCGCATAGTTTTCGTTTATAGTAGATTTACTATTTATGAATATAGCTGGAACCATTGCACAAATGGCACAGGGTATAGCAACCCATATTGCCAATTGTCTCACAGCTATTTCTGCAGATGGGAACCACTCTGGATCATACATAATGACCCAAAACCACGGTGCAATTACCCAAGCCCATTGCCCAATCCACTGAGCTATAGCCATGATATTGGTGCGCTCATGAAAATCATCGCTCATCTCATAACCCATGGCTACATAAGGAACGCTAAAAATGGTAAGGCCTAAATAAAAGACAATAGACCATAAGAAGAAATACCAGAAATTGAATTGTAAAGAGTTTTCCTTAAAAAGTTGCCACATGAATATGTAGGCAATACCCATCATTATTCCGCCAATTAAAACATATTTCCTTCTTCGACCCCATTTTGATTTTGTGTTATCTGAAATATAACCCATTATTGGATCTGTGATAGCATCAAATATTCTTGGGAAAAAATAAACAAGAGCCCACATCCAGCCTGGAAAACCCAAATCTTCTACCAAAACAACCATAAATATACCCAGAATAGCAGGAAACATTTGGTTGGCAAACATACCAACTCCAAAAGCGACTTTTTGCCCTAAGGGAACTTTGTTTTTTAATGCGGTCTTTGTTAATGACATAAGTTAGTATTAGTTAATTGACACTTGTTTTATGATTTTGGAGACAGCTTAGTTAAAAATCGTACAGCCACATTTTTATATAATCGATGTGTTCTCAATCCAAAATTGAAAATTTAATTTATTTAAACCCACTGCAACAAATCTATATTTAGTTTGCCGTTAAAACTTTAAGTTCTCATGCTTATCCCAAAGTCCCCAATAAGCACCAACATCACCTTCATCTCCAGTTTTCCAAGACTCATCAAAAGATGAAAAATAAAATACAGGGATCTCATTCTCTTTGGTCCAGCGAACGGTATCTATAAAATACTTCATAGCGGCATCTTCTGCAGCAACAGCACCTTTGAGACCGCCGCCTTGACTTGGCCATCCCGTCTCAGTAATAATGATGGGTTTTCCTTGTGCCGCA
>CAXBID010000203.1:0-6901 GCA_963975495.1 uncultured Flavobacteriaceae bacterium | reverse complement strand
TACGCAGATAATCGCAGATTTTTTTACGAGTATGACAAAAAACGGATATACAGAATCCTTTGATTTAAGATTTGCGTCTAAAAAAACCTTTCTTTTTTGATGCTCCATAATAACCATACTTAGCGCCATATCCAAAGTTTGATTGGCTTACATCATTTACAACAAGCATCATACCATTAAGTTTTTTATCGGCATGAAGTTCTTTCGCAAAGTTCAGTATTTGCTTTTCAGTATAACCTGCTCGAGTTAAATAAATGGTATGTCCTGCATATTGGCTAATTAGTAATGTATCTGTTACAAGCATTGCAGGCGCTGTATCTACTATAACGAAATCATATTGGTTTGAGGCTTCATCAAATAGTTCTTTAACCCGATCTCCCATCAATAATTCTGCGGGATTTGGTGGAACTTTTCCAGATAATAAAACATCAATTTTAATATCGCCAACAGTGTACTCGTTAATAGTGTCTCCTAGCAATATTGATTTATCAACTAAATATTCTGTCAACCCAACTTTTATGTCTTTTTTAATTTCATTCTTAATGGCTGGAAATATTTGAGGATTACGGATGTCAGCCCCAATAAGCAAAACTCTTTTTTTAGTATTAGCTATGGTCAGTGCCATATTCATGCTAAAAAAGGATTTACCCTCTCCATTTACAGTGGAAGTTACAAAAAAAACGTTATTATATGCTTTAGTCTTTCTTCCTCTAATGACGTAATCTAAATTTGTTCTGACTATTCTAAATGATTCAGAAAGTATAGACCTATCATTTTTTTCAACTAAACTTTTATCCTTTGCCTTGATTCTAGGGATTTCACCAAGCACAGTAATATTCTTTATTTCATTTTCTAAATCTTCTTTATTGTGGATTTTGTTGTCAAGTAAATCCCTTACATATAGTATTGAAAATGGAATAAATAAACCTAGAAAAAAAGCCACTATATAGCTCATTTCAGAGTTTGGGGAAATTTTCCCGTAACTATAAGCTTCATCAATTACCTTAACATTTGATGAGGTAACGGTTTGTGAAATTAAAGCCTCTTCCCGCTTCTGAAGAAGATATAGATAAATAGACTCTTTTATCCCTTGTTTGCGTTCAATAGATCTTAATTTGCTTTCTTGCCCTGGAACGGAATATATTTTAGAGTTTACACGTTGATATTGGCTCTGTAAGCTATTTAATTGAATATTTAAAGTTCGTGTTGTTGCATTTATGTTTTGACTTAAATTATTCCTTATATTGCCCAAAGTTTGAGTCAACTCAACAACCACAGAGTTTTTTTCTCCCGCAGTTTTTAAATAATTTTCACGTTGCGAAAGCAATTGATTGTATTGACTTGACAATGCACTCATAGAGGGATCCCCTAAATTGGAAGGTATCATTTGAAAGCTGTTGGAATTGGTGCCCAATAATTCCTTGGTGTAATTTAATAACCTGAGTTGGGTTTTAATATTTTCAATTTCTTGTTCGTTTTGAAAACTCAAAGTCATAAACTGGCCTGCTTCAGATGCCACATCCGTAACCTTATTACCAGTTTTAAAACGTACAATACTATCATCTACATTAACAAGGTCCGAAGCTATTAATTCTATTCGCTGGTTGATTAATTTTTCGGTTCCTAATGATTTTCTGTTTTTAGTTTCTACCGAATAATTATCATATTCTAAAATTAATGTGTTTATAATATCCTTGGCTTTTTCAATAACAGGATCTTCTAAATCTATTGATAGTATTTTCGATAGATTTTTAGAAGGATAAATAGATATTCTATCTCTCAGGGATTCAACAATACGGCTTACACTTGTCAGTTTAACTCTTATGCTTTTTGGTAAATTTCCGATATTTTTGGTAGAAGGCGTAATAATCATACCTCCAAATGGTGTAGTAATAGTTTCACCAAATGATAAAGTTTTAGGTGAATCGTCTTCATTGATTCTAAACTCAAAAGTTTCATTAGACAATACATCTAAATGAAATTCATAATTAACAGTATTCGCAATGGAATCATTTACTAATAAATTAATATTGATAGGAGCGTTCTTGTAAATTTCAGATTCTAGAACTAGTCCTTTTGTGAAATATTGAATATTTAGACCCAATTTAGCAACAACATCTTTAAGTACATTTCTAGATTTAAAAACCAAAATCTCATCTTCAATGGAGGCCGATTCAGATTCATTTCCTCCAGATAAATCTTTAAAAACCTTACTAGCAGAACTTTCCTCTTCTTCACTTAAAATCATCACATTCGATGAGACTTGATATTGAGGTATAGTATATCTTAAATACAAATACGCTATTGTTACTGAAATAACTAAGCTTAATAAAAACCAAATCCAATTTTTTGTATAAGTTGATATTGCTTTTTTTAAATCAAATTTTTGGTTGCTGTTATTTGAACTGAAACTATCTTGGTTTGAAATCATGGTTGATAATTATAGTCTGATAACGAGTAATGCAACTGCCACTGCTAATGACGCTAAACCAGAAAACAAGCCTATCCTTGAATCTCCAGACGCCCTACTGATGCCAGCGGTATTAGGTTGCACATATACGATATCATTTTGGGTTAAGTAATATACAGGTGAGTTAAAAACCTCTTTATTTGTAATATCCACATTAGTAAAGGTTTTCGTTCCATTAAAATCCCTAATAACCATAATATTATCTCTTCTACCATTTATATTCAAATCTCCTGCAGAGGCAATGGCCTCTAAAATTGAAATGCGTTCACCAGAAACCGGATAAATACCAGGGCTACCAACCTCTCCTAAAACCGAGATTTTATAATTTTTAATACGAATTATTACTACGGGATCTCTAAGTAAATCCCCTTCTTCAAACTTTTTTTTAAATAATTGTTTGGCTTCTTCAACGGTAAGTCCGATAAGTTTAACTTTTCCTAAAACCGGATAATCTATGTTACCATCAGGATCTATAACGTAATCAATTAACTGCCCGCCATTTAACCCTCCCGAGGATTCCATTAAATTATAAGGCTTGGTTACATTTAGATCTATTGTTGAGATATTAATATTTAAAACATCGCCTATCTTCAGTTTTGCCTTAAAGGTATCTGTATCGACCATAGTTTCAAAATTTTTTGCGTTTTGAAAGTATAGAATATCTTTTTTTGTTGTACAAGAGGTTAAAAAAACTATAACACTACAAGTAACAACCAATTTTAATTTTAAAACTGATTTGTTCATTTTAAGTAATATTTGGGGAAAATACTAAAAATTAAAATAACTTATATATTACTATAAGTTTTATCTTTATAAGTTTCATCTTTAGTGTTGTTTAAAATACCTTTAACTTTTTTATAGATTTGTACTTTAGTGTCAAATTTCTCGTAATCAGAGTTATTGGACTTGTATTCAGGTATTAATTGCTTCATTTTCATTACTATATTATTATTTTGAAAACGATTGGTTATGCATAATTCTTCAATTTCAGACTTTATTTTGGTATAATCCAAATCTCTAGTTTTACTGATCATTATTTTTTTGTGATAAGTAGATAATGTATTTTCGCCATTAGCCAATAACTCTTCATATAACTTTTCACCTGGACGTAAACCTGTAATCTTAATATCTATATCCTCAGGGAATCTTAAACCTGATAACTTAATCATGTTTTTAGCTAAATCATAAATTTTAACAGATTCACCCATGTCAAATATAAAAATCTCACCGCCTTTTCCCATCGTTCCTGCTTCTAAAACAAGTTGAGAGGCCTCTGGAATAGTCATAAAATATCTAGTAATATCGTTATGGGTTAATGTTAAAGGCCCACCATTTTCAATCTGTTTCTTAAATAATGGTATAACTGAGCCGTTAGACCCTAAAACGTTACCAAAACGCGTAGTAATAAACTTAGTTTTACTTTCTTTTTGTAAACAGCTAATGTACATTTCTGCCATTCTTTTGGTTGCCCCCATTACACTCGTTGGGTTTACAGCTTTATCTGTCGATATAAATACGAACTTTTTAACATTGTATCGAGAAGCGGTATCTGCTAAAAGTTTGGTGCCGTTTACATTAATCTTTATGGCCTCATAAGGGGACTGTTCCATTAAAGGCACATGTTTATATGCCGCAGCATGAAAAACCATGGTAGGCTTGTATTCCTGAAATATAGAGTCTATTCTAAGACCATCTCTAATATCAGCTACTATAGCTGTATAATTAAATTTTCCTGCTCTTTTTAAATCTTGCTGAACATCATATAATGAAGATTCTGCTTGATCTACCAAAATTAGTTGTTGAACATCAAAATTTGATAATTGTTTTACCAATTCACTACCAATTGATCCTGCAGCACCAGTAATTACAATGGTTTCACCACTAAATTCATTGACTAAATTTGGATTGTTTATTTGAATAGGCGCCCTGCCCAATAAATCTTCAATTTGTACCGTTTTAATTTGACTGGTATTAAGTTCACCATTAATCCAATTTTCAATAGGTGGCACCTTGGTAATTTTTACTTCTGTATCTATTAAAGAATCTATTAAAAAGATCAGCTTATTGGGGTCAATGCTTTGGGAAGCCACAACAATCTCATCAATATTTTTTGATTTAATATACAAAGCCGTTACTTTGTTACGTGTTAGAATAGGCACGCCATTGATAATTTTACCTGTTTTCACTATATTGTCATCAATAAATCCCAAAACTTCAAATCTGGTCTTCACATTGCTCATTAAAGCATTATAGGTTACTATACCAGAGTCTCCCGCACCATAGATAAGAATTCGCTTGGACGACATCAATCGACATTTTGCATAACGGTAGAGGGTTTTAAACAGCAATCTGCTAGCGCTTAAGGCTATAAAACTCAATAAGCCATGGATTACAATAATGGAAAGGGGAATGGTACATGCTGGCATGTAGCCTGAAACACGATTTGTAATGACCATAAGAACAGTTAAAAATGACATTAAAGCAACCGATTTGGATAAATTGATCACATCAGTAAACCCAGTATGGCGAATCACACTTTTAAAGGATCCCACCATTAAGAAACTGGCTGTTGCTATTAAAAGCAAACATGGCATTTGAATTAAAAACTGATTCGTGTCAAAATTCAGGGAAAAATTAAATCGAATAAAATAAGCCAAGAAGAAGGTTACCATTACAATAGATAAATCTATGGCCAGTACCAGCCATTTAGAGGCATATTTTTGAGAATAATAGGCAAAGTAATTCTTTATCATAAGTTTGGGGTTTTTGATATTAAATCCGTTATTCTTATTAAATCTTGTTGTGTCAGGTTTGAACCACTTGGTAAGCAAAGTCCTTTTTCAAAAAGTGCCTCAGAAGTACCATTTGTGAAATGTAAATAATCCTTAAAAATGGGTTGCATGTGCATGGGTTTCCAAAGCGGCCTCGTTTCAATATCTTCTTTGCCTAATGAAATTCTTATTTCTTCCCGCAAACCATACGATTTGGTTTTTATACAGGTAATCCATCTATTTGAATAAAATCCATCAGGTTCGTCTAAAAATTCAATAGTTTTATATTTTGATAAGTTTTCTTTGTAAAAATTATAATTAGCTCTTCTGGCAGAAACCCTATCATCCAACACTTCCATTTGCCCTCGTCCTATACCAGCCAAAACATTGCTCATCCTATAATTAAAACCAATGGATGAATGCTCGTAATGAGGTGCATTATCCCGTGCTTGTGTAGAGAGAAAAACGGCTTTTTTCTTTAAGCTTTCATTTTTGGTTATTAAAGCGCCCCCTCCAGAAGTCGTAATTATTTTATTCCCATTAAAAGATAAAATCCCCAAATCAGATAAGGTGCCGCAAGCTTGATTAAAATAGGTACTACCCAGAGCTTCAGCACTATCTTCAATTATAGGTATTTCGTATTTTCGGGCAATAGCATTAATTTCCCTTGCCTTGTATGGCATGCCGTATAAATGAACAGCAATTATAGCTTTTGGTTTTTTATGCTTTTCAATTCTATCTTTTATGGCAATTTCAAGTAGTTCAGGAGACATATTCCATGTTTCTGCTTCACTATCAATAAATACAGGCGTAGCACCTTGGTATATAATCGGATTTGCAGAAGCTGAAAACGTAAAACTTTGGCAAAGTACTTCATCACCTTGGGATACATCGAGTAATTGTAAAGCTAAATGAATTGCAGCAGTTCCGGAACTTAGTGCAGCAACATGGGAATTATTACCTAAATACGTTTTTATATCATCTTCAAAACCATTTACATTTGGCCCTAGTGGCGCTATCCAATTCGTTTCAAAAGCTTGGGCAACGTACTTTTGCTCTGTACCGCCCATGTGAGGTGATGATAAATATATTTTGGTTTTTGTTAACATTATAAATTTATATCGTTATTCATATCTCTTAAATACAAAAACACATTCCAGTGACGCATTGACATTAATTGCCAAAACTGGTTTAATATAAAAAATGTGGTAATTGTAATCCCTTTAAAGTAATAAAACAAAATCATCTTTATAATTATAGCTAATACTAAATAAAACACCAAGTCTTTAAACCTAATCTAAAGTTGTTTTAGATTGAGAGGGATGAGAGTTCTTAATTTCCTTTTATTTTATTTTTGTATTAAATTAATGTTGCTATTAATCAATTCAATATTTTATTTCCGTTGTAAATTTAGTAATTGTTTTAAAGCAAACAGACAACTTAGCCGTTAATTCGCTAAAACATGAATTAAAATCGGTTAACTACAATATTGATATTAAATATCAGATAAACATCTCATATCGTCGATTTTGATTCGTTCCATTTGTCATTAATACTGAAAATCTCATAGTAACTTTATATGACTATCGGATTTGTTACATAGCCTTTTTTGTAGTCAGCACGTCAATCAAGTTATCCTCTTTTTTTCCGGATTATACGA
>CAXBID010000202.1:0-6920 GCA_963975495.1 uncultured Flavobacteriaceae bacterium | reverse complement strand
TTAAAAATCTTTAGATTTTTATATTCGTGCGATCATTTCTGGATAATCATTTCACAAATTTAAAATGAGCTAAGCTCATTTATTTGTGCTAATTAGTGTAATTCGTGGCCAAAAATAGGAATGTTGAGTTTAATGCGTTTGCCCTGGCTCAATTGTTTTTTATGAGTCACGTTTTATTTTTCTATTGTATATTTAATCAAAATTATTTTAATCATTTTTTATGTTCAATATTCAAAAACTTATGATGCTTTGTACACTAATCCTATTTACTAGCTTACAAGGTTGCAATTCTCAGAAAAAAACCAAATTAAAAGCCTTAATTATTGATGGTGAAAACAGCCATGGGGTATGGCCAAAAACCACGATGATGATGAAAAGCTATTTGGAAGAAACCGGTTTGTTTGAAGTTGATATTGAACGTACTGCTTACACTTGGCAAGGGCCACATCATAATGTGAAAAATGTTAACGACATAAAAGAATTGTTAAGCATATATCCTATTAGTTCTAATAAAGAATATGTAGCGGTTGATAATCCAAAACCTGACCCAAATTATAGTCCGAATTTTAAGGCCTATGATGTGATTATTTCTAATTTTGGTTGGAAAGCTTCTTATTGGAATGAGACAACAAAAGCCAATTTTGAAACCTACATGAAAAATGGCGGTGGCTTTGTAGTTGTACATGCTGCAAATAATGCTTGGGGGGAATGGGAGGCATTTAATAAAATGACAGCACTTGGTGGATGGGACGGAAGAAATGAAAAAAGCGGCCCTTATATCTATTACGATACTATTGGTAAAATACAACGCGATACCACAAAAGGTAAAGGAGGAGATCATGGCCCTCAGCGTGAGTTTGTTTTAACAACTCGAGAACCAGAGCACCCTATCATGAAAGGGTTGCCCCAATCTTGGATGCACGCAAAGGACGAACTTTATCAGCTTTTAAGAGGACCTGCTGAAAACGTAGCAATATTAGCTACAGGGTTTTCCAATGTTGGCAACAAAGCAACCAATAGACATGAACCCCTTTTAATGACTATTGATTACGGCAAGGGAAGAACGTTTCATTCTACTTTGGGACACATGGACTATTCCATGGAATGTGTTGGCTTTATAACAACGTTTCAGCGAGGCGCAGAATGGGCAGCAACTGGTAAAGTAACTCAAGAAATTCCTGAAGATTTTCCAACCGAAGATACGGTGAGCATTAGGGCATTTGATAAATAGAAAAAACCGTTATTTGTTCTTTTTGTAAAGCGGAATTCGGTAAGATAACGTGTACCCATAGCCAACACCTATACCGCTACTATCAAAGGTTTTATTAAACCCAGGGATAAAAACATTACCAAAATTATCAGGTTCGGTTTCGCTTGCCATCAGTTTAAGCTGCACGTTAAGCCCCAAGAAGAGATTATTGAAGAGTTCTACTTTCATACCAATTATAAGTTCTACCCAAATGGCTGTTAAACCTTTAAACTCTTGCAAATCGTTTGAAGTAAACTGGCGTGCCCAATATTGATTAGTGTTATATATAGTAAAACTATTTAAGTTCTGGCTAAATGTACTGGCACCAATGCGAAAACCAGTGTAAACCATGTTATCCATATCCAGCCAGTTTTGATACATGTTGTAGTCAATACCACCTTTTATATAGCTTCCTGTACTGGTGATATCTAAATAATCTGTTACCGTAGTTTTTTCATCAAAACCAATTTCACCCGCAATGTAGATTCGTTTTTTAAGTCGGTAATCGGCAGCAATTTCAAAACCACTGTATTCATCATCAAAAAAAGAACGCGCTAGTTTACCCAAGTCTGCACCAATTCGTAAACCATATTTTTCCTTAATTATTAAAGTATCTTTTACTGTTTTAGGAATACTATCATTTTGTGCATTAACAGACACACAAAAAACTAGTATCACTAAACTACTAATGAAATATGTTAAAGTGTGTTGTTGTTTCATCTTCTACAGATTGGTTGGGGTTTAAGGGTGTTTGGGAAAGTATCCAGTTATCAGTATCATCTTCTATGGTAAGTGTTACGTTTTCAAAAATCGTTTTAAAACCACATGCTTTAGATACAAATAGTTCTTTTCTACTATAATTTATTGTTATGGTATCGTAATTACCATCAATAAAATCATCAGTTAGGTCTTCTGGTGTACCATTATCATTAACTGAAGCTCCTTTTATTAGCGTGTATTGGGTTGTGTTGGCGGTGGTTTTTAAAGGTAAAACTAAATTGTTACTTGAAACAAAACTAAAACCGGGTAAAATATCATCATTATCAACGCCAACAATAACCAAATTGAATATATTCTTTTTGTTTTCTTGACTATTAAAATCGAAAACATCAATGATTAAACTTGGTGTTGTGGGTGTGCTTTCAGGACAAATATCATCGCGTTCGCAACTAATAGAAAGTAAAGCTATCAGTAGAAAAGGAATTATAAGTATTTTAAAATATTTCATTTTTAATTTTGAACAGATTCTTCGACAAGCTCAGAATGACATTTAGTTTTTAATTGGAATCAATCTATCGGCGTTCCAAAAGTACAACATTTTCCACATGAAATGTCTGCGGAAACATATCCACTGCTTGGGTTTTTGTTACTTTATATTGAGCATCCATTAATGCTAAATCTCGAGCTTGTGTGGCACTATTACAGCTTACATAAACTATTTTTTCTGGCGCTATGTTTAATATTTGTTGCACTACAGCTGCATGCATACCATCACGTGGCGGATCGGTAATTATTACATCTGGTACTCCGTTGCTTTTTATAAAATCTGCATTAAATACATGCTTCATATCGCCCACAAAGAATTCAACGTTATTTATATTATTTAATTGTGCATTTTCTTTTGCAGCTGAAATAGCATCAGGAACGGCTTCAACACCAACAACTTTTTTTGCTTGTTTTGCAACAAATTGTGCGATGGTGCCAGTACCAGTATATAAATCGTAAACCAATTCGTTGCCTGTTAAACCTGCAAAATCTCTGGTAATTTTATATAACTCTAAAGCTTGGTTGGAGTTGGTTTGATAAAAGGATTTGGCGTTTATTTTAAACTTTAAACCTTCCATGTCTTCAAAAATATGATCGGTTCCTTTATAACAAATCACTTCTTGATCATAAATAGTATCGTTTGCTTTTCCGTTAATCACGTATTGTAAAGATGTTATTTCTGGGAACGTCTCAGCAATAAAATCCAATAATAACTCACGTTTTTCTTTATCTTCTTTAAAAAACTGAATCATTACCATAATATCGCCAGTGCTTGATGTACGAATCATTAGGGTTCTTAATAAACCCGTTTGGTTTCGGGTATTAAAAAATTCTAAATCATTTTTTATGGCAAAATCTTTAACCGAATTCCTTATCGCGTTTGAAGGATCTGCCTGAAGATAGCAGGTGTTCAAATCTAAAATCTTATCCCACATCCCAGGAATATGAAAGCCTAATGCGTTTTTATCACCTAAATCCTTATCCGATTGAATTTCTTCCAAGGTTAACCAACGGCTATCGCTAAACGAAAATTCCATTTTATTTCTATAGAAATACTGCTCTTTCGCCGCAAGAATAGGAGTGACTTCGGGTAACTCAATATGCCCAATGCGTATTAAGTTATTGGTAACTTCCTTCTGCTTATAAAACAATTGATGCTCGTAGCCCATATCTTGCCATTTACAACCACCGCAGGTTCCAAAATGCTCGCAAGCAGGTGCTGTCCTTTTATCAGAAAGTGTATGAAAAACAGTCGCTTTTCCTTCGTAATAGGCTTTTCGTTTTTTAAACGTTTGCACATCCACCACATCGCCAGGAACGGCATTTGGTAGGAAAATCACTTTTCCATCAGGTGCTTTTGCAATGGTTTTTCCTTTTGCCCCTGCGTCAATGACTTCTACATTTTCAAAAACCTGTTTTCTTGCTTTTCGTCTAGACATGCTGCAAAAATAATAATAGCCACAAATAAATATCACTTTATTTCCATTAACTTTAATGGAATTTCACTTTAAGCAAAAATAAAATGAACCTTTTCGTTTTTTTACTGTCTTTAAAGTAGATATGCAAGTAACAAAAATCCATAAAAGGGTAATTAACCATCCCGAGGAAATGACTTCTAATTACTATAAAATGGATTTTTTATCATTAGATGGCTTCACGATGCTTTAATTGAAAATGCTTTTGATACTATTGAAAATAATTTTTCGAATGAAAAGAAATTCACTAAATGGAATATTTGGGTGCGTTTATGGCGATTCATTTTAAAATAAAATAATTGAAAAACAAAAAAACGGATGACGGTTTATTGGTATTAAAATACCAATCTGGTAATGCTAAAGCTTTGGCTTTGTTGGTAAAACGCTGGCATAAATTGTTTTGTGAAAAAGCATATTGGATTGTTAAAGACGCTGATATTGCAAAAGATGTAGCACAGGATAGTTGGAAGACCATAATTGATAATATAAATGGATTAAAGGATGCTGATCGTTTTGGAGGATGGGCGCTGCGTATTGTTTATAATAAATCCTTGGATGTTCTGAATGCAAAGAAAAGAACTATCAAAACAGCTGAAGCTTATGAGTACCAGCAGGAAGAAGTAACCGTAAATGATGAAAGTGATAAGGAAGATTTAAAAAGAGCACTTTTAATAACCATAAAAACATTGCCAGTGCATCATCAGGCAGTTATAAAGTTGTTTTACGTACAAGATTATTCATTAAAAGAAATCAGTAATATTTTAAATATATCTGTAGGGACTGCAAAATCTAGGTTATTTCACGCTAGAGAAAAATTAAAACAAAAATTAAAAGATAGAAATTATGAAAAATAAAATGGAAGACATCGATAAATTAATCAAAGAAACATTAAGTGAGGAAGAAGCAAAATTCTATGATGAATTAGAGGAGCAAAACGTATTTGAAATGGTTACTGGATTATTTAAAGGAAAAAATAAATGGATTATGTTTTTAATGAACATAATGACTTTAGTTTTCTTCGGATTATTCTTGTATTGTGCTATACAATTTTTTGATACTGACATAACTAACGAAATGATTAAATGGGGTATTGGGGCTTTAGTATTTTTATTTGGAGTGAGTATGTTAAAGATTTTTGCTTGGATGCAAATGGATAAAAATGCTTTAATGCGAGAAATTAAACGTTTAGAATTACAAGTATCATCCCTTTCAAGTAGAATCTCCGAATAAGGTTTTTGGCAAGCCATTAATATTTACTAACTTGCGCATCTATCCAGGGATGATTTCTCTCCCACGCTGCTTTTTCATCCCGATAACTATCGGGACTACGAAAAAATAAAGGTGATGAAGGAATGGACATTTTACTCGCTAAGCGAGATTTAATTATTAAAGTTTACGCCAGTTTATGGCATTAAACGGTGCCTTTATTTTAGGCATTAAACCTTAAATTATTTAAAATGGCTGTTTTAGACCAATTAACATCGCAAAAGGCGATTGATTTAGAGAACAAGTATGGTGCACACAATTACCATCCGCTACCCGTAGTATTAAGTAGAGGAGAAGGTGTGTATGTTTGGGATGTGGAAGGGAAGAAGTATTATGATTTCCTTTCGGCATATTCCGCAGTAAACCAAGGACATTGTCATCCAAAAATTGTAAATGCTATGACGCAGCAAGCTCAAACATTGAGCTTAACTTCCAGAGCGTTTTATAATGACATACTAGGAAAATATGAAAAGTTCGCTTGCGAGTTTTTCGGATTTGATAAGTTATTACCAATGAATACAGGAGCCGAGGCGGTTGAAACGGCGTTAAAGCTTTGTAGAAAATGGGCGTATGAGGTTAAAGGAATTCATGAAAATGAAGCCGAAATTATGGTTTGCGAAAACAACTTTCATGGAAGAACCACAACTATTATTTCGTTTAGTAATGATCCTGTGGCACGTAAAAATTTCGGGCCATACACTAAAGGATTCATTAAAATTGAATATGATAATTTAAAAGCATTGGAAGATGCTTTAGAAAGTCATCCTAACGTTGCAGGGTTTTTAGTAGAACCTATTCAGGGTGAAGCTGGAGTTTATGTGCCAAGTGACGATTATTTAAGTAAAGCCAAAGCACTTTGCGAAAAACATAATGTACTGTTTATTGCCGATGAAGTACAAACAGGTATTGCACGTACAGGCCGTTTATTAGCAACTTGTGGAAACTGTAGTTGCGAGGACAAAAATTGTTCAAACACACCAGATGTAAAACCAGATGTTTTAATTTTAGGAAAAGCCTTAAGTGGTGGTGCTTACCCGGTAAGTGCTGTTTTGGCAAATGATGCTGTGATGCAGGTTATTAAACCTGGAAACCACGGAAGTACTTTTGGAGGCAACCCCATTGCAGCAGCGGTGGCCATTGCAGCTTTAGAAGTTGTTAGAGATGAAAAACTTGCTGAAAATGCTTTTGTTTTAGGTGAATTGTTTAGAAGTGAATTAAATAAATATATTGAAACGACGGCTACTGTTAATTTGGTAAGAGGTAAAGGTTTATTAAATGCCATTGTTATTAATGACCACGAAGACAGCGATACTGCTTGGAATATTTGTCTAGCATTGCGCGATAACGGTTTATTGGCAAAACCCACACATGGAAATATCATCCGTTTTGCTCCGCCTTTAGTTATGACTGAAGAGCAACTTTTTGACTGTGTAAGTATTATTATAAAGACTTTGAAATCTTTTGAGTAATAAAAATTATTATTTTTAAATTTAAATTATTATTTTTAAATTTAGATGGGATAATAAAAAAAGCGACCAATTGGTCGCTTTTTTTATATAAATAGAAACAATTTATTTATAATTGCAAAACCACCGTCTTTGACGGTGGTCATGTTTTAAAGGCTTTGCCATTTTTTGGTTTGTTTATTATGGTATTGACATATC
>CAXBID010000201.1:0-6937 GCA_963975495.1 uncultured Flavobacteriaceae bacterium | reverse complement strand
TGTATCCAAATACAATCATCCACTGGATAATTGCATTTGAATAGCCTAAAATATGGACGCTCATTTCACCTATTGTTTTAACCAAAATTTTATGAGGCCGCTTGAACTCCACTTTAAATTCGTCATTAAAGGAAATATTTTAATTCAATATAGAATTATTATTTTAGCATCACTATATTGTTAAAGATGCATACAGAACCGATTATAGAGTACTTTTCAAAACTTTTACCTTTAGATAGTGAAGAAATAGAAGCTGTAAAAAAAGCATTTATTGAACGTAGAATTAAACGTAGACAATTCATTCTTCAAGAAGGTGATGTGTGTAAGCTAAATACATTTGTGGTTGAAGGTTGTTTTAGAATGTATTTTGTTGATGAAAAAGGTAAAGAACATAACATCCAGTTTGCAGTGGAAAATTGGTGGATTGGTGATATTGGAAGTTTTCATTCAGAAGAACCTAGTAAACTCTATATAGAGGCTATTGAGAATTCCGTTATTCTTCAAATAAAAAAACAAGACCAATTAGATTTGTTTGTCAATTATCCAAAATTCAATCAAATATTCAGAGTCTTCACTGAAAATGCTTTAGTAGCTATTCAAAGAAGAGTATTACAAAATATAAGTTCTACAGCAGAAGAACGTTATCTCGATTTTGTGAAACGTCATCCATATTTCTTTAATCGCATTTCAAATGTTCAAATCGCATCTTTCCTAGGTGTAACACCAGAATTTTTAAGCACTATACGAAAAAAAATTGCAAAATCTTAAGATACATTAAGAGTCTTTCTTAAAGTACCTTATAGGTAAATCTTTCCATTCCATCCCATCTTTGTAGTATTAATAATCAATATTATAAATGATGAAACAATTAGCAATTATTTTAATGGCAACTACCATTTTAAGTGCTTGTCAAAACAAATCAGAAAATTTAACTAAAAACACAGAAACAATGGAAAAATTAGCAAAACAAGAAATCGAAAGTTTATTAATGACCTACAAAGGCACTTTGAACACTTCCAACGCAGAAAAAGCAACATCACTTTATACAAAAGATGGAATTTTTATGCCAAGTGGTGCCCCTTCTGCTATTGGTACAGAACAAATAAAAGGTGCGTATGACTTCGTGTTCTCACAAATACAATTGAATATTGAGTTTTACATAGAAGAGATAACAATTGAAAACACTATGGCCTATGCAGTAACTAGCTCTAAAGGGTCGACATTAATTCACGCAAATGGAGAAACAATTCCAGAAGAAAACAGAGAATTATTTGTTTTTGAAAAAGAAAATAGTACGTGGAAAATAGCTCGTTATATGTTTAATAAAACAAAATAAGATAATCAACAATTTTAATACATAAAAAATGAAAAATATAATTTTCAATATCAGTAAAATCGGTAAATATCTATATGCAATACCGATGGTAATTTTTGGACTGTTCCACTTTTTAAATGCCAGTTCAATGGCAGGAATGGTTCCAATACCAGGAGGTGTATTTTGGATATACCTTACAGGATTGTCATTAATTTTAGCAGGAGTTAGCATCATAATCCAAAAACTGGATGATTGGTCTAGTTTTTTATTAGCAGTATTGCTCTTGGTATTTGTGTTAACCATCCATTTACCAGGCGTAATGGCTGGAGGGGAAATGTCACAAATGTATATGACCAATTTATTAAAAGACCTTGCTTTAGCAGGTGGTTCATTAATTTATTTAAACTCAAAAAAATGAAAAATTTAATAACACTATTAGGAATTGTAGCCGTAAGTATTAATGTACTCGCTCAAAAATCATTAGAAAGCTATCAACCTGTATTGCAAAGTACATTAGACAGGTCGATAAAGGTGAGCTACGAAAAAGGTTATGCCATTGAAGAAGTCAAACCAAATATTTATGTTCTTACAGATGGTATTTGGCAGTCTGCTGCGATTGTTACATCAGAAGGTGTAGTATTAATCGATGCGCCAGAAAGTTTTGGAAATAATATTCAAAAAGCTGTAGCCGAAGTTACAAATAAACCAATTACGACCTTGGTATATACTCACGGCCATTCAGATCATATTGGAGGTTCTCAACATCTAAAGAACATCAATAATCTAGAAATAATCGCGTTAAATGATGTAACGGATTTTATAAGAGAACAAAAAGATGCAAGACGTTTAGTCCCTACTTTGTCATTCAATGGAGCTTATGTTTTAAAAAAGGGAGACAAAGAAATCTTTCTATCGAACCATATGAATTATCATTCAAATGAAGGTGATTTATTTGTATCAGTTCCTCAAGACAAATTTTTATTGGTAATTGATGTATTAGCACCGGGTTATGTACCATTCAAAAATTTAGATTTAAGTAATAATGTGCATCAATATCTAAAAGTATTTGACCAAATTTTAGCTTATGATTTTGATGTGTTTGTTGGTGGGCATTTAACAAGCATTGGTACTAAAGACGATGTGTTACAAACGAAAGCATACGTAAAAGATTTATATGAAACAGTAAAACGTGTTCATTCTAATACCAATATGATGCAGGTAATGGCATCTGCTGCCGAAAAAATTGGCTGGAACAATAAATATTTATTATTTGATGTTTTTTTAAACAAAGTAATTGATGATAGCTACACCGAAATAGAATCTCGTTGGAGCAACAAATTAGCAGGAGTTGATGTATTCTCAAAAAGTCATGTTTCAACAATGTTGAATTATGTTAGATGGGATGACTAAAATTTAGAAACAATAAAAAAGAATTAATTTTTATTCATCAAAGCGTAAGTCATTGGACTTGCGCTTTTTTATATCTTTTACTTTCAATATTAAATATTTTGATTCTTCCCATTCCACACACATTACGCTTCCTTCCTACGTCGTCGCATAATAAATGTTTCATTAACATTGCAGAAGAAACTTTTTAGAATAAATTTTTTGAAGAAACTGTAGTAACAACTTTCGCTTTTACCCAAAGCTCAAGTTACATAACGCAGAACATTATAGTACATTTTACAACAATTAGCGAAATAGCGCTTTTGGGCGATATTTGACATAATTGCAGATATAACGTCTTTAGACTTATATCTAGTAATTATGTAAAGCTAATTGTGGCTTCGTAGTTATATATCTTACTATGTAACTATAATTCTATATTATGTAAAATATCCCAGAAGCATTCGTTTTTATAAGAATAATTGGAACTTGGGGCATTAAACTAATAAGCGGTTTGCTTCGCAGAGTTTTTTAAAACATTATGTATCTATAATTAGCCGTTATTTAAAATAGCCGCTACCAAACGCTCGTCCCGATTTTACATCGGGATTCCCAACCGCTTGCCAACGCCAAAATAAAAGCTAACCTTTTTGCTCTTATTAAAAATCGCGTATTCGATAAAATGTACGTAATAAAAAATTTTAGACGATTCTCGTGGATTGCCACAAGAGCATAAATTTTAAGAAAAATAAAATTCTATGCACTTGTTATATATAGAACTTCAATTAATCTTTTTTTCTTCTTTCATTATCTTTTGTCTTGAAACAAAAGAAACAAAAATTCAAGGCTGCATATAATTTTGGAAACAATTTACGGCTCATTCGCTATATTTTAGACTATTTAGCGTTAAGAAAATGTACAGTGTACATTTTTAGCTAAATACGATTTGAAACAAGTTTTTAGTAAAACGTTGTATCCAAATACAATCATCCACTGGATAATTGCATTTGAATAGCCTAAAATATGGACGCTCATTTCACCTATTGTTTTAACCAAAATTTTATGAGGCCGCTTGAACTCCACTTTAAATTCGTCATTAAAGGAAATATTTTAATTCAATATAGAATTATTATTTTAGCATCACTATATTGTTAAAGATGCATACAGAACCGATTATAGAGTACTTTTCAAAACTTTTACCTTTAGATAGTGAAGAAATAGAAGCTGTAAAAAAAGCATTTATTGAACGTAGAATTAAACGTAGACAATTCATTCTTCAAGAAGGTGATGTGTGTAAGCTAAATACATTTGTGGTTGAAGGTTGTTTTAGAATGTATTTTGTTGATGAAAAAGGTAAAGAACATAACATCCAGTTTGCAGTGGAAAATTGGTGGATTGGTGATATTGGAAGTTTTCATTCAGAAGAACCTAGTAAACTCTATATAGAGGCTATTGAGAATTCCGTTATTCTTCAAATAAAAAAACAAGACCAATTAGATTTGTTTGTCAATTATCCAAAATTCAATCAAATATTCAGAGTCTTCACTGAAAATGCTTTAGTAGCTATTCAAAGAAGAGTATTACAAAATATAAGTTCTACAGCAGAAGAACGTTATCTCGATTTTGTGAAACGTCATCCATATTTCTTTAATCGCATTTCAAATGTTCAAATCGCATCTTTCCTAGGTGTAACACCAGAATTTTTAAGCACTATACGAAAAAAAATTGCAAAATCTTAAGATACATTAAGAGTCTTTCTTAAAGTACCTTATAGGTAAATCTTTCCATTCCATCCCATCTTTGTAGTATTAATAATCAATATTATAAATGATGAAACAATTAGCAATTATTTTAATGGCAACTACCATTTTAAGTGCTTGTCAAAACAAATCAGAAAATTTAACTAAAAACACAGAAACAATGGAAAAATTAGCAAAACAAGAAATCGAAAGTTTATTAATGACCTACAAAGGCACTTTGAACACTTCCAACGCAGAAAAAGCAACATCACTTTATACAAAAGATGGAATTTTTATGCCAAGTGGTGCCCCTTCTGCTATTGGTACAGAACAAATAAAAGGTGCGTATGACTTCGTGTTCTCACAAATACAATTGAATATTGAGTTTTACATAGAAGAGATAACAATTGAAAACACTATGGCCTATGCAGTAACTAGCTCTAAAGGGTCGACATTAATTCACGCAAATGGAGAAACAATTCCAGAAGAAAACAGAGAATTATTTGTTTTTGAAAAAGAAAATAGTACGTGGAAAATAGCTCGTTATATGTTTAATAAAACAAAATAAGATAATCAACAATTTTAATACATAAAAAATGAAAAATATAATTTTCAATATCAGTAAAATCGGTAAATATCTATATGCAATACCGATGGTAATTTTTGGACTGTTCCACTTTTTAAATGCCAGTTCAATGGCAGGAATGGTTCCAATACCAGGAGGTGTATTTTGGATATACCTTACAGGATTGTCATTAATTTTAGCAGGAGTTAGCATCATAATCCAAAAACTGGATGATTGGTCTAGTTTTTTATTAGCAGTATTGCTCTTGGTATTTGTGTTAACCATCCATTTACCAGGCGTAATGGCTGGAGGGGAAATGTCACAAATGTATATGACCAATTTATTAAAAGACCTTGCTTTAGCAGGTGGTTCATTAATTTATTTAAACTCAAAAAAATGAAAAATTTAATAACACTATTAGGAATTGTAGCCGTAAGTATTAATGTACTCGCTCAAAAATCATTAGAAAGCTATCAACCTGTATTGCAAAGTACATTAGACAGGTCGATAAAGGTGAGCTACGAAAAAGGTTATGCCATTGAAGAAGTCAAACCAAATATTTATGTTCTTACAGATGGTATTTGGCAGTCTGCTGCGATTGTTACATCAGAAGGTGTAGTATTAATCGATGCGCCAGAAAGTTTTGGAAATAATATTCAAAAAGCTGTAGCCGAAGTTACAAATAAACCAATTACGACCTTGGTATATACTCACGGCCATTCAGATCATATTGGAGGTTCTCAACATCTAAAGAACATCAATAATCTAGAAATAATCGCGTTAAATGATGTAACGGATTTTATAAGAGAACAAAAAGATGCAAGACGTTTAGTCCCTACTTTGTCATTCAATGGAGCTTATGTTTTAAAAAAGGGAGACAAAGAAATCTTTCTATCGAACCATATGAATTATCATTCAAATGAAGGTGATTTATTTGTATCAGTTCCTCAAGACAAATTTTTATTGGTAATTGATGTATTAGCACCGGGTTATGTACCATTCAAAAATTTAGATTTAAGTAATAATGTGCATCAATATCTAAAAGTATTTGACCAAATTTTAGCTTATGATTTTGATGTGTTTGTTGGTGGGCATTTAACAAGCATTGGTACTAAAGACGATGTGTTACAAACGAAAGCATACGTAAAAGATTTATATGAAACAGTAAAACGTGTTCATTCTAATACCAATATGATGCAGGTAATGGCATCTGCTGCCGAAAAAATTGGCTGGAACAATAAATATTTATTATTTGATGTTTTTTTAAACAAAGTAATTGATGATAGCTACACCGAAATAGAATCTCGTTGGAGCAACAAATTAGCAGGAGTTGATGTATTCTCAAAAAGTCATGTTTCAACAATGTTGAATTATGTTAGATGGGATGACTAAAATTTAGAAACAATAAAAAAGAATTAATTTTTATTCATCAAAGCGTAAGTCATTGGACTTGCGCTTTTTTATATCTTTTACTTTCAATATTAAATATTTTGATTCTTCCCATTCCACACACATTACGCTTCCTTCCTACGTCGTCGCATAATAAATGTTTCATTAACATTGCAGAAGAAACTTTTTAGAATAAATTTTTTGAAGAAACTGTAGTAACAACTTTCGCTTTTACCCAAAGCTCAAGTTACATAACGCAGAACATTATAGTACATTTTACAACAATTAGCGAAATAGCGCTTTTGGGCGATATTTGACATAATTGCAGATATAACGTCTTTAGACTTATATCTAGTAATTATGTAAAGCTAATTGTGGCTTCGTAGTTATATATCTTACTATGTAACTATAATTCTATATTATGTAAAATATCCCAGAAGCATTCGTTTTTATAAGAATAATTGGAACTTGGGGCATTAAACTAATAAGCGGTTTGCTTCGCAGAGTTTTTTAAAACATTATGTATCTATAATTAGCCGTTAT
>CAXBID010000200.1:0-6941 GCA_963975495.1 uncultured Flavobacteriaceae bacterium | reverse complement strand
TTACTATGCTCACTTTAATCCGCCGCTGGTGGCTCACTTTATCCGTTTTTTGCACTCTGAAATAACAAATAGGAGAAAAATTGACTACGGAAAAATAAAGCTTGAAGAGGTATTTTATACTGAAGAAACGGATTTAATTAAACGCCACAAATTACAATCCAAAGATGAGCATTTCATCTTTCAATCTGAACAAACACAGTATTTTAAGTTTGATAGTTGCCAAGTTGATATTCGCTTATACAAACAAGATGGCAAATACATTCCAATTGTTTTTTATAATGACAGCGTAAGCACCCAAGCAACTGAATTATTACATAAACCAGAGAATGAGGCTCAAAAGGACAAAAAGGTAGAATGGGCTCTGTACTTAAAACTTATCAAAGACCCGAACGCCAAATTAGATTATGAAACAATTATTCCATTTGAAGATTTATTAGAGTTAGACTTGCTAATTGAAGATAAGCGTTTAGTTTGGGGCGATGACAAACTATTTACTTTTATTGCAGAAAATGCTAATGCTGACCAATGGTATTCAATTTCTAACTGTTGTCCAATTGTAATTTTAAAATTGTATTTAAGCGAATATAGGGAGCAACTCGATTGGATATCATTATCGAAACGTATTAATGATGATTTTTTAATTCAGAATGCAACAAATTATCCATGGAATTTTGAAACAATTTCAGCAAGAGAGGATATAAGTATTGAATTATTAAAAACTTTATTGCTTATTTCTAAATTGAAGGAAGAAGAATGGGATTGGGATGTAATAATGCCCCAATTGGATTTTGAATTTATAAAGTCAAATATTGATAAAATTAATTTTGAGCTTAGTGAATTAACAAAAACCAATATTCCCGATGTTCAACCATTAATTAGTCAATACCCATCTAAAAAATGGGATTGGATATACATCTCAAACGAATATGATTTATCATATATTTTGGAGAATATTAATGAGTTTGGTAAGTATCTTAATCTTATTCATATTCTAAACCGAGGATTCACCTCAAATAGTCATGTACAATCTTTTTGCAGTTCAGCGCATTTACAAACAATGCTAATCGAATCTAAAGAGGATAAGTTGAAAAGCTTTTCTCCAAACCAATCAAATTATGTTTGGATTGAAAACTTAATTGACTTATTAGAAAACACAGGATATTTAAATTGGGAAAGTGGTAATTATGCTTTTGGTTTTGAATGTAATCCATATTTTGAATGGACTTATGAGCTGTTTAGTAAATATCATTCAAAGGTTACTACCGATAAAGGTTTTAATTTTTTGTCATCACATATCTCTAAAACTCGATTGGTTTCTGATTATAGTCAGTTTAAATGGAATTGGGATTTAATTTCAACAAATACCAATTTGATAAATGATCCTTCTTTTGTATTGATATTTAAAGAAAAGTTGAATCTTAATCTTCTGATTCCTGAAATTAAAGGAGAAACTTTAGAATTAATTTTTGAAGAAGCTAATATTTTAGAGTTTCTTAACGATTATCCAGACAAATGGTCAGAAATAACCGAAAAACCTTCAAAAGAATTTATATTAAAAAATATTGATTTTAGCTGGGACTGGAAGATTTTAACAAAACGATTCTGTTCTACAATAAAAATTGAGACATTAGGTAATGACAACTGGATTGATAAATGGGATTGGGAATATCTTACACAAAACCTTGATTTTAATGTAGTTCTTGAAAAGTTGGATTTATATGTTGATCGTTGGGATTGGAACTATATTTCTCAAGAAGCTGACAAAAAATTTATATTAGACAATCTACCAGAATATAATCAATATTGGAATTGGGAAGCACTATTAAGCGAGCGTTTTGATAAAGAGGATTTAAAAATTGTAAAACTAGCAGAGATAGCTGCATGTATTTCAATTATTGAGAATGAAACTAATGCTGGTTTATGGAAAATCATAACAGAAAAGTTTGAACTTGAAGATTTAGAAACTTTAATCATTCAAACATACAATGAAGATGTTTTTAATTGGGATTATACTTTTTTTTATGATTTGCCTGACTTTAGCCCCTTAAACTATCTTAATCAAAACTATGAGTATATAGCTTGGGAAGCCTTTTCTAGTTCAAAATCACTCAATAAGTCGTTTAGATTTGACAAAAATCTGTTTAGCTATGGAGTGTGGTTAAATAAGATTCTCAAATTACTTAAAGCAAGAAACTATAATTGGGACTTCAATGCATTATCAAAATTAGATAGTGTAAACTGGAATACTTCTATCCTGAAAGTAAAATCATCTAGTTGGGATTGGGAATATTTATCAGAATATAGCGGATGTTTCAAAAAAGATAAAGGTTTTACTGAGAGGTTCAATGAATTTATCAAGTACGTTGATTTTCAATCTTTTTCGAAACGAACAGATTCTGATATTACGGAAAAATTAATAGAAAAGTCAATTGATAAGATTTGGAATTGGGAAGCCCTATCTCGTAATCATTCAGTCAAGTTCTCTATTGCATTTTTAAACAAACACCATAAAAAGGAATGGGATTGGGAATATTTATCATCAAGAAATGATATTGAGTTTAATAATGAATTATTTCTTCAATTATCTGATAAAGAATGGGATTGGCCAGAAATATCAAAAAGAACAGACATTAATTTTTCAGAACAACTAATTACAAGTTTGAGCAATAAACCTTTAGACTGGCCATTGGTTTCTCAAAATAAATCTTTTGTACCTAATGCAAATGTGTTATCATTATTAAAAAGCAAGGAATTGGATTGGAATAGCATTTCAGTGAATCCAAATTTATCATCAGAAGTTCTCTGGGATTATAAAGGTCTATTAGATTGGGAACTTGTAACCCAAAACACTATAGTTGAACTATCCGACATTTCATTTTTAAACAAATTTCAAGATTACCTTGATTGGAGCTATATTTCAAGTTCAGAATATTTTAGTATTTCGATTGATAACCTAATTCAATTTAAAAATCACCTTGACTGGACTAATATTTGCGAGAGAGAAGATTTTGTGATATCGGATGAACTTCTGCAACCATTTTCAGATGTTTTAAATTGGTCAAAAGTCTCTATGTCTATGAATATTAAGTTTACAAATAAACTAATAGAAAAGTATCGGGATATGTGGGATTGGCAAGAATTAAGGAAAAACCCACAAGTAATTGAATGTTTAGATTCAACATTAAGTAATTATCAGACAGAATTTAATTGTGTTGACTTTCTGGAAAAATTCGATAGTCAGCCATTTATATATCATTTTACTCATTTATTTAATGCAATAGATATTATAAAAGAGAGAAAAATATTTAGCAGAAATAAAGCCGAGGGTAAATTCGCGAATGCTGCAGGTAATCTTGTGGATAGACGGAATACGGCACATAATTATGCTCGCTTTTATTTTCGCACTAAAACACCAACGCAATTCTATAATGAATGTTTAGGCCATGACTCAGAGTCAGGATATTGGAAAGAATGGTATTATAAAGGAAATCATAGAAAATGGAAATCATACTACCCACAAGCAAAAAACTTAGGCCTTCCCAAATGTCCAATTCCTGTTTTCTTTAAATTTGATTTAAAGGAAGTTTTAATGAAAATGCCAAATAAATGTTTTTATAGTACAGGAAATATGCAAACTAATTGGTCGCAGGTGAAGAAAGTTTCCAAAGAACCTAATTCATTGAATGTATTACACTTGTATTCGAGTATTGATGATCCTGATAACTATAAACAATATTCACAGCAAGAATTTTTAATTGAAGAAGAGTTTGATTTTTCTACATTAGATTCATTTGAGATTATATGCTATGATGAAGAACAAGTCAATATTCTTAAATCACAATTAGGAAATAATCCCATTTGTAAGAAAATATATTCTGATGGTTGGAACGTATATCATCGAGGTAATAGAGAGCTTCAAATTTCACAAACACTATCTGAAATTTCTATTGTTTCAGAATACAGAAATAGTGCATATCTATCAATTAAAGGAGAAGGTATAAAGGAATTGCAAATATTGGAGACAGAACATATTCAAAAAGAAACTAAAACTGAAATTATAGCTTATCCTGAAATTACGTTTGTTAAAACAGAAAAACCTATTGAGGTGTATTTTGTTGACACTTCCATAGGCAAAAGAGAATGGTTAATTTATAAGAACTAAAATATGGCAATAAAATATATTCAAGGTAATATTTTCAATTCTAAATGTCAGACTGTTGTAAATACAGTCAATTGTGTTGGCGTTATGGGAAAGGGAATTGCCCAAGTATACAAGTTAAGATATCCATTAAAAATTTCACTTCATGAATATCTAATCCACCGTTATGGGAAAGGGAATTGCCCAAGTATACAAGTTAAGATATCCATTAATGTTTGATGAATACAAAGAGCATTGTAAGAATAAATTAATAAAACCAGGAGTGCTATGGCTTTTTAATAAACAACAAAACGCACCTTGGATATTAAATTTTCCAACAAAATTTCATTGGAAATACCCAAGTAAAATGGAGTGGATTGTATCTGGTCTTGAAAAGTTTGTTGAAACATATGAGAAAAAGGGTATCACATCAATTGCCTTTCCATTGTTAGGAACTCATAACGGTGGATTAGATATTCATGAAGTGAAATTTTTAATGGATAAATATTTAGGAAAGTGTTTAATTGAAATTGAAATATACAATTATGACCCAAATGCAAAAGATGACTTGTTTGAACAGTTTAAGACAAAATGGCTAGAATTAAGTCCTGAATCAATAAAAAAAGATACAGGGATTCAAGCGCAATATGCTCGAAAAATTACTGAGATAATAAATTTAGGTGAAGTAAATTCAATGATTGCTTTAGCAAACTATAAAGGTATTGGAGAAAAAACATTGGAGAAAGCTTTCAGTTATGTATTAAACCATTCGAATCCAAATCAAGGTCAACTTAACTTTTCTTAAACAATCCGAAATCAAAAGAAAAAACACAAAGCTATTAAACTAGTCAAAATGAACGGAAAGAACAGAATTGAAGCTATTTGTACAAAGATACCGGCTTATAAAGATTTATATAATGCCAGAGTAAGACATTATATAATAAAGGATCATACCATAAATGTATACAACCAATTTGAAAGGTATTTTATTGAGGATTTTCCAAAAACCAAAATTGAAGAGTTTACGTTGTTCTTACTTTTACATGATATTGGAAAGTCTATATCTTACAAAAGTGGTAATAGACGAAATCAGTACAATGATTCATTGAATGTGATAAGCAAATATAAAACTGAATTAAACATCTCTGAAGATGACATGTCTTTATATAAAGCTATGTTGAGCTCTAGTTTTATAGGGAAGTACATGGAGAGTAAAGTATCTTTAGAGAATACATATTCTTTAATCACAGCACAATGTAAAAACACAAAATTGCAGTTAAGAGATTTTTTTTATTTACTATCTGTGTATTATCAATGTGATGTAGCCAGCTATACAAAAGATGCAGGAGGTCTTCCTTATTTAGAGCATCTTTTTGAATATGAAAACGATTTAAAAATTTATAGCAAAAAAACTAATCTGCTAAAATTTAGCAGTGTCTTTGAAGAGAGATATAATACACTTTCAGCTAAAATATTTGAGCATCCTGGACTATATACTATCTCTATTGATGAGTTGAATAAACCCAAAACACCTCAATCAGGTGGAGTGAAAATTCTTGGAAAAATAGATTTGTCAAAATTTGAGAAGCCAAAAAAAGAGATTAAGAAAAATAAAGAAAATCTCTATATAATTGACACAAACGTATTTATAGATTATCCAGATATTATCTCCAAAATAAATAAAAAATACCCGGTAATCTTATCTGCTAAAGTTTTAGATGAGCTTGATAACTTAAAATCTAAGTTGGATAATGAAGGCAAAATAAATGTGCAAAAAGCTTTGAAATCCATAAATCGTAATATAGATAATAGGGATTTAAGAATGGAAATTTCAGATACTTCCTTACTTTCAAATGATTTTAGCAAACGTTCCCCAGATAATCTTATTCTAACCGTGGCTTTAAAGTTTAAATCTGAAAACCCTATTTTATTAACTTCGGACAATGGATTACAGATTAAGGCAAAAGGAATGAAGATTACAACAATTACACTAAAAGAGTTTCTTAGGCAATCGAGATAAATATAAACTCAAAATGGATAGTACATTTTTTGTTTTATTCTAAATATTCTAAACAAATTGGTCTAAAGTTTAGGTAATAAGGTGTTCGTCGGTTGCTTCATTTAGTTCTAAAAAAAGCAATTACAAGCCAATGTTAATTTTTTAAATCATTAGTCCACTATCCAAACATTAAAAAAGTCTATGGAATTATTTGACAATAAGTATATTTTTATTAAAGATCTTGGAATAGGTGGTTTTGGTAAGGTTTTTTTAGCAAAAGAAAAAGTTTCTAATAGACTTGTAGCTATAAAGCAATTAATAAATATTGATAAGGAAGAACAGGAAGATATAATTCATGAAATTGAAATAGTTTCAAAATTTGACCATCCAAATGTAGTGAGCTATTATCATCACTTTTGGCAAGAAGATAAATTATTCCTGGTAATGGAATATTGTTCAGGTGGTAGCCTAAGAGATAAGATAAATATAGGTAAAATATCATCTTCAGATACACTTACATGGATACAGACATTAACTTCTTGTTTAAGAACTATTCATAATAAAGGAATTATTCATCACGATATAAAACCTGATAATATTCTCTTTACTCATAATGGTATTATTAAAATTTCAGATTTTGGTATAGCAAATAAAGCTATTGGCACAAGATCATATATGAGCCCTGAAATATTCTCTTATGATAGTACCACAATACAAGATCCTCGAGTAGATATTTACGCTCTAGGGGTTACTCTAATGGAACTTTTAACAGGTATAAACCCTTTCAATAATTTATCAAAAGAA
>CAXBID010000199.1:0-6978 GCA_963975495.1 uncultured Flavobacteriaceae bacterium | reverse complement strand
AAAGTGTCTTTGCCAACCTGCAAGGTTTTTGGAACCTTGTAGGTTTAAAAAAGCAGGTCAAAAATCTACAAGGTTTTTGAAACCTTGCAGGATATGTTAATACCATAATAAACAAACCTAAAAATGGCAAAGCCTTTAAAACATGACCACCGTCAAAGACGGTGGTTTTTCAATTATAAATAAATTTTTTCTCCCGAAATTTCGGGAGTTCTGTGAGAGGCTTGGGGTGAAATTCCCCTTGTGTACTCGATTACGAACACGTTGTGCAATAATTTGATGAAAACCATAATCCGAACATTATTATTATTTTTAATCTTGCAAAGTTGTTCAAATAATTACAATAATGCTGACATATTTGGGCATTGGATTTCGACCAAAAGCGCAAATACTGTGGAGCTAAAATTCTTTAGGGATTCACTAATTTACAATGCTTGGGGAAAGACAACTAAATTCTCTTGGAAAAGTGATGGAACTAAAATTTACTATAAGCAAATGACAAATATTGACCCTGAATTAAAAACTGAATTTATTATGGATTACAAACTGAATTCGGGAAAAGACACTCTGGTTCTAAAGAATTCTGGTTCTGAATTCACGAATGAATTTATAAAAAAAAACTGATAGAATAAATAGCGGAAAAACTAACTGAATTAAAAAAACTATTGCCAAAAAAGAACTGATCTAAAAAAGAAAGCACCCAATTATACCTCTATAATTGGGCGACTTTCAACCTAACCAACATAACCAAAAAATCAAACACTGTAATTTTAGGTTGTGCAACAAACAAATTAATTCCCTCAAATTAATTAAACTTATTTTTTAAAATTTATATGTTATGGAACCTTTTATAAAAAATGGCGTTCCTGGTGTAAAATGTATTTCTTCAACAGGCTGTACCTCATTTTGTAATCTGGACTCTGTAGCAAATTGTGTTTCGTTCCATTCCGTATCAAAAAGGTTTTCTATAACCAATCCTAATTTAATATTATTAAATGTATAGTTCGCGCCTAAATCAGTTACTAAATAACCATCGGCAACGATACTATTATCTTCATTTGCTGGTCTATCATCAATATACCTGTACTTAATACTTCCCGAAAATCCTTTATCGTTTTTAATCGATAAACCTCCTGTCATTGTAAAATCTGGTGCCAAGGGAATATAGTTTTCACCCTCTGGGTCTTCTATACTTCTTGCGTTCGTGTAAGTCGCCAGTATCAAAATACAACCAATCGTTAAATTGATAGCGTACTCCAAAATCCAAACCGTAACGTTCTGTTTTTCCGCTAGGTTCAACAATTCCAGCATCGCCTACATAAACAAATTCTTGTTCTAAAAACAAATACCAAACCGCTGTATTCAAAATAAGTTTTGGTGTTGGTTTCCAAATATTACCAAAATCAACTCCATAAGCACGTGGTAAAATATTTTCTTCTTTATTTGTAACTACAACACGCGTATCGTTTGAATGAAAACCAATACCGGATTTTAAAAACCACTGTAGGTTATTGTTCGCATTGTAAAAGAAATTTAATTTAGGACTTATTATCGATTTGTTTTCAGCCTGGGTTCTGCCACTATTTAGCAACTTATCATTGTATAAAAACTTAAAATAATCGAAACGTAGTGCTAGTGCAACTGCGAATTTTCCAAATTCAAATTCTGCATTTATAAAAGCATCCATATTAGTTTGATTAATATCACCAAATTGAATACGCTCATTTGTTGTCGTTTTATTTATGGTTTTAGACAATTCATTTTCGTTTGAAATATCATGTCTTAAACCTAAACCGTAATTTAAATTTACTGGTGTTTGTCCTAAAAAAGTTTTTGTTTTAAAAGCCGTATTAATGCCAAATATA
The DNA here is from genome assembly GCA_963975495.1 of uncultured Flavobacteriaceae bacterium. Classification (GTDB taxonomy): domain Bacteria; phylum Bacteroidota; class Bacteroidia; order Flavobacteriales; family Flavobacteriaceae; genus CAXBID01. Next base: position 5,116 of record CAXBID010000199.1, on the reverse strand, counting down.
TCTCTGGTTTCTTTTTGTTTGATTTGATCACCATTAATTGGGTCTTCCAAAAAGAAGGTAAAATTAGAATACAATTCAAAATCGTAATTCGAATAAAAAACATTGGTTTTAAATGTGGTTTCATCTGAAACTTGCTTTGTAAATTCTACATTAAAATTAGTACGAGCTGTATTTCCGCCCTCAGTATCATCAATGGCACCAAAACGAGAGATACTTCCGTTATCTACTGCGCGTTGCGGTATTTGTCCCGAAGCGTCCCAACGGCTTGTAAAATGAGACGCCGTTAAAGTCAACTTATCATTTTTAGGTGTATAAAGCACATACTTTCCAAAGAGATTAAGTCTATTGAAATTTTGAGGAGATTCAAAAGGACCATCACCTGTTAAATATTCAAAAGCAAGATATGCGTTTTGACTCCTCACGTTTTCTAAAACACTAAACATCCCCAAAGTACGTATGGTATTAAATTGTCCAACACTAAAGTTTACAGAGCTTTCACTTAAATAATCTTTTGTTGAGAAATTTACATAACCAACAGTATTAAAATCACCTTCTTTTGCATAATAAGGCCCTTTTCCAAAATCTATTTTATTCACAGTTTCAGGAATTACAAAGTGTAAATCGCTATAGCCTTGTCCGTGTGCATGCGATACCATATTTACAGGCATTCCATCAACTGAAATTGACACATCTGTACCATGATCTACATCAAAACCTCTTAAAAATAGTTGTTCTGCTTTCCCTCCGCCTGCGTGCTGCCCAATAATGAGTCCTGGCACTTTTCGTAATACTTCTTGAGAAGAATTTACTGGGTTTGTATTTAAATCTAAACGTGTTATTGTACTTAATGCATTTAATTGTTCTGAAATAACTAATTCATCTAGTTGATACGTTTTTTCAGTTAAAACTATATTTAGAACTTCATTCAAATTTTTAGCTACTAAAATTCTATTGTTATATCCTAATAAACCAACTTTTATAGAATCTCCCACTTTGGTTTCATTTAAAATAAACGTACCATTTTCTAGAGTGTGCGCATGACTTTTAGAATTTAAATTATAAACATAAGTTGCTTCTATAGGCTGATTGAGTGTATTTGAAACCAATACTTTTAGTTGCTGACTATAGTTAAAATTAAACATAAGTATGGCTATTAAAAATGTAAATGTTTTTAAAAAATTCATCACAAATGGCTTTGGTTATCTTATATGTTTTCAATTTTCTTAGCCATTAATGGCCCAAGTTCAAATGTGCTTTCCAATAATTCTTTTTTTAGTCCTTTAGCTTTATCAAGTTTTTTATTTGCCTTGTATATTTGGGCTAAATGGTATAATGCTTCTGGCTCAAATGTCTTGTTAACAACATGTTGTTCCATAACCTCTAATGCCTCTTGTGTATCTCCATGATTGTAGTAAGTCCAAGCCAATAAATCGTATGATTGTGGTGTTGGGCGATTTTCAATCTCAATTAGTGCTATTTGTAATGCTTTTGCTGTTTTAGTATTATCCTCAGCATAAATTAAAGCATTGTACTTGTTGTACATATTGCCGTAAAGGGCATTGGCAACAGATTTTTCATATAATTTTAATTGTTCATCTTTAAACTCAAAATGCCCTTGATATTCAGCAATTTCAGCTTTTAATAAATAATAATCAGGAGCGTTATATTTTTCTGTGATACTATTTATAATGCGAAGTGCCTCCTTTGGGTTTTTTTCATATGAATACACAATCCAAGCAATTCCTTTTTTCGCGTAAGCATCATTATTATCTATTTCTAATGCTTTTAAATAATGATTATAGGATTCTTGAATTCTTCCAGCATGCCCATAATAATCGGCAAGATTTGTATATACCCATTGTTTTGTTGGTGCTAAATTTGAAGCTTCAGCAATAACTTTAGCCTGCTCCATATATTTTATGGCAGCATCTAAATGACCTCTGTGGTCTGACCATTTTGATAAACGGATTAAATAATCAAAATCGTTATTATCTCCACTAAATTTATCTAAATAGCTTTTAGCTAACTTGTAATTGCCTAATTCTAAATGTACATCGAATAACATTTTTTGAGTAGATTCTAAATTTTCTCCAATAGCCTCAGCCTTTTTTAGTAATTCCAAAGATTCTTTAAAACGGTGTTGCGAGATATAATTATGTGCTAAGGACTTTAAATAGGAAGCTTTATTATAATTTGTAGCTTCATTAGCTTTAATCAACTTTTTTTCAGCTTCTATTAGTAATTCTATTTTTCCTGTTTTATTGAATAGTTGAGATTGAGATGCTGCAGCTTTTACTAAATATGGAAACTGATTTGGATCTTTTTCTAGCTTTTTTTCCCAGAATTCATAGTCTTCCATAGTTATTTGCAACATCTCATCTTTCTCAACATTCAAATAATTAGTATAATCTTTTGTGTTTGTTATTTTTTTAGGTGCATGATTACAACTTACAATAAGTAGCAATAACACTAGTGTTATAATATTGATAGGTTTCATAATTGTTTGTTTTAAGGTATTTGTTAGATGTTTATTTACAATTAATTAAAAAAATCAGGGTATAACTTTATGCATACCCTGACAGTTGACTTCTACCAAGGAGAGGCTAAGTAAGGAAATGAGGCTAAAAAAGGTTTATCATTGGCATCTACATTATCATCGGTTAAACCTGGTTTTTCTGAACCATCTGGTCCACCAAAAATTAATAATAACTCTACTGATATAACATCATCATTTAATACTCTTCCTGTTAAAACATTTGTTCCATCAAAAAACGTTGTTTTTCCATCAAGCGATACGGTTAAAACATCTGTTGCTAAAGCTCCTGTAAATGTAGGGGCATCAAAAGTTAAAGCATTCGTTGTGTAATCTGGATTTAATGCTAATAATCGCGCTTCAAATTTACTTTGAAAAGCAGCATTTTGTGCAGAAGGTATGGTAACATTAAACATGTCTTTATCTCCCGAGGTAACAAATACTGTGTTAATTGCAGGTCTACCCATTTGATCTTCCTGTGCGTATGTTCCAGAAAAGTCTATTACTTTAGGCTGCACCGAGTCATCGTCGTTTGAGCAATTAAAGGCAGTTAGCGATACTGCTAAAGCCATTGCTAATAATTTTTTTTTTTTTAAAGTTGTCATAATTATATTCTTTTTAAATGGTTTTGTTTATTTTCTTTTTGATTCTACCCACGTATTGATTGTTCCTGAACCACCAATCATAGATTTTGGTACCTCAACCACTACAGATAATACATTTGAACCTGCAAAAGTATCTGAACCAGGATCGTTAAAGCTTGTTGCCATACCTCCTATTATTTCGCCATATCTAGCAAAATCCATAAAGAAAGGATCATCTCTTGGACCAGCAAAAAAGCTCATACCTGAGTTTGTTCCTATGATAGCATTTGATCCATAAGGTGTAATATCAACTATACCTCCAACAGTAGTTGTAGTTTGAATAGAACTGTTAAGACCCGTTTGAGATGGTGATACCGGACCGAAGAAATACATTTTGCCATCTCTTGGAATAGCTTGAATTACTAAATCTTCAACATTGTCGCCCGTGTTATCAATGTTAATTTCGATTAGAACGTTTTCATCAAACGCTGCACTTGCCGTTGTAGCTGGACTTAAAAGCCCTTGTAAATTTGCTACAAACACTAAATTACTTGTGTTTTGCCCTTGAAAGGCATAAAAATCGGTAATATCACTATTACCACCTTGCACAGCAGGAGCATCTATATGATCCGCTGCAATAATAAAGAAACTAGCCGCAGCTAAAATTACAATTCCTAATACTGTTTTAAAATTTTTCATGATTTTTGAGATTTTTTATTAGTTAAATTTTGACTCTCATGCATACCTACGAAGAAATGGAAATAGCGGTTTTGTTAAAATTATGTTAATATGAAAAACAAGCTGTTTTTTGGATTTATAACTTATCTTTACTTTGAATTAAAATGGATTGAAAATGAACCCATCAGCACAAGGCTGGATAAAGAAACTGCTTAAAGAGGTACAGAAAAATGATACTTTACTTAGTTTTGATGAGGAGTCGTTTTATGACGCTTTAAGAGCTTGTGGGTTTATTTATGGCAGTAACTTAAGTGTTGTTACCAATGTTATTGATAAAAAAGACCTCACAGAAGAGGAGTTGTGTAAAACAAACCTTTGCCTTTCTTTTTTATACACCCACAACAAATCCAATAGTAAAATACCTTTTACAGATAGTGTTATTGGGTTTTACACCGATATAAACGAACTTAAAGTATCGTTTTTTCAAGATTTATTGGGTGGCAAAAAATCTAGCGAACAACTGGAAAAAATAATTCATAAACGCATACAAATAGATGCTAATTTTTTAACTAAAAATTTTAATTACTTCATTATAAACGCATTACTTTATATTGATGTTATTGCCTATAAAGCCTATTTAGAAAACGAAAACATATCTATTGGTTTTATAAAAAACTTAGAAGCATCCATTGCATCTATATCATTGAATGTTTTAAATTCAAAAGAAACCAAAAACCAATATGATGATAGTTTAATAAAGTTGTTTGAATCGTCTTTACGTTATCAAGACAATATACACGTTAGTTATAACGAAGCTGTTAAGTTTATAAATTCACCTTTAAAGAAGAATTACATCTTAGATTTAGCTTGTATGGCAAGTTGGAGCGACAGAATTGTTGATAAAAAGGAACACCTATTTTTAATAAACTTAGGTGATCGCCTTAGTTTGAATCAAGATAGAGTACATGAATCAATAAAAACAGTAAACGAATTTTACACGGTAAACAAAGGTAATATTGCCTTATTGAGCTCTAAAAACATAGTACAGAGTTTTTATAACAACTCGAGTAAAATGGTTGTAAAACTTATTTCAAGAAATAGTAAGCGTTTGTATCAGGAATTAAAAGATAGTAAAGAACTTATGGTATTACTATCGCAATCTACCGTTAGGGATTTAAGTGCTGAAGAACAGAAAAAAGTACAAGAACAGCTTTTAGATATTTTTAAATCTATTCCAAGTTTAGCAATTTTTATGTTACCTGGTGGTGCATTATTATTACCTCTTGTTGTAAAATTTATTCCTAAATTATTACCCTCAGCC
>CAXBID010000198.1:0-6984 GCA_963975495.1 uncultured Flavobacteriaceae bacterium | reverse complement strand
TAGAAGCTTCCAAAACCATGAAGGATTTTCATGGCATAATTGCATCTATAAACATAAACGAAAGTGTTGCAGGTGTTTTACTTAATGATAGTCTTGAAGCCCAAAAAACAAGATCGATTATAACCAATTTAGAAGCTTCAAGCTTGGAGATAAAAGATGTTATTGCAACTATTAATGAAACTTTTAAAAATATAAAAGAAGGCGATGGGGCTTTCAATTATTTGTCTAATGATAAAGAATTTGTAAAAGAATTAGAGCAAACCATTAAGAATATAAATGAAGGTACACAGAAATTCAATGAAAATATGGAAGCCTTTAAGCATAATTTTTTAACCCGCGGCTATTTTAGAAAACTGGAACGCCAAGAGAGAAAGGACAGTAAAAAAACGAAAGAATAAATCTTAAACCATATTAGGTAAAGGCAAGTAGAGGAACGGAAACTGAGGCTTCCATTTCTTTTATTAAATCTTTGTTTAAAAATAAAGTGAAATTATTTTTCTCCCTGCGTTCTAGCATGGCCAATAAATCAGCTTTTTCATTTTTTAAGGTATTTAACAGTCCTGATTTAACTTTGCCAGAGGCAATTATTTTAAACGTAATTTCGGGATATGAAATTTGTTTCAAAAGCCTATTTTTGAATTTTTCCATTTTTTCTTTTGCTTCATATTGATCTATTTTAAAAACATGTATAACTTCTATAAGTGCAGAAAATGGACTGGCAATTTCAGTTAGTCTTTGTATGGACAATATATCTTCCTTTTCAAAATCGGTGGCATATACTATTGTTGAAAGGCTGCTATAAGCTACGTCATTTGGTAATATCAGTAATGGAACTTCTATTTTATCCAAAAGCGAGTCAGCAATGTTGTTTGAGAAAAAACCTCTTGTGCTATGACTATCTTTCATACCCAAAATAACCAAATCTGCTTGTATTGTCTCAGCGAGTTCTAGAATACTATTGGTAATTGATATGTCTTCAATGGCATGAATTATAATGGATTTTTGATGAAATTCATTTTTAAGATGTTTTGCACAGTAACTTTTCACTAAATCTTTTTGTTCCTCCTGCATGTGTCTCCTCAATATTTTTTTTGAGTTAATGGTTGAAAAGTTGATTGGTGGTAAATCATATACATGCAAAACATGAAAATCTGCTTTCATGGTTAAACTGAAACGATAGGCGTATCGTAAAGCTGATACGGTATTTGAGCTACAATCGGTAGCATATATTATAGTTTTCATGTGTTTATAATTATTGTTTTTTATCGGTCACATGTAGCTTCCACAATAGTCATTCCCTTGGGTATCGAATTCTCGTTATGGAAGTTTCATAATACTATTTTTAACCAATCAAATTTAGCATTATATATTATTCCTTGAAATGATAAAAATCATAAATCAGGGTTTATTCATTTTATTTTTTTGTTCATGATAATATTAAATATGTAAAAAAGTATTGCTTAAAAAACAATAAGACTAATCAAAGACTAATCAAAGATTAATCTGAAAATTAAAATTAATACTGCAATAACAAAAATACTTGTAGAAGTGGTTTGAACTTTTTGGATTGAGGCGAAAATTAGTCATTTTGTGACTAATTAAAGGCTTTTTTTCGTTGCATAGCCCCGACGCTTCGGGGCTACGGAACGAAAAAAAGACAAAAAATAGGTGCAAAAGAGCTCCCGAAGCCTCGGGATTTAGCCAATTAAAAAAGTTTAAACCACTTCGTATAAATAAGTTTATTGTTCTTAGCCAACCAATTGGGTAGAAAAATATCAAAATTATCCTTTGTAGAATCTGAATATTTGCGTGCCATAATAGTTAAAGGACAAAACATTTTGAATAGTAGTAATACAAAACCTTCTAAAATTACCAATCCAATACAAATCCAAACCCAAATGTCTATTTTATTGATGATTATGGCATACAATAAATAAAATATAACCACATTAAAGAACAACCAGATTAGTGTATGGACGCTTTTTATGATTAATAATTTATCTGCTTTCATTTTATTTTTATTCCAAGTTTCAACATGTCTTCTTTTAATTTTTCAGGAAAATCGGTTCTGCACTGGCAATTTTTTAAATGCTCTGTATGCCATACTATTCGCTGTTCAATAGTGGCGTTTTTTGGCATTCTGTTTGCTAAATGCCATGCTTTGTTTAGTTTCATGACAATGAACTCATCTTGACTTTTTCTATTTCCTAAAAAATGTCTAAAATTCGCCCATATTTCGTTACTTTTATTATCCGTAGCCCCGAAGCGTCGGGGCTATGCCTTTCAAAAAGTGTCTCATCTGGACAAATTTTATCTCATTTTCGGTTAAACACAAAAAGTCAAGATAAGTTCAATATATTTTAAAATATTTGTAGTTGATTATAGTTTAATTCTGTAATTTCAAAATTCAACCAATTAAAGTCCCCATCTTCAAGTTTCCATATAACTTCGCATTTACTCGGGATTTTAAAACCATTAAAATCTTTGTGTCCTTTTGTCTTTACTAACCAAGTTTCTAAGGTCGCATTTTTTCTTCCTCCATAATAACGTTGCGCTTCAAAACTTAGCATGTCTCCATCTTCTGAGAATTTGAAAATCCCTGAAACCGATTTTTCGTGTATTGTAAACACCCCTTTAAATGTATGTTCATCCATAACTTCCCAACGTATATAATCGCTTAAAGCCGCCGAAGGAAACCATGTTATCTCCGCCAAAAATCTTATCATGGCGGCAGAATTAATCTTTTCGTTGTTACCTTCATTTACCACTGGGATTATATCAGCTAATTTAATGAGCATGTCGCCTTCGCCATTTATGAGTTTATCCCTGCCAATCATTTTTACCATCGGCATAAAATCCACTACTGTTGACCATACAAAAGCGGGTTGCTTAATATTTAAATATTGTTCCGCTTTAAAATGCAACCATTTGCTGTGGGGTTTGGTTTTCATTTCGCCGTTTTGCTTCAACCTGACGGAAACAATGCGTTTCTTACCTATAACTCCTGAATTTCTCATCCATTTTTGAATTATTTCTGGTAAATTCAAAATATCCTTTTCAGAAATAACAGGGGTATCTTCAACTTTAATGTTTTGTAATAATGCTTTGGTTTCATTGATAACCATTTTATTAAATTCATAATTGCCGTAAGCAGAAATACTCACAATTAGAATGATAATATTTGCAAGGGTTCCAAATTTTGCTTCTTTCCAAGCTAGTATGATTAGAATTTGGGAAATGCATGCAGCAATAAAAGCAATATAAAACCATTTTTTATGGGTTATAAAAGCTGACGCAGAAACAATAAACATAATGAAAACCAGTAACCAAATGACACCAATAGGTTTTGGAATACCTAGCACTTGCTTGCTGATTTCTGTAGAATAATATGATTTTGCAAAACCTATTAAATGGATAATTCCGTGAATTAATAGTAATAAAGCAAAAACCAATCTCATCGTATAGAATTTATAACGTTTTAGAGATTCCTAGTCCAAAAGATATATAATTAAGATCTACGTTTAAAGGTGTATCTTCAACCTCTAAATCTCTGGATAATGAACGATATCTAATAGTTGGGCGTAAACTCCAATTGTTTCCTAAGTTATATTCTATACCTGCACCAACTTGCCAACCAAATCCATGACCAGAATCATCAATAAGATCTCCATCGTTATCTTCAAGTTCTAGATGGTTGTATATGGCGCCTGCTCTTAATAGATATGATAAGTTTTCAGAAGAGCCAATGGGATGAATAAATTGAAGTCCAAATGTGTATCCTGTTTCATCAAAATCGAAATCAGTATCCTCAATGGTGAATGTATTATAACCCCAACCAGCATACCCCGAAAGGTGTTCCATAAAACGATAAGCAAAAGTGACTTCAAATCCGAAGCCTGTTTTTATGTTTGAATCTCCAAAGTCTTCAGTTGGAAAATCGACCCCAGGTCTAAACTCTGCTGACCATTTGTTCTGAGCTAAAGTGATGCTTGAAAATACTATGAGCATCAGAATAACAAGTAAGAATTTTAAATTTTTCATGATTTAAAATTTATTTTAATGATTATAATTTAAATTTGTTTGTTGATGTTTTTTATATTCTTAATTTCAGGTTTAATAAATAAAGGAATAAGGATTAATAATGCACAAATTGTTGCGAAGCATATTGCAATGGTTTTTTTTATGAAAGGTTCTTTAATAAGTTTTTTATATAGGCCTGAGACAATTTTCCAATGCAGAAAAATATGTACTACCAATAAACCTATAAGAATGTATCCTAATACCAAATGGATGTTGCCCCATTGGTGTCTATCCATATTAAATAGATATAATTCTACATTGTTGCCATATTTTAGCCAACGCTCTCGCCCAGAAACAAGGGTGTATTTTATTAAAAAACCAATACCTATTATTGCAGACATACAGAGTGTCATTGCAGTATTTATGCTAAAGTTAAGTATAGACTTCCGCATGGCTTTGACTTATTTTTTCATGGTGTTTAAAAATTGCAATCAAAAGTATTTACTAAAATACATTGTTACAATGATATTGGTTAGGCTATTAGAGATTGACAAGCATTTAGCACATAAAAAAGGATGCTTTTACAACCTGCCAAAAATAACTAACGGTCTCCTTTACTGAAACAGTAATTATTTTTATAGGGTTTTTGTGGCAGCATTTTAGTTTTTCTCAAATGTCAAATAATCAGTTTCGCTATTTCCATCACTTACATCAATCAATTCAATTTTGGTAGATGTATGTAAAATGAAATCCCAGTCATCATTTAACTCTTCAAAATCATTTGTAAGATTAAAATTGATATTAAAATCCAAATCATCTTGACTATCTTCATCACTACTACTACTACTATAAGAAATGCTCCATGCGCCATCATAGTTATTTGTCCCATTATTGGCATTTAGAACACCAGAATTATAAAACGTAAAGTTATAGCCAGTAAAATAATTGGTTTTATCAGTTCCTGAATCAATAAAACCGGTTATTCTCCAAGTTCCTGATTCAACAATTGCTTCTATTTCTTTTTGTGTTGATGAATTCTTTGAGTTATCATCGTCTGAAGGACAAGAGGTAATAACAAGAGTCAATCCAAAAAGTAATAAAAAGATAAGTTTAAAATTTATTGTCTTCATGATTTTCAGTTTAAAAGATTCATTTTTTTAATAATAAAGTTGGTTTTATAGTTCTTCCAAAATATTTTAAAATCTATAGGTCATACCAAGAATCCAATAAAATGAATTTTCTAAATCTTCTTTATAGGTAACACCATCAACAGTTAAAGTTGCCGGTGTTTTTGGTATAACAAAAGCGGGTAAAAAAACGACTGTAAAAGGTTTTTTAACATACCAAACGGGTACGCTAAATTCAATAGCCATAATTTTGAATTTTTCGCTTTCCTCTAAAACTACCTCGGTTATAATTGTATCTGTTTGGTTGGTGCTTCCTCCAGTGCCTTGTCCTTGCCCATTGCTTTGTCCAGATCCAGTTCCTTGCCTGTTTCCATTACCAAAGCGGTTATAGATATAGTATTGTTCATAAAAATTTTGGGACCCCAAATAGATTCCAGCAGTTGGGGAAATTTGGAATTTGTTGTTATTTGTAACAAAATCATGACTTATTTCTGATGCTAAAAAAAAGTCGGTATTGCTATTATTATTATTAAAATATAGGTTTGTCATTAATCCTAAATTAACAACATCAAAATCGTATCTAAAGCTAGCCGAAAGATCTGCTTCCACCTCAGATATCACGTTATAACTATCGTCATTAAAAAAGTACTTGGTAAATGAGATATCGCCATCAAATTTTTTAACAGAAAAATCATAACCTGCAGTTATAAGGAACAAATCGATTCTACCTTGGTCTTGTTTTGTTAAATATGAAAACGACCCCGAAGCATAAAATCCAGATTTATGATGATACATGGCAGTAGGATACAAATAAGGAGCGGTTATGGAATCTTTTCTACCAAAACTAATAGCGTCACTAATAAAGTTGATACCTACTGAAATGTATGAGGAATCCTTGTTTTTTACCTTTAAATCTTCATTTGTTTTTTGGCCAAAAACGTTCCACGCAACAAAAAAAGATAGTAGAAATATTATGAAGGGTGCTATAGGTTTCATGATTTTACAATTTTAGCCAAAGAGGCTGTCTGAAAAGTAATATTCACTGCCTGTTTGAAGGGTGTCAAAATACTCAACTTGACAAAACAAACAACGGGCGAGCTTTTCAGACATCTCTTTAATAATCTATAGGGTTGCATTGCCCTTTTTCATGCTTTTTTTCTGAACGTTAGATTTTGTTTGAACCTTATTTTTCATTGTGGGTTTTTTAAGCATCATTTTTCGGTGTTGATAGGTGTTTTTAAATTTTTGCCCGTTCATATTTAAACACTCACCGTTTTTAAGTTGTAATTGCTTGCGTGCTTGTGTTTGGTATGTACCATCAGGGTTTACGGTAGTGCCATCATCTAATGTTAATTGGTTTTGCAGTCTGTTTTGGTATTGGTTTCTAACTTGAATAACCTCACCATTTGTAAGCGTAAAATGCACTCTATTCTGGTTTCTTTCTTGAATTTGAGCTTGCGATAAGCCTTTGTTTTCTTGTTGTACTTTATAGCGGTATTGATATTCGTTTTTATACTTTATACCGTCCATATCTAAGCACTCGCCATCTTTTAAACGCAATCTATCCCTGTCTCTGGTTGTATAAGAACCATCAGGATTAATTACAGTACCGTCGTTTAAGGTTAACTTGGTTTGTAGCCTAATTTGGTCACGATCTCTTATCTGTAATACATCGCCATCTACTAACATGAGGCGTACTTGGTCTCGGTCTTGATCTTGTGTTTTGTCTTGATCCTGTGCTGCAATAGTGGTAGTTCCCATAACTACAAACACTATTAAAAAGAATATTTTTTTCATTTTATTTAGAATTTATTTAATGATGGTTAAATGTAATCTT
>CAXBID010000197.1:0-6991 GCA_963975495.1 uncultured Flavobacteriaceae bacterium | reverse complement strand
ATTGATTGATAATTAGTTATGTCTATTTTTTTAGAAAATCAGCAAGCCCTAAATAGTTATGTCCTTGAGAAAGTCCTGATAGACCTGCACTAAATATTGAATGTTTACTCATATTTTACTTCCTTTTATTTTTTGCTCAAGTAGGTCTTTTATAGGCTCAATAATCCCATATTTGGGTGTTATTGAGCCAGTCTCCTATGGCGAAATTATACTATTTGCAGCTTCTGGGCGTCTCCAGGCTGACTTGATTTAAGAACGAGAGTGTCCCATTGGGCAAACGATCGGATCTGGCCCACCAACTGTTTTTTCAGGTTTCTTCGTCGGTAGCTCTATTGGTGGCAATAGCTTGTCTACGGGAATGTCCCTCTCGCGTCGTAGCGTATTGACTTGGATGTGAGGCCACTGCGTCTTCTCGCCACTTGAGCCAAACATAAACTCGAAGTCCACGATTTGCTCGTACTGTAGTTGGTCTATGACCTTACCGCTATCTTCGTCGTAGATTTCTTCTAACCACATACGCAGACGCATTCGCACAACGCGACAATAGCGCTCAACCATCGCGTTGTTGATGGTGGCTCCTTGAACACCAGTATCCTGATGCGAGTCTAACTCAATAAGGTCGTACTTTTTGAAGCGCAGTCCCTTGTTAGCATCAATCAATTTTAAGTTTGGCTGAACGGTGAAAGGAAACTTGGCACCGAATTTGTCGTCGTAGTTAAAAATCTTCAGGATGTATGCCCTCCCGCTATTAACACCGCGAAATTCTGGTTCAGCATGTGGGGCTTGCTCTTCGCGAGTTTTGTTCGTCCATTCCGGTTTGGCACGCGATCCTGCGATAAGATCTTCCGGAATATTAATACCCATGGTTGGAGACACGGCCAAATATTTCGATTCCCAGAGATCTGCAATGTGAGGCGCTTGACCTTCGATGGTGGGCTTTTTTATATTGCCGGTCAGGTGAATGGTTGTACCGTGAGGAATCACACCTGCACGAGAAATCGTATGAGGAGCTACAAACTGAGGACCGAGTTCTCCCGGACCCATCACAGGTTCAGCGCCGTCTGTTTTCACAGACTCTGCATCCGAGGGATGACTGAACATACTTCGTGGGTTTTGGTTAGGGCCATCTGCATTCCAAGGCATTTTGTTTTCACCTAACCAAAGGTACATTCCATCCTCGAAGTGCTGAAGATCGCCGTTTTCGATGTCTATGATCGCCGTCTGGTATTTAACGGCACCGTTAAACTGCTCATTAGACCCTCCACGATTACGGACAGGTGCATTTACTTGAGTAAACTGTAGATGTTCTCTATATTCCTGAGATCCGAAGTGAAAGACTCCAAAGACCGTTTCTGAAGATGTTCCTGGTGAAGGCATAGGAGTCGTATGCAAACCCCTAGGGCCGCCTTTCCAGTTAACCCATGTACCGTGTAGTTTTGACAAGATACCGAACTGTGCCCCATTATTAATCACTTTTTCTGGCAGTCCTGCCTCCCATTTAGGATAGGGTTTTACTGAAGATTGTTGTTTTTTCATAATAGCTTAATTTATAATATTAATAATTTTCCTGTTTTTTTATTACGGACAAATAAATGGATACTCTTTATCATCAATTAACTTTTCTATATTAAAAAATTGGTTTAAAACCGATTCTGCAGTACAAAAAGCACCTTCTACCCAAGCTTGATCATTTGAGTATGTTGATCCAATAATAAAAAGATTGCAGTCTTTACCTTTTACCAATGACGATGGTTTACGTATTTTTTGCTGTACATCTCCAATATTATAATGAGAATAATAGGCATGATATCCAGCTTTAAATGGTGGCAAAGACCAATCCATGTATTTGGTTTCTAAAGGCTCTGGAATTGATGCGTAACCGGCTTGCGAACCAAAATGCAAACTTGCCAATTGCTGACGCAACATTTTTACCATAATTGCAGGTGCTTTACGTGGTCCTTGCAGTGGTTGGATATCTTTAGATTCTGCTATTTTTCGTTCTTCATTTGGTCCAAATTCTAAGGCTTTCCAGAACGTTGTATAGCGTATATCGTCATAACTCGCTAGAATTCCGTATACTTTTTTACCATTTTTGTTGAGTGCATTGTCTCCAAAATACACTACTTGTCTTATAGGCATATCTGTGGCACTTGGTCCAATAGTATCTAAATGCGATATACTAGTGATTTGTTGTTTTTCTTTATAACTGAAATTGGCTTGTACAATAGTTTCTGCTGCGCTTAAAAAATCAGCTTCTGTTGTATAGCTTGTATCTATAATTGATGTCACTGAATTATCATATGCTTTATGCTGTTTTTCTGCTTTCCTCTTTGCTTGTGCAGCTTCTGAAGCAGCTTTTTTTATTGCTTTTATGTATTTGGCAGGAAATTTATCGCCCTCAAGAGCTTCAATTCCCTCTTGAGTTAAAAAATAACTATTCAACTTTGCTGGATACTTTGCGGGTGAAGGAATATCGTCTCGCCACCAAGGTGAATCAAAGAACATCCCAATTTTATAAGAAGGCTGCATAAAAACAGATTCTAAATACAATTGCACTGTATCATCATTTAATACATCAAAATCTCCTTGTTTTTTATTGATATAACGCGTTGCTTGTGCTACTAAATCAATAGCATATCTTCCCATCGCTAAAAATGCTGCGTCACAAGATTTTGCATCCAATTCTTTATTAGGTTCTTTTCTGCTTGCAGTTGTATAATGAATTACATCTTTATTTTCTAAAATAGAACGCAACCTCGTATTTGAATGGTATTCAAAACGGATTCCTTTCTTTTTTGCAAGTGTAACAATCTCTTGAAAAAGTTTTGAAAAAATACCAGAATAGCCAATCGTTAATGTTTTATAAAGCGTTCCTGGTGTAAACTCATTATTTACTTCAAACGATTGTGCAGCGTTACTGTTTATTACATTTGAAGAATAGCCGTTACCATCAGCTAAATAACTAAAACCTTCTTGTCCTAAAACATCATAGGCCAAATTCCAATACCCAATATCTTTTAATTTTTGATCTTTTTTAAAAATAGATTCATCTCCTAAATCTTTTGTTAGTATTCCTTCTTCATAAAATTTGCACCATTCATTTCTTGTAGGTGGCAATGCATCTTCAGAAACGTTAATTCCTACCGCTTCAATTTTAGTGAAACCATCGTCTGGTCCTGCATCTGCGCCATAATTGTTTACATTATATGGTGCAGGGTTATTAGCATCAATTTCGGATGTATACATGTTTTTTGCTCTTAAAGATAAAAGTGGATCACTAGCTTCATTAAAAGGCACTGAAAACTTTTCTAAATCAATTTCACTAAGGGTTTTGGTTACTAATCGATGTCCAGGATTATTGCCATCATTAGGACATGGATTGTTTTTGGTTTCTTTATAGTCCCAAGCAGAATAACGCATTCCGCCTAATTCTAAATATGAAGCTTCAGGATTGTCTTTATAATGCCAAGTACAAACTCTGGCGCCGGCTTCTCGAGTTCCTTTTTCTTCTCCTGAAAATTGATATTTACCCCAATCGTATAACTCTAGAATATCACCTTTTTCTAAATTTTTCGATTTGTCTTTAATATTTGCTGGATTTCCTTGAAGTAATCTCCATGCGGTATATAAACCAGCTGCTCCTGCGCCAAAAATTGAATATGTCTTGTTTTTCATTTTTTTTTCATTTAATACAATTCATCACTTGTGGTGTTAAATTTTTAATTTGTCTGCTAAATCTTTTCAGGAATAATGACTTCTACTAATAATGCCAACTTCTTTTGCTTTATTGCAAGACACGTTTTTTTCGAGGCGTATTTTTTTTATGTCCATCTTATTTGTTTGTCGTTGATGATAAATAGTCGATTTTAAATTCTGATATGTCATATGACGTTGCTCCAGTTAATGCTAGATCAGAAAGAATTTTTCCTATAAGTGGAACAAATTTGGCCGCCCAACCTCCTGTATAAACTATAATATTTTTATTATTAGAAACAGTATCGGGCAAGGTATCTAAAAGCAATAGTCGTTTATTCGTACTAAGTGTAATGAGACAAGTGGCTGCAAATTCTGATTTTGGTTCGAGTCCTACCATGTGGTCCTTTACCCATTTCTCATTATATCTCAGACTCTTTTTGCTAGGAACATTAGTTCTTTCTGACGGATCTTTAATAATTCGATCTGGAATATCGGGAGCTACTCTAATATAACCTGGATGCGCCCAATCAACTTCAGGGAATCCATAAAATAAACTCGTATTCATAGGGTCCTGGAAAACAAACCATGTTGGTAATTCAATATCCTGTGTTTTTTTATAGTAAGCCGAAGACATTTCCCAGATATCTATATCCACTTTTAATTCGAAGAAGTTCAACATTTTATTGATATAGGCTCCTGGGCTCAGCACCAATTTTTCTGTCATGAAATCCTCCCCTTCAATGGATACTATAATTTTACCACTTGTGAGTGATTGAATATTAATAACTTCTGCTTGAGCTCTTAACACAACGTTTGGAGCTAAGTCACAAATGTTATAAAGGGCTTGTTGTGTGGCTTCTAAATCAATAATCCCTCCATCTTTTTGAAAAAAACCATTGAATGTCGCAGGAATATTCTTAAAAGGATATTGTTCTTCGATTTGTTTGGAATCCAATGGCGTATATTGAATTTTTAATTGATCCATTACCTTCATCGCATCTTTGATACCTCCTTCTTGTGAACTGATATTTGGATCTCCAAACCATAATGATCCAACTTTATTAACTAATAAATCTTTTGTTGTTTTTTGCAATTGATCCCAATAAGGAATAGATTCCACAACAAGTTTGGCCATATAATCCTGAGCATATTGTTCTCTAAATTGTCTTGACAATCCTGCAGAGCTTCCTTTTTGATTAATAAATTCATATTGCTCAAGAAGCAAAGAAGTCTTCTTTGTTTTAGATAGTTCAGCGGCAGTGGCCAACCCCATAGGGCCACCGCCTATTACGATTACATCATAATTTTTCATAATTGCCATTCTAATATTATATATAAATTGTGGTTTAGTTGTTACATTTATTTAGTTGTCAGTATCGAGTTTCAAACAACCCGTAAATTCATCAGTGATATTTTTCAAATTAAACTCAGCCAAAACCAAGTCGGTAGAACGAATAGCGCCATTAACCCAACCCTGCATATCGGACCAAGCTTCGTTACAGCTAAAAATATCTTCGCCGTTAACAAGTTTCACCATTCTAGATATGACTTCTTTATCATCAGTATTTTGTCCCCATTGGTGGTAAGCAAATCCAAAATTATCTTCACCATCCCAGTTACGGTAACTAGTTAATACAGGTGTTGGTACAACGTGTGTATTAAATAATTGTTTAAGCTGTTTTAAAGCTTCATCAACAACTGCTTGAGAGGCTGCAAATAAAGTTTGAGGTACTTTACTATGTTCTATTTGAAGTTCAGAATCAGCACCAAATAAAGGCCCTACGTTTTGTAATCCTTGCCAGAAATTAGTATTATTATAATCACAGTAAATTGTTAATGCTGCTGGATTAGAATTAGAAATACCTTCAATTGGATAAAAAGGATATACAGCATTAATTGGTAAATCTGTAAACGAAGGCCCAAAATTAATTGGTGGTTGACCTGTGTCTCCATTACGCCACCACGGCTTTTCGAAATACAGATTAATTTTTAATAAACGCATATTAACTATCGAATGAATATCTTTCCAAAGCTGTTTGGCATTCTTGGCTTGATGTAGCACTGGAGAATCTACAAAAAGTTTTGACATGGCATGACTCGCGATAGCTAAAATGACTTTAGAACCTTCAATATGCATTTTATTTTTATCGTCTAGAAAATTATAGCCAGGAACTGGTGTTGGAACGATTTCTAATTGATACTTATCTTTTCCTGATTTAGAAATACCATTAACATTAATACTAGTATGTATGTTTCCTCCCATCTTCTCCACCTCTTCTTGTAGCGCTTTAATAAGAGTACTAAAACCATATTTAAAGGTATGATAGTGTGGGTTTTTAGGGAAATCTTCTAATATTTGCCAAGCTTCACCAGCACTTACAGTTGATAAAAATGGTGCCTGAAACCCTACAGTATCAACCATCATTTTTAAACACTCTTGAGAATAGCCCATATCACTAAATAAACCACCTAATTGCCATTTATTAAGTGTTATACCTTTCCATTTAAATTTAAGACGGAAATCCTGCCAAAACTCTGGTGTTGGATTTGATGGCGCACCATCAACACCATTAGCTTTTAAAATACGGTTGTAAATAACATTTAAAATAGCACCTGGACTCTGATTTTGTTCAGGTGGTGAAAGGTCGTACAATGCTCCCCAAATGGCATTGTTATTAGCAGCAGCTTCATCAGCTGTAAAACTATGTCCACGAACAAAAAATCGATTTGTGGTCATTGGGAAATCTACAATTTGATCACAAAGTTTTAGTCCATGAAACAAGGACATTAACTCGGTCATTTCGTATGTAAAGCGCATCCCACCTTCTTCATCCCTAACAACCGTATCTTTACCTATTTTTATTAAGTCGGTATCTAAACGGCCTCCTGTACGGTCTAAACGTTCTAAAATAGTTACTTTTAATTTTGGATGCTTTCTAAGAAGCCTCCATGCGGCGTAGAGTCCGGAAACTCCGGCACCCACGATTATAACGTCTGATGTTTTTGCAATGTGTTTCATTTTGGTTGGTTTCGTTATAAAATAAACAATGTAATGGCTTTAATTAAAACCAGAACATACCCAATAGTGGGTAATTAATAAAATGTACTATTGTAATTTCTTAAAATGGAGAGTTAATCACTAATAATGAAGCGATTATCCAAATATACAAAAATTATTTTAATTATACCATTCCACACACATTATGCTTCCCTCCTACGTCGTCGCATAAAAAGTGTTCCATTCAATGCTTCGTTAAAAACTAATTTAACCCATTGAGGATCAGTAAAATAAGTT
>CAXBID010000196.1:0-7033 GCA_963975495.1 uncultured Flavobacteriaceae bacterium | reverse complement strand
CGAGAATAGAATAAGTGCTTGGAATTTTATTTTTTTAAAATTTAAGCTCTTATGGCAAGCTTACGAGAATCGCGTAGAAAAAAATATTACCTATAAATACTCAAATACGAGAATTTTGATAACAGCAAAAAGGTTAGCTTTTATTTTGGCGCTGGCAAGCGGTTGGGAATCCCGATGTAAAATCGGGACGAGCGCTTGGTAGCGGCTATTTTACATAACGGCTAATTATAGATACAAATGTTTTTTAAACGCTGCGAAGCAAACCGATTATTAGTTTAATGACCCAAGTTCCAATTATTCTTTTGAAAACGAATGCTTCTGGGATATTTTACATAATACTACATTATAGCTATCAAATGGAAACAATGGCTTAAACAACATAATGAACATTTGTACTATAATGTACTTGCGTTATGTAAAGATGGGCTTTGGTTAAAAGCGCATCTTAAATATTACTTTTCTTTATTTTTTTCCTTTGTAATGTTTCTCTACTCCGTTAATGGAACACTCTTTTTGAGAAGGGGCAGAGGAGTGGCGGAAAATGTTTGTGGAATGACTTAATTAGTATTCCGTATAATTAATAGTTACTGTACCATTCACCAATCGGTTTTCATTATCAATGCCACTAAACACTCCAATTTGTGTCTTACTTTTAGTTTTTAGATAATAACTTTTGAAATAAATGTCAGCTCTTTCAAGTGCAATAATTCCAGAAAAAGTAAATCTAAAATTTATAACAGAACCTTTGTTCAAAAGCTCAATCCTGTCCTTTTCAATATATACATTTTCTGTAAGTGTGTTAATTTGATAGTTAGTGGCTGAAATCTTAAATTTAAGCAAGTCTTGGAAACCATCACTGAAGTCAAAAGTCAATTCATAGATGCCTGGTAATTTTCCATATAAAGAAGCGTACGGACTTTTACTAGATAATTCTAATTCATTTCTAGGAATAACGCTTGAATTAACGATGCGTTTATTTCTTACTTCCATAGCAATATATGCAGGTATATGACCTGTTTTAGATTTCTCTTCCATTTCACTTTTATTCTCACATTTCTCTAGAATTGAGCGACCAGCCACCGTATTTGTGAAAATATCGAAAGTACAATACGTACCAATAAGATATTTCATGTTAGAAGGAGATTTGTGGCCAATATAATATAGCTCGCTTGCACCATCGATATAGCGATCTCCAGAAAGGGTGTTGGTTTTTATGGTTACGGTGTCACCTTGACGCTTAATATGACCATGACTATAATGTTCTCTAATCGTACCATCCTCTAAATGATACATAAAAATATGCTTAATCTTTTTCCAATTATTGGAAATAATGGTTTGTCCTTTTAATATGGTATCATCTTCTCCAAAGTAATAGTTAATGTAGTAATAGGTAATATCTTCATTATCCTTAGAAATTAAGGCAAGTTGCTTCTCATGTTCCTCTTCTGGAAGTTTATGCGTATTGAGAAAATCCATTACATCTGCGTAATCCAAATAAAGCAATAGTATAGATTTATAATATTGATTCAATTTTATGATAGGTTTGCCTTTTTTCAAATCCCGAGATTTGTCATAGAGATATTTTCCATTTATAAATTCAGATCCGACGTCCTCAAAGTCCTGTTTTAAATTAGGTTTGTTCTCATCAAATGCACCATAACCATATAATTGAAATGTTTTAGGAAGTTTAGTGAGATGGTGCTTTTTCATGAACTTCTCGTGCACTTTTTCAAGTATTAAATTGAAATATTCAGATGTCAAAAGCAATCCAGTTGTACCTAATTCCATAAATTCCTAATTTTATTTAAAATTATTAAAAATATTTTTAGTATTCAGAATTAATAATAATTAATATTTCTTAAACTAGATTTGCTTATCTAATTAATTAAATCCGTCATGAAAAAAATTATTTTTATTTTATTACTAAGTGTTTCGGCATTAGGGTTTTCACAGAAAACCATATCTGGAAAAGTAACAGATAACTTGGGTGAACCTTTACCAGGAGCAAACATCCTTGAAAAAGGAACGACAACAGGTGTTTTGTCTGACTTTAATGGTAACTACGAAATTACGGTATCTTCCGATGCAGCTATTTTGATATTTTCTTTTTTGGGCTTTGAAGCACAAGAATTTTCAGTTACAGGTAAAAATCGAATTGATGTGGAATTAAAAGAATCTGCTGAATCATTAGGTGAAGTAACGATACAAGGATTCTCAGGCGTTATGGGTAAATCTAGAAAGCGTACTGAAAATATTCAAACAACAGCAGAATCTGTTACAGCTTTAAACTCAGAAGGTATTGAAAGTGCAGGAATTACGGATGTAAGTTCATTTTCTACTCTAGTACCTAACTTAAAGTTCAACTCAGCACAAGCAGTTGGCTTAAATTTTATAACCGTAAGAGGTATTCCACAAGTTAGAGGAGGAGATGCGCCTCTGGCTTTTGTAATCGATGGAGTCACCATTCCAGATCCTAGCTTATTGAGCCAAGAGTTGTATGATTTAGCTTTGGTTGAAGTTGTAAAAGGACCTCAAGGTGCTATCTACGGTAAAAATGCAATTGGTGGAGCAATAAATATTTACACCAAAGACCCAACAAATAAAATGGCCAATAAAGTTACTTTCGGTGCAGGAAACGGTGGTTACTTAAAAGGGCAATTTGTGTCTTCTGGTGCTATTGCAAAAGATAAAGTCTTCTATCGATTCTCAACCCAATATAAAACCTTTGATGGTCTTTTAACCAATGAATTCTTAAACAAAAAAGTCGATTTTTCAGAAGACTTCAATATTAGAGGTCAGATTAAAGCCAGAGTATCTGATAATTTCACGGTATCAGGAACATTTCAACATTTTAATATAGATGGTGGTGCAACGTATTATTCGGTCAATCCAACTGGCACTGACGGAGAATTTACAGGTGGAACTCTTAACCCAAATCCTTCAGAAGGAAATAATGTTATTGTAGCAGATGTCTTGGGACGCTCTGATATGAAAAATAATTATGGAAACTTTAAAATGGATTATAATTTGAAAGGTGTAAAACTGCAAAGTATTACTTCCTTTAATAAAGTAGATCGCTCAACCATTGGTGATTTAGATTTTTTAGAGCTCGATGGATTAACTCAAGCTGAAGAGATTAGTACAAAAACATTCAATCAAGAATTACGTATCAATAATACAAATATGGATACCAAATTCGATTGGAGTTTAGGCGGTTTTTATCAGAATATTAAAAAAGATGTTTATCAAAATGGGACAACCGGAGTTGACTTTGGCGGACCATTTGAGTACGATGTTGCAGATTATATCAATGAAACAAAAACAATAGCCTTATTCGGATTTGGAGATTATAAAATAACAGATAAATTTACGATTTCTGCTGGTTTCAGATATGATATAGATTCATTTACACAGGAAGATTTCTTATTCGTTACAAATTCGGAAAGAGATAATAATGAATTTCAGCCAAAATTATCATTATCCTACCAAGCATCAGAAAAGGTATTAATCTATGCTAATTATGGTAGAGGATACAGAAATGGAGGCTTTAATGCCGATGCAACCGATCTTTTTAATAGAGAATTTGATGATGAAATTTCAGATAATTATGAAATCGGTTTCAAAACAACCACCTGGAATGATCGCTTAATTTTCAATGGGTCGGTCTTCAGTACTAAATTAACTAACCAACAACAATACATTTTAGATTTAACCACCTTTATCGCAGGTGTTTATAATTATGACGAAAGTAAAATATTTGGTTTCGAGTTAGAATCGCGCGCAAGATTAACCAACTATTTAGATGTCTTTGCAAACTTTGGTTTAGCTGATGCAGAAATTGTAGATGGTGGTTCAACTGGAGGAGCTGATGGGACAACAACAGATAATACAGATTATAACGGAAACAAAACACCTTTTGTGCCTGTAAGTACTTTCGGAGTCGGATTAGAATCTTCATTTGATCTATCTGAAAGCATAAAGTTTAATGGGTTCTTAAATCTGGATACAACAGGAAAAACCTATTATCATGAGAGCAACCTAGATAAGCATACCACAGATGCGTATTCTTTATTAGATGCACGCATCGCATTTACTTATAAAAACTGGAAACTTGATATTTGGGGCAAAAACCTTACGGATAAGCAATATTATCAAGAATTTTCACCAGGAGAGTTCGTTGGTAGTCCAGATGACGTAGCATGGAGAGGACAACCATTAACCATTGGAACTTCAATTTCATTAAAGTTTTAAGATTGATTATTTGATTTTTTGAGTTCATTTGATAGCTAAAGAGGGAACACTAATTGCTTCCCTCTTTTTTACAAACAAAATTTATGACAACAGAACAGCAAAGATTAGCTACAGATTTTTCTAAAACCTTAATGGAACTCATGTTTCAGGTTAAAAAAGGAGAAACAGTAGCTATAACAGCAGATATAGGTACAAATAGAGGCACGATTGACGCTATGGCAAATGCTGTTATTGCAACAGGAGGTATTCCTTTGGTAATGTACATTCCTAAAGCAAAAAAGGACAGTCAAGCCGGAATGCCAGATTGGCCTTCAGAAGCATTAACAGCGGCACTTTTAAAGGCAGATATTTGGATAGAGGCAAATTCAGTGGTTTTACTTTATTCAGATATTTGGGAAACGGCAATGCAAGAGAATAAAAACTTACGCTATCTAATCATTGCAGAAAGTAGTATAGAATCTTTACATCGTGTATTTACAGGTTTCGATATTCAGATACTTAAAAAGCTATTATCTAAGGTTAAAACTATGGTTATGGAATCGAAAACCGTTAGAATAACTAGTGCCAATGGTACAGATGTTTCTTATGACATAGATCTTAATTACGCTTTCGATATTGATGATGGAGATTATTCACAACCTAAATTTGGTACAGCACCAGGATTTGTAAATATTGTACCAAAGACGGACTCAATGAACGGTAGAATCGTCTTTGATCATTTACAACATACAAGTCATGATAATACCATAGAATTTATATTGAAAGATGGAATTATTACAGATGTAATAGGAAAAGAGTCCAACGCATTCAAATCTTATTTAAGTTCTTTTAATGACCAAAACATGTACAAAATTTCTCATAATATGCTGGGTTTAAACCCTAAAGTAAGAATGTTAACATATGAGCTTGTGGAAGACGAACGTATTTGGGGAGGAGTAGATTTTGGCTTCGGACATACAAGTGCAATGGATATGCCACCTTATGGACAAGAAGCAGAATCACACTTTGATGGAGTAGTAGCCAACACAAGCATTTATTTTGACGACATTCAAATTACAGATAACGGTGAAGTTTGTCATAAAGATTTAAGACCTTTAGCAGAGAACCTATTAAATAAATAATACGCATGGTAGAAGTCCAAAATCAATACACAACCACAAAAGTGCAACCAAAGGACTTTGTGTCTGGTTGGACTGTTGGTTTCATTATTGCAAGTACAGGATTATCAGTTTCTACACTATTCTTAGGTTCAGAAATTGCACTCAATCTAGGTCTTAAGCAAGCGCTTATAGCATTTGGTATTTCCACATTTGTTTTAACTATAATGTGTATGGCAACCACATTAATTGGTAATCGATCTCGGTTATCAACTTACATGATTCTACATTTTAGTTTTGGAGAATATGGAGCTAAAATTGTCAATTTTATTTTCGGTGTTACATTAATTGGTTGGTTTGCTGTAGCAATAGAGTTATTAGCAATTGCCATATATGATACATCAATAAGTACTTTTGACGTCGTTGTATCAAAGGAGCTTATCATTATTGTAACCAGTCTATTTATAACCATTACAACAGTTTATGGCTTACGCAGTATTGAAAAGCTTGCCAATTTCTCTATTCCAATTTTAACGGTGTTTTTAGGGTATGTCTTTTATCGCTCTGTAGCAGATTTAGAAAGTCTATTGCAACTTTTCGACTATGTTCCAAAAGAAAATTCAATGACACTTTTTGAAGCAACGTCAATTTTAATAGGTGCTGCGGTTTTATTTCCTGTGTTAATGGCAGATTTTTCTAGATTTGTAAAAACAGATAAACAAAGTTTATTTTCAGTATTGGGTTTAACCATTGGTACACCTTTGGCCTATATGCTTAGTGCTGTACCATCTATTCAAACTGGTGAAGTTGATATTATTAAAATAATGGAGCAGTACAATTTGGTAATTCCTGCTTTTTTATTATTGTTTATAGCGACTTGGAGCACAAATGCTACCAATTTATATTCCGCAAGCTTAACGTTTAGTACAATTAACAAAAGCTGGACCTTCAAAAAGGTTGCTATTGCTGCGAGTATATTCGGTACAATATTGGCATTATTAGGGTTTGCTACCTATCTATTTGATTTTCTAGAATTCCTTGGCATATTAGCTCCGTCAATTTCCTCAATATATTTTATTCATTTCTTTTTCATTAAAAAGCAAATCTATAACCTACAGGATATAAACAAATGGGAACCTTCAGCTTTAATTAGTTGGGCGTTGAGTTCTGTAATTTGCATATTTACATATTTAGAAGTCTTTGAGTTAACTAGAGCTTATTTTATAGATTCATTTCTTCTTGGTGGATTAATCTATATGGTTTTAGAAAGAAAGCATCTTTTTAAAAAGAAGGTTAAGCAATAAATTCCATTAAAGGATTTATCTCAATTAGATAGCGCCATTTTTATAAGTAATAATGTTAGTTTAATGCCTAGTTTATCTACTTAGTTTAACGTACTGTGAGTTTTCACCCAGATGATGCGCTGGCAAAGCGACCTCATATCATTTTGGTAAAACAATAGGTGAATGAAGCGTAACATTTTAAGGAGTTAGTAATACACTTTCTTAATAGTTCTAGCTATTAATTGGATTTCAAATTAATCTTAATGAGTTCAAAAGTTTCTTAAAATGTAGCGAAGAGAGCCGTAATTGTTTCCAAAATTATATGCAGTCTTGAATTTTAGTTTCTTTTGTTTCAAGACAAAAGATAATGAATCATTAAAAAAAGATTAATTGAAGTTCTAA
>CAXBID010000195.1:0-7040 GCA_963975495.1 uncultured Flavobacteriaceae bacterium | reverse complement strand
AGTATAAAACTTACTTTTAGTTGGAATTAATTTTAAAAACTAAAAAATGGAAGCATATTGCGTAAAGTGTAAGTCGAAAAGAGAAATGATAGATGCTGCTGAAACTACTATGAAAAATGGTAGAAAAGCTATGAAAGGTAAATGTCCAGAATGTGGCACCGGCATGTTTAGAATAATGGGTAAATCATAAACACCTTATTTTTGAAAAGCAAAAAACTCCTAAATTTCTTTAGGAGTTTTTTGCTTTTTAAAAATTACACCTCAATAAACTGTGTATAATGCTGATAGCGTTCAAAAATTTGGATAACATAATTATAGGGTTCAATACCACGTACATAGCCATATTTAACCACAGGATCGCGGTAATTTTTAGGCTGACTTAATTCTAAAATCATATCCTCAACATTATTGTCCCAAACGGTTTCATCCAGTCCACGTTTTTTAGCTAGGTTTTGGGCATCTTTAACATGATATAATCCGGAGTTGTAAGATGCCATTGTAAACTTAATACGTTGAATTGAATCTGTTATGTTCTCAAAATTCCTCCACAACTGTTTCAAATATTTAGTTCCCCCTTTAATGCTTTGTTTAGGATCTGCCCTATTAGTGACTCCAAGTTCTTTGGCTGTATTTGGCATTAATTGCATTAACCCTGATGCTTTTGCCCAAGAACTTACTCTTGGGTCGAATTTTGATTCTTGATAAATTTGAGAAGCCACTAGTCGCCAGTCCCAATTTAAAGTTTTTGAGTATTGTTTTATTAAATCATCGTAGGGACTTATTTGCTGTTTATTTAGACTGTAAAAATTACTTTTTATTCGTCTTCTAAAGTTTTTTTTGTTTTTAAAATACTTATTATAAATAACATTAAAGTCAATCTGTCTTTTTATTTCTTCTAACCAATTGTTGGTTGCGATAAGTAAATTTTGAGAATCATGCCTTGTTGCCCAGGCAATACGCTGGGAAAAACTAACAGGCACCTTTACATCCAAAATGGGGTAATAGGTTGCCATAATACTTGCAATATTATCGTCTGAAATGGTATATTTTATTTCTCCTTTAGCAACTCTTTCTATTATTTCATCGGTAGACATCTCTCCAGAAAGTATATTTATATATATCATGCCGCCTAACTCTTCTGATAAATTATATATTCTTTCTTTATAAGACGACATCTCCCTCACAGAAATGGTATCGCCTAATAAACCTATGGGATCTTGAACTAGCGCATTTTCTAAATTTTTCCATGGCATAGTTCTCCAATTATCTGGTTTTTTTTGCACTAAAACCTGCTTAGTTAAATACAAATGATCAGTAAAGGAAACGTCTTCTTTTCTATTGGCAGTAATAGTTAGACCATAAGCCACAATATCACCTTCACCATTATTTAATTTTTCAAAAAGCTCATCTATATTATCAACTACTATTATTTCTAAATCTACATCTAAATACTCCGAAAATCGTTCTAGTAATTCAAATTCATAACCCATTGGGCGCCCTTTATATAAAAAATAAGATGTCCCACTATATACTGTTAAAGCTCTTAATTTCCCGGATTTAGGGCAAATTAAAAAATCCGGGAAATTAAGAGATTTGCCCTAAATCCCACTCTTTGGGAGCTTCAATAACTTCTTTTTTGTCAATAGAATCTTTTTCACAACAGAGACATAAAAACAAAACCAAGTACATTAGTTTTAAACTTATATTTAAAGCAATTTTCTTTTTCATTAAATATTATTGATAAACTCTAATATAATCAACCACCATACTACTTTCTTCAAAAGCAGGGTCGATATCTGGTTCAATAGCTATATTCAGTAACACGTATTGATCTGTATTAAATGGCCATGTAGTTGCATCCTTTTTAGATGGTTTATAAGTATAGTACTGTTCACCATCAACACTGAAAATCATTTTATCTTCATACCATTCAAGACTATAAATATGAAATTGGTTTGAGACATTTTCTAAAACCTTACCACCTAGGTTGACTACATCATCTCCAGCACTGGCAGCCGTATGAACCGCACTTTGAATATAGTTTTGTCTTTTCCCCCAATGTTCTAAAATGTCAATTTCGCCACAAACGGGCCAATATGTTGTACCAAAGCCTTGTTGTTCCCAGTAAGCTCCAGGCTCGTTTACGTTTTTATTTAGCATCCAAATGGCTGGCCAAGTACCAAATCCAATTGGTAATTTTGCCCTTACCTCTACCCGACCATAAGTAAAAGCAAATTTTGAATTTAATCTAGCCGATGTGTATTCCTTTATTTCTCCTTGATCATTAAATATTTCTTTCTTAGCAACTATATTTAAAAAACCATCCTTTACAAATGAGTTTTCTATGCGATCCGTGTAATGATTTATTAAACCACCATACCAATCCCCTCCTGCCGGCAATTGCGTTTGATGAAACCATTTTGTAGAATCTATGGGACCGTTTTCATTAAACTCATCAGACCAAACTAACTTATCAAACTTTGTACTTGACGTGCTTTTTGATTTAGCACAATTAATTGTTGAGAAGGAAACAAAAAGCAATACTATTAATAATGAAAAGCGCATATTTAGATTGTTATTAAAAATAATAATCTAAATATACTGTTTACAAAATACTTAAAAAAATAAAATAGCTAATAAAAAATTTCTTGAAACTGACTATCCCCGAGGCAAGCCATAGGGGATAGTCAGTTTCATTTTGGACGAAGGGGCCAAAAACCGTCCCGAAATTTCGGGATTATATTTTGCCTTACCCGGAACTGCGAAAATGCAGTTCCGACCTCTCTCAAGGAGAGGTAAATCGGAAACCCCGAGGCAGAGCCGTCGGGGAATTATTTAGATTAATGTATTATAGATATTGTTGAAGATTAACATCATTTATTTGACCATGCGAAGTATGTAATACCACTACCCCGTTTTTAATGACCAAAAGTTGTGGCGATTCGTGCATCACTTGAAATTTATTGGCTATGGCGTTAGAAACAGCTCTGTAATTCAGTAAATCCAAGTAGTATAGATCTAAATCTTTTTCTGTAAGTTGGTACCCACTAACAAACTGCCGCATCACCATACTACTAATACCACAGCGTATAGAATGTTTAAAAATAACCTGCGTTTTTGTAGCCGACTTACTTTCTATATGATTTAATTGCTGTAAGTCGTTTAAAGGTATCCAAGGCAAAACCCTTTCTTCTTTTGCCTCTCCTGAACTTCCAAATATTTTATTAAATAATCCCATATAAATAATTTCTTTTTTCATTTCCGTGAAAGCGGAAATCTTATTATAACTTGTTATGTAAGTCGGAACCTATTCCAAATCTTACAAACTGACTAAAAGTCACACTATCACTGTGTTGAACCGACACTTTGTCTTTTAATTTTAGTTGGTAAGATTATTGACCTATTGATTGTGTAAATGTAAAACAATAAAGATTTCCGCGAAAGCGAAAACATAAAACAACAGAATATATGAACTTAAATAATTATACAATAAAATCGCAAGAAGCCATACAGCAAGCCCAACAAATTGCTCAAGGTTTAGGACACCAGCAAATTGAAAATGAGCATATTTTTAAAGGTATTTTTGAAGTTGATGAAAACGTGTTACCATTCATTTTAAAAAAATTGAATGTGAACCTAAATGTCTTAAAATTAGCTTTAGATAAGCAATTACAAAGTTTTTCTAAAGTCTCTGGAGCAGAATTGATGCTATCTCGTGAAGCTGGTAAAACCCTAAACGAAGCATCTATTATTGCCAAAAAAATGAACGATGAATACGTGTCTATTGAGCATCTTATTTTAGCTGTTTTCAAATCGAATAGTAAAATAGCACAAATGCTTAAAGACCAAGGTGTTACTGAAAAGACCCTAAAAGCGGCTATTGAAGAATTACGAAAAGGCGAAAATGTAACCTCGCAAAGTCAAGAGGAAACTTATAATGCACTAAATAAATACGCGAAAAACTTAAACCAGTTAGCCAAAGATGGAAAGTTGGACCCCGTTATTGGTCGTGATGAAGAAATACGTAGAATTCTTCAAATTTTAACACGAAGAACCAAGAACAATCCCATTTTAGTTGGTGAACCCGGTACGGGTAAAACAGCTATAGCGGAAGGTTTAGCGCATAGAATTATCGACGGCGATATTCCTGAAAACTTAAAAGACAAGCAAATTTTCGCCTTGGATATGGGCGCACTAATTGCGGGCGCTAAATATAAAGGCGAATTTGAAGAGCGCTTAAAAGCAGTGATAAAAGAGGTAACAACCAGCGAAGGTGATATTGTGTTATTTATAGACGAAATACACACGCTTGTTGGCGCTGGTGGCGGACAAGGCGCCATGGATGCAGCAAACATTTTAAAACCGGCTTTGGCACGTGGAGAACTTCGTGCTATTGGTGCAACCACTTTAGATGAATATCAAAAATACTTTGAAAAGGACAAAGCTTTAGAACGTCGTTTTCAAAAAGTAATGGTTGATGAACCTGATACGGAAAGCGCTATTTCAATTTTACGTGGTATTAAGGAAAAGTACGAAACACATCATAAAGTACGTATTAAAGATGAGGCTATTATTGGTGCGGTTGAATTATCGCAACGCTATATCACCAATCGGTTTTTACCAGATAAGGCCATCGATTTAATGGATGAAGCAGCTTCTAAACTGCGTATGGAAATCAATTCCAAACCCGAAGAACTTGATGTTTTGGATAGAAAAGTGATGCAGCTGGAAATTGAAATTGAAGCGATTAAACGTGAAAAAGACGAATCGAAATTAAAATCATTACGTTCTGATTTAGCAAATTTAAAAGAGCAGCGTAATGCCATCAATGCGAAATGGAAAAGTGAAAAAGAAGTGGTTGATAATATTCAAAACACAAAACAAGCTATTGAAAACTATAAATTAGAGGCTGAAAAGGCTGAACGTGAAGGCGATTATGGAAAAGTAGCAGAGTTGCGTTACGGCAAAATAAAAGAAGCCCAAGAAGAATTGGAAATCCTTCAAAAGAAACTGCAAGAACGATCTGAAACTTCTTTAATAAAGGAAGAAGTTACTTATGATGATATTGCTGAAGTCGTAGCAAAATGGACAGGAATTCCTGTTACAAAAATGATACAAAGCGAGCGTGAAAAGCTTTTGAAACTTGAAGATGAATTGCATAAACGTGTAGTGGGGCAAGAAGAAGCCATTGAAGCGGTTAGTGATGCGGTTAGACGAAGTCGTGCAGGTTTACAAAACCCAAAAAAACCTATTGGCACCTTCCTGTTTTTAGGAACTACCGGTGTGGGCAAAACAGAACTTGCTAAAGCTTTAGCTGAATATTTGTTTGATGATGAAAATGCCATGACTCGTATTGATATGAGCGAATACCAAGAACGTCATGCGGTAAGCCGATTAGTTGGTGCACCTCCAGGATATGTTGGTTACGACGAAGGCGGGCAACTTACTGAGGCTGTTAGAAGAAAACCGTATTCAGTAGTATTGCTGGATGAAATTGAAAAAGCACATCCAGACACCTTCAATATCCTTTTGCAGGTTTTAGATGAAGGCCATTTAACAGATAATAAAGGACGTGTGGCTGATTTTAAAAATACGATAATCATCATGACCTCAAACATGGGAAGTACTATAATTCACGATCGTTTTGAAGCCACAAAAGATATCGATTCGGCTATTGAAGCCGCTAAAGTAGATGTGCTTGCTTTACTAAAACAAAGTGTACGTCCTGAGTTTTTAAACAGAATAGATGATACGGTGATGTTTACACCTTTAAGTAAAGAAGACATTGTAAAAATAGTTGGCTTACAACTTAAAGGAATCAAGAAAATGATAGCGCAACAAGGCATCACTTTTGATGCGACACCAGAAGCTGTAAATTATTTAGCTGCTAAAGGATATAATCCAGAATATGGTGCAAGACCTGTAAAACGTGTGATTCAAAAAGAAGTTTTAAATGCGTTGAGTAAAGAAATTCTAGCAGGAAAAGTAACAACGGATAGTATTATTTTGCTAGATGCTTTTGATGATTATTTGGTTTTTAGAAATCAAGGAGATTTGGTTACCGAAGAATTATAAAATAAAACGACTTTTTCTGTAACATTTAATACAGAATAGAGTCTATATAATTGGTTGGTTGTCTGTTTAATTGCAGACGGTTTAAAGCAACATGAATCTTGAAAAAGAGGATTGTTGCTTTTTTCAATAAACCACTATGGATTTGAAATCCATAGTTTTAAAATAAAAGAATGAAATTCTTTTTAAAGTTAGCATGTCATTCCGAATGTTACTGAAATCAAAATATATTTTGATTGAAAGTACATTGCGGAGCAATCGAAGAGGAATCTCATTATTATAAGATTTCTCGTCACTCTCCCGATAGCTATCGGGATCGCTCTGTCGAAATGACAACATACTCTTAAAAGTTTATAGAAACTAATTCCGATAGCTATCGGAAGAAATGAACCGTCGGGAGCAGGGTTTTAACCTATAACTAGATAATAAATAATTTTCGATATAATATAATTTGTTTACTAATAATTAATTACGTAAATTCCCACATGGGAATAATCAAATATCTTAAACTGAAAGACACTGAAATTTTTGTATTTGATGATTTCATTATAAATCAAATTAAAGAAGGGGTCTCTATTGAAAGTCATCACAATGATAAATTGAATGAGATTGTGCAGGAATATTTCAGTGGCAAAAACATGGTTTATATCTCTAATAGGGTAAAATCTTATTCTGTAAATCCACTCATTTATTCTGAAACTAAAAAAATACCCAATTTATTGGCCATTGCTATTATTCCTAAAACTCAATTAATGTGTGAAAATGCAGAATACGAATTAGAATTTTTTGATAAGCCTTGTAAAATTTTCGACTCTTTAAGTTTGGCTATAGCTTGGGCGCATAAAATCATAATAGAAAATAAACCTATAGCACTTAAATAATTTATTATTTACCAACCTGAGTTCGATTAATACCACTAATTTTAAAATTATTTAATCACTTAAAAATCAATTGTTTGTCATTTCGAC
>CAXBID010000194.1:0-7042 GCA_963975495.1 uncultured Flavobacteriaceae bacterium | reverse complement strand
TTACTGAAATCAAAATATATTTTGATTGAAAGTACATTGCGGAGCAATCGAAGAGTAATCTCATTAGAAGAGTAATCTCATTATATAAGATTTCTCGTCACTCTCCCGATATCGGGATCGCTCTGTCGAAATGACAACATACTCGTAAAAGTTTATAGAAACTAATTCCGATAGCTCGGAAGCAATATAATTACATGGTTTCAACCCTTAACTAGATAATAAAAACCCCAGAATCTTTAGAATTCTGGGGTTTTGTCTCAAAAAAATTCTTACTAAACCAAAGGTTATAGCATAAATATTTTTTTTGTTAAATAAGCTAAGCTTCTTAAAAACTCTAAATTCTCTTTCAAAGTTTCTTTGAATTTGCTTTCGTCATTATTTGTAGGTGGTTCAGGTAGATTTGTTGCAATATTCATAGGTTTAAAGTTTATGGTAGATTTGGGTAATCTATAATTTATTTTTGGTTTATTTGGGACTACTAATATCAAACTTATTTTCAATTAATCGGATTAAAAACAAAAAAAATCGATGAAATTCATTATTTTTTTGCATTTCATCGAATAAATCTATTTTTAAGATCGTCTAAATAGTCATTTCCGGGATATCCCCATCAATTATTAATTTTCCTTCAGTTGCGTTTTCAATTTCCTCAACAGAAATACCAGGAGCGCGTTCTAAGAGTTTAAACCCCTTTTCTGTAACTTCCAATACGGCTAGATTAGTTACTATTTTTTTCACACAAGCAACACCTGTTAATGGCAAACTACATTGTTTTAATAATTTTGATTCGCCTGCTCGGTTTGTATGCATCATGGCCACAATAATATTTTCGGCACTGGCAACTAAATCCATGGCACCACCCATACCCTTTACCATTTTACCCGGTATTTTCCAATTTGCTATATCTCCGTTTTCCGAAACTTCCATGGCGCCTAAAATGGTTAAATCTACGTGTTGTCCACGAATCATTGAAAAACTCATAGCCGAATCAAAAAAGCTTGCGCCAGGTAACGTGGTAATAGTTTGTTTTCCTGCATTTATTACATCGGCATCTTCTTCGCCTTCAAAAGGGAATGGCCCCATACCTAAAACCCCATTTTCACTTTGAAATTCTACTTCAATATCATTACGCACATAATTAGCAACTAAAGTCGGTATACCAATACCTAAGTTAACGTAGTAACCATCTTGAACTTCTTTTGCAATACGTTTCGCGATTCCGTTTTTATCTAACATTTTTATCTCTTTTGTCATTCCTGCGAAGGCGGGAATCTTTTTAATTGAATCTTAATTTTTAAATACTTATTTAATATTTGCACTTCGACTGCGCTCAGTGTGACATACTAACTTATAATCGTAATAAGAACAATTAACTTTTCTGTCTCACCGTTCTCTGTTCAATGCGTTTTTCGTAGCGAGTGCCTTGGAATATGCGTTGTACAAAAATCCCTGGGATATGTATTTGATTAGGATCTAACTCCCCTAGTGGAACTAATTCTTCAACCTCAGCAACTGTAATTTTTGCTGCTCCAGCCATATTAGGATTGAAATTTCTAGCGGTTCCTTTAAAAACCAAATTCCCTGCCGCATCACCCTTCCATGCTTTTACAAATGCAAAGTCCGCTTTAAAAGCATATTCAAGAACATACATTTTCCCATCAAAATCTCTGGTTTCTTTTCCTTCGGCTACTTCGGTACCGTAACCTGCTGGGGTATAAATAGCAGGAAATCCTGCTTGGGCTGCACGACATCGTTCTGCTAAAGTACCTTGAGGAATGAGTTCAACATCCAATTCCCCGGAAAGCATTTGGCGTTCAAATTCATCATTCTCTCCTACATAAGACGACACCATTTTTTTGATTTGTTTTTTTTGAAGCAACAAACCTAAGCCAAAATCATCAACACCGGCATTGTTAGAAATACAGGTAAGTCCTTTTACTCCAACTTTAACCAATTGCGCAATGGCATTTTCTGGAATACCGCTAAGGCCGAAACCTCCAAGCATAAATGTCATATCGTTTGAAACACCATTAAGTGCTTCTTCAACATTTGCAACTTTTTTATTTATCATTATTATTCATTTTTTCTATATAAAATTACGAATAATTGAATGATAAGAAGAAATAATAAAAGAATTTATTGAAACTTATATTCTTTTGAATATTCATAGAGATATTTCTCTGACCTCATTTTAATCTAAAAATCAAAAAAGAAATTCTTTATTAAGTATTCCCGTTTTACTAATAGTTTTTTCAGTACATGACAAAAACCGAAACATACATTTTATGTTGCTAATTATCAATAGTTTTATGTTTTTGGATGTTTCCAGACCTGTCAGGTTTTAAAAACCTGACAGGTCTCAATTTCAGTAACATTACTATTTTTTAATGAAGGCTAAACTAATTTTTGTCATGTACTAAAATAAATCAGTATTAGTGAATCTATGATTTCATGGGAATGACAATTTCAGCAGAAGCCCGAGGTAAGACCTCGAGGAATTCTTTATGATTAGTAAATAAAAAACCATTCTTTTCAGAATGGTTTAAAAATAAAGTTAATTTTAAATGTTAAAAATCTAAATCGTCTGGAGTGTCATCAATAGGATTAGAATCAGTGTTGTCTTCTAAAACTTCTGAGCAATCTATATTTATTGATAAATCTATAGGTGCTTCAAAATCTTCTTTAGAAATATTTAATTCTTCATCTGCATAACAACTTTTCATATAAACCCCCCAAATAGGTAATGCCATTGCTGCACCTTGACCATAAGTTATATTAGCAAAATGTATTGATCTATCATCACCTCCAACCCAAACACCTGTTACTAAATTAGGCACCATACCCATAAACCAACCATCACTTTGGTTTTGTGTAGTTCCTGTTTTTCCAGCAATCGGGTTTGTAAATTCGTAAGGATAGCCAGTAACTATTTCTTTATAATCTTTTCTATAAGAATCGACTCCTTTCCCTCTTAAACGCACGCCCGAACCAGATTGAGTAACACCTTCCATCAATTTAACGGTTACATAAGCTGTTTCTTCGCTTAAAACATCTCTAGTTTCTGGTTTGAATTGATATAAAATAGTACCATTTTTATCTTCAATAGTAGTCACCATTACTGGTTTTGTATATACGCCTTTATTAGCAAAAGTTGAATATGCTCCAACCATTTCGTAAACACTTAAATCTGGTGTTCCTAAAGCAATAGACGGTACAGGTGGAATATCTGATTCTATGCCTAATCTTCTTGCTAAGTCAACTACTGGTTGAGGGCCTACTCTATCAATTAATCTTGCCGTTATCGTATTAACCGAATTGGCTAATGCATTTTTTAAAGTCCTTGTACCCCCATAATCACTTTCACCATTAGAATTTTGGGG
The DNA here is from genome assembly GCA_963975495.1 of uncultured Flavobacteriaceae bacterium. GTDB lineage: Bacteria > Bacteroidota > Bacteroidia > Flavobacteriales > Flavobacteriaceae > CAXBID01. Next base: position 3,662 of record CAXBID010000194.1, on the reverse strand, counting down.
ACACCATTCTTCTGGGTTACCAAACTTATTAGCTTCAATACAAAAAGGTGTATCGGGAAATTCATCACAAGGCGAATAATGTAATTGATCTATTGCAGTAGCATAAACAAAAGGCTTAAATGTAGAACCAATTTGTCGTTTACCCTGCTTAACCATATCGTACTGAAAATGGCGATAATTTACACCACCAACCCATGCTTTTACATGCCCAGTCAATGGGTCCATAGACATCATACCTGTACGTAAAAACGATTTGTAGTAGCGCATAGAATCAATAGGTTTCATAATAGTATCAACCTCTGAGGCTTTCCCTTCTTTCCATTCAAAAACAGTCATTTGAACAGGTTTGTAAAATGAAGCTTCTATGTCTTTATTGTCCTTTTTTAAATCGTACTTCATATGTCTCCAGCGTTCAGACTGTTTCATAGAACGCTTAAGTAGGGCATCAATTTCTTCTTTTTCTAGCTCCAAAAAAGGTGCTGTTGGATTTCTTTCAGGTGTATTTTGATGAAAAAATTCAGCTTGCAGCCTTGGCATATGTTGCTCCACTGCATCTTCTGCATATTTTTGCATGCGCGAATCAATGGTGGTATAAATTTTTAAACCGTCGTTATAAAGATTCCATTTTGACCCATCTGGTTTAGGATTATTCTTTATCCAATCTCTCATAAAACTATCTAAATAGCCTCTAAAATAAGTTGCTATTCCATCTCTGTGGGATTGTGGTGTGTATTTTAAATCTAAATCTGTTTTTTGAAGGGAATCTTTTAATTTTTCATCTATAAAATCATACTTATACATTTGGGCCAAAACCACATTTCGTCTATTCTTAACGCCTTCAGGGTTTCTTCTTGGATTATAAAGTGCCGAATTTTTAAACATCCCCACCAACATGGCAGATTCTTTTAAATCTAACTCCATAGGTTCTTTGTCGAAATAAATACTTGACGCACTACGAATACCATCAGCATTATTTAAAAAATCATAAATATTGAAATATTGGGCTATAATTTCTTCTTTGGTGTATTGACGCTCTAATTTTATGGCAATAATCCATTCTTGTACTTTCTGTAAAATCGCATTAGTAGCACTTTCTTTATCTCTAACACCAATAAATAACTGTCTTGCCAACTGTTGTGAAATAGTGCTTGCTCCTCCTTTTTTACCTAGAAAAGCAAACGCCCTAACAGTTCCTCTAGCGTCAATTCCAGAGTGATCATGAAACCGTGCATCTTCCGTAGCAATCAATGCATCAACCAAATGTTTGGGTAATTCATCATAGGAAACAGGGGTCCTGTTGTCATTTAGATAAAACTTGCCCAAAGTTTTTCCATCGGAAGAAATAATTTCGGTTGCTAAGTTCGTTTTTGGGTTTTCTAAAACGGTATAATCTGGTAGTTCTCCAAAAACGCCCCAAGAAGCCAATAAAAAAATTAGTATTACAGCTAGGAAACCGCCCAAAAATAACATCCAAAACCAACGAATGTATTTTGAGAAATCTTGATTTAATTTAGTATCTTTTTTTGTTGCCATGTTTATTTATAAAACACTTCGACAAGCTTCGCTTGCTACTTTCAAAACAAAATATATTTTATTTTTCAGTAATGCTCAGTGTGACAATTTAATTATTATTTATATTTTCAATTCTAAAGCCAATATCTGTAATGCCTTCAAGCTCTAAAACACCATTCACCTTTCCGTTTTCCCTCATAGCATGCTGTATATTGACTGTGTATTCACCAACTTCATCAAAAATAAAGTTGGATTCATTTCCTTTATACCACAGTTTATTTTCTTTAACATCAGTTAATCCAGTACCTAAAAGTTTTCCTGTGGGGTCTGCCATTCTATATTCCAACGTGTCTTTTATTGTTTTTCCGTGAGGGTAAACCATTTCAACTATTAAAAATAAATTATTATACTTATAAGCATTTGTATTCCTAAGATTTACAAACAAATTATAATTTTGTGTTGAATCTGGTGGGGTAACCTTGAAGCTTATTATGGAATCTTTATGCCATTTGTTTGGAACAGATTTGTATTCATCAAAGACACGATTTGAATCGCAGGACACCAACACAAAAGAAAAAACTAAAAAAAACAACAAGACATTATTTCGCGGCATTTTTACTGTTTTGAGGTTTTGGTTTTCTTTTATTGTTTTTGTTTCTATTATTCTGATTCGGGTTATTCGGTTTAGCATTTTTATGTGCCTGATTCCCTTTCCTTCTATTATTTCTACGTTTATTATTGCGTTTTGGACTATCGAAACGTGTTAAACTATCTTGACCTACAACGTTTTCAAACTCTGTTTTAGTATCTTCTACAAGGTCTGAGGCGAATTCTTCAAGGCTAGCTATTTTTACATTTTTCTTGTTAGCATCAATAATTTCGTTGGCTTGCTCAGTGGTGATTTTGTGCCAATTCATCCATTCGCCTTCATAAGCATACCACATATACCCTTTAAAAATATCTGTTTTTTGACAAACCGCTGTTCCTTTTTCGGTTTTAAGTTTAATATCTGTTTTTGGAAAACTTTTTAAAGCGTCTAAATAGGTGTCCAACTCATAATTTAAACAGCATTTTAATTTACCACATTGGCCTGCTAATTTTTGAGGATTTAACGATAATTGCTGATAACGTGCCGCAGATGTACTTACTGAACGGAAATCTGTTAACCAAGTTGAACAACATAACTCACGCCCACATGAACCAATACCGCCAAGTCTTGCGGCTTCTTGACGAAAGCCAACTTGTTTCATTTCAATACGCGTTCTAAACTCACGTGCAAATACTTTAATGAGCTCACGGAAATCTACACGCTCTTCGGCTGTATAATAAAACGTGGCTTTACTGGCATCGCCTTGAAATTCGATATCTGAGATCTTCATGTGAAGTCTTAAATCGATAGCAAATTGACGCGCCTTCACCTTCATAGGCTCTTCTCTATCTCGTGCTGCCGACCAAATATCAATATCTTTCTGACTTGCTTTTCTGTATATCTTTAAAACATCTTCTCTCTTTTCTGAGACGTTTTTACGTTTCATTTGTACACGCACCAATTCCCCCGTAAGGGTAACCATACCAATATCATGGCCGGATTGTGCTTGCGTAGCTACAATATCGCCAATACTCAACGTTAAATTTTCAGTATTATGATAATAGTCTTTTCTACCATTTTTAAAACGCACCTCAACCCAATTAAATGGTTTTTCGCCACTTGGGAGCGACATATTTGCCAACCAATCGAAAACGGTTAATTTATTGCAACTATCTGTACCACAGGTGCCATTGTTTTTGCAGCCTTTTGGTGAGCCGTCTTTAGTTGAGCAACTTGCGCAAGCCATATTTTTATATATATTGATTCCGATTAAAACTAGGGTTTTATCGGAAGAAGGTTCTTAATTAATTTGAAATGTAAATATAAGACTAATTACATAGACTTAAAAAGAGAGTAGTACTAATTAAATTCCACTTCATAGTTAAGCCTATTAGAACGTGATTTTAATTCTTTTTCAGATTTAAAAATATTGGAAAATAAAACTTTTCTCCAAGCTATTCTTTTACAATATTGGTTAAATGTTTCATTTTTCCAATCAAATCCATCTTTCCAAACTTTATCGGGAGAAATATAACAAAAGGTGGAATCATAAATTAAAATA
>CAXBID010000193.1:0-7103 GCA_963975495.1 uncultured Flavobacteriaceae bacterium | reverse complement strand
AAGGGGATAACATGCCGCCTTTTGATGACGAGCTTTTATCATCAGAAAATGATGGTGATGTATCTGAGCCTTTTAAAACACAGTACGGTTGGCACATTGTAAAATTATATGGCAAAAAACCTGTTCCATCTTTTGAAGAATTAAAACCTGAACTGGAAGAAAAAGTAAAACGCGATTCCAGATCAAAATTAATTGATGATGCTTTAATTACTAAATTAAAAGACCAATATGATATTGAATTGCCAAAAGGTGCCTTAGATTATTTTACATCCATTTTAAATGATGATTATTTAAAAAGAACATGGAAGCTGCCAGCCAATTTTGATGGAACTAAACCTTTTTTAAAGATTGAAAACAAGCAGTACACGTACAATGACTTTGGTGATTATATATTAAAAACACAACGCAACCTTGAGCCGAATACATCTTTTAAAGCGTTGATTTCAAAAAAGTATGATACCTTTTTAAATAGCAAATTAATTGAATATAAAGAAGAAAATTTAGAAAACGAAAGTGAAGAATTTGCTCATGTTTTAAATGAATACAGAGAAGGCCTGTTATTATTCGATTTAATGGAAACTACTATTTGGAATTCTGCGAAAACGGATTCTACTGATATTCAAAATTATTATGAAAATCATAAAGATAAATACATAACGCCAAAGCGTATAGATGCTGTTGTGGCTTCATCATCAAAGCAAAAAACACTAAAAAAAGTATCAAAATTACTTCAAAAAGGAATGGATTTGGAGCGAATAAAAAATCTTATAAACAGCAACGATACTATTGAGGTTATTTTCACTTCTGATATCATGGATGCCAGTCATCAAGCACTTCCTGAAGATTTTGAGTTTAAAAAGGGAATTTCAAAAATATATAAACACAACAATACTTTTGTTTTGGTGCAAGTAAAAGAAGTACTACCTGAAACCCAAAAAACATTAGATGAAGCTAAAGGTGCTATAATTTCAGATTATCAAACCTATAAGGAAGAAAATTGGCTTAAAACCTTGAGTGAAAAATATAAAGTAGAAATAAATAATGATGCTTTAATTAAAGTAAAATCTCAAATAAAAAATCAATAGTGCGCTATAAAACCCTCATAGTTTTATTACTTGTTTTAGTCACTTCATGTAAGTTTTTTAAAAAAGCTCCCGTTGGTGTTCCTATAGCACGAGTTAATGATGCTTATTTGTATCAAGAAGATATTAAAGATCTAATTTCTGAGGATACATCCGTTGAAGATAGTACACTTTTGGTGCAAAATTTTATTAATAGATGGGCAACACAACAGTTGTTTCTGGATGGTGCGTTGCTTAATTTAAATGAATCGAAACAAGAGGCTTTTAATAAGTTAGTGGCTCAGTATAAAAACGATTTGTACACCAAGGCTTATATTGAAGCTTTGGTAAAGCGAAGTATTGATACTATGGTTAATATACAAGAAGCAGAAGATTATTACGAGAATAATAAAGAAGCCTTCAAACTAAATGAAGAGCTTATTAAATTCAGGTATGTACATGTGGATGAAAATATTTTAGACCTTGATGCTATTGAAAAAAAGTTTAAACGTTTTAATGCTAAAGATAAAAGGGAGTTAGATTCTATTTCAATTCAGTTTAAGTCCTACTCGTTAAATGATTCCATTTGGATAAAAGTAAAACAGGTTGTAGATAAAATTCCAGCAGTAACATCAGAAAACAAAAATGAACTGTTAAAAAAATCTAATTTTGTGCAACTCAAAGATTCATTAGGAGTATATTTGATGCAAATTAATGATGTTTTGTTGCGAAATGATACGGCACCGCTTGAATATGTTAAGCCAACTATAGACCAAATCGTCATTAATAAGAGAAAGCTAGAGCTTATTAGAAAATTAGAAAAGGATATTACAAAAGATGCTATTAAAAATAAACAATTTGAGATTTACAATTAACATAAAACAGATCTTATTTCTAAGTGCTACGTTAATACTAACTAACGTTATGTCTGCTCAAGAAATTATTGAAGACGTAGAAGAAGTTAAAACAGACTCTATAAGTGATGAATTACTTAAAGAATTAGACTCAGTAAACACATTTAAGCCTAGAAAAGTAGATGGTGTTGCAGCAGTTATTGGTGATTTTATTGTTCTGGAATCAGATCTTGATAAAGCATACTTACAATTGGAAGCACAAGGTGTAAATGTAAAAGAAATTAAACGCTGTGAGTTGTTTGGTAAGTTATTAGAAGATAAATTATATGCACACCATGCTATTCAAGACAGTATTTTAGTCAGTGATGCCGAAGTGCGCCAGAATGTAGAGTATCAAATTCAGCAGTTTTTACAGCAGGTAAATGGTTCTATGGAACGTTTATTAAGTGTCTATAAAAAAGAAGATGAAAAAAGCTTCAGGGAAGAGATGTTTGAGATAAACAAAGGCAATATGCTGGCTGAAAGAATGCAGAAGCAAATTATTGAAGAATTAGAGGTAACCCCAGAAGAGGTACGCACATTTTTCAATAAAATCCCGAAAGATGAAAGACCAAGATTTGGAACAGAATTAAAAGTAGCTAGAATTGTTGCTGAACCCAAAGTATCTGAAGAAGAAAAACAAAGGATAATTGAAAGATTAGAAGGATTTAAAACTGATGTTGTTGAAAATGGTGCTAGTTTTAGGTCTAAAGTAGTTCTTTATGGTGAAGATCCAGGTTTAAAACAGTCAGGATATAAATATGTTTTGGATAGAAAAAAACCTAAAATGGTCAAAGAGTTTAGGGAGGTAGCTTTTTCGCTGCAAGAAGACGAGGTATCTGATCCTTTTGAGACAGAATTCGGATTTCATATTATTCATTTAGAAAAAATACAAGGTCAACAATATATTGTAAGTCATCTACTTTTAACACCTAAAGTTTCTACTGAAGCTGAAAACGATGCTATTGAGCGACTTAATAAAGTAAGAGAACGTGTTGTGAGTGGTGATATTTCATTTGCTGATGCCGCACGGGAAGCGAGTGATGAAAAAGAAACACGTGGTGATGGTGGGCAATTAATAAATCCACAAACCCAGGATTATAATTTTGAATTAACCAGAATGGATACAGAATTATATTCTCAAATTCAAAATTTAAAAGATGGTGAGGTTAGTTTAATACAAACGGAACAAGATAGAACTGGGAAAAAGAAGTATGCCATTTTAACGGTTACAGATAGAATTGAAGATCATGAAGCGGATTATGCCAGGGATTATTTAAAAATCAAGGATTTAGCACTAAACGAAAAAAGAATACAAACCATTGAAAAATGGCAAGATACAAAAATATTGGACACCTATGTTAAAGTAAGTGGCGAATATAGAGATTGCGATTTTTCGGGTAACTGGTTAAAAAAGTAATATATGTCTGATGTAGCTGCCATCGAACAGTTTGTAAAACAATATAAAGATTTAAAAAAAGAAATTGCCAAAGTTATAGTTGGTCAAGACGCTGTTGTAAACCAAATTTTAATCTCCATTTTTTCCGGAGGGCATTCATTGCTTATAGGCGTTCCCGGTTTAGCAAAAACATTAATGGTTAATACCATTGCGCAAGCACTTGGTTTAGATTTCAAGCGTATTCAGTTTACTCCAGATTTAATGCCGAGTGATATTTTAGGAAGTGAAATTTTAGATGAAGACCGCCATTTTAAATTTATAAAAGGCCCTATTTTTGCCAATATAATTTTAGCAGATGAAATTAATAGGACACCACCAAAAACACAAGCTGCTTTACTTGAAGCCATGCAAGAACGTGCGGTTACGGTTGCTGGTCATCATTATAAATTAGAACTTCCGTATTTTGTATTAGCTACACAAAACCCCATTGAGCAAGAAGGAACTTATCCACTACCCGAAGCGCAATTAGACCGTTTTATGTTTGCTGTTAATTTAGATTATCCGTCATTTGAAGAGGAAGTTCAAGTGGTTAAGGCAACTACAAATGATAATTTTGTTACGGTAAATCCTTTGTTTTCTGCAAAACAAATCACAGAAATCCAACACTTAATACGCCGTATTCCAGTAGCCGATAATGTTATTGAATATGCAGTTTCCATGGTTGGAAAAACAAGACCAAATAGTGATGCTGCTAATGATTTAGTAAAAACTTACATGGATTGGGGCGCAGGACCCAGAGCATCACAAAACTTGATTTTAGCTGCAAAAACGCATGCTGCTATTAATGGAAAATTTTCTCCAGATATTGAAGATGTTCAAGCGGTTGCTTACAGTATCTTAAGACATAGAATTATTAAAAACTACAAAGCAGAGGCTGAAGGTGTTTCTGAAAATGACATTATAATGAGTTTGTTTTAGTCTTTTACTTTTCTTATATTGAAGTATAATCTTTATTACTAAATAAAAGTGATAAAAATACAATCATATTAATTTATAATATAAGTATAATAAATTAATATAACTGCGTATTGTATTACAAGGTTTATTTTTTAGAACTTTGTATTTATTTCGTATTTTGCGAAACGTATTGAAAACTCAAAATAAAGATAATATATGGCATTTGATATCGACATGATTAAAGGGGTATACACCAAAATGGCTGAACGTGTAGACAAGGCACGAGAAATTGTAGGCAAACCTTTAACACTTTCTGAAAAGATTTTATATTCCCATCTTTGGGATGGAACACCTACCAAAGCATTTGTCAGGGGAAAAGATTATGTAGATTTTGCTCCAGACAGAATTGCATGTCAAGATGCAACGGCGCAAATGGCATTATTACAGTTTATGCAAGCTGGAAAACCAAAGGTTGCTGTACCCACAACGGTGCATTGCGATCACTTAATTCAAGCTAAAGAAGGCGCTATTGCCGATTTAAAACATGCAAATTCAGTAAGCAGTGAAGTCTTTAATTTCTTAGAATCTGTTTCAAATAAATATGGTATTGGTTTTTGGAAACCGGGTGCAGGCATTATTCACCAAGTTGTTTTAGAAAATTATGCATTCCCAGGAGGCATGATGATTGGTACCGATTCGCATACTGTAAATGCTGGTGGATTAGGTATGGTTGCTATTGGAGTTGGAGGAGCAGACGCGGTAGATGTTATGGCTGGTATGGCTTGGGAACTTAAATTTCCTAAATTGATAGGTGTTAGATTAACAGGTAAACTATCTGGTTGGACTGCACCAAAGGATGTTATTTTAAAAGTAGCTGAAATTCTTACTGTAAAAGGAGGAACAGGTGCTATTGTAGAATATTTTGGTCCGGGTGCAAAATCAATGTCTTGCACGGGAAAAGGAACCATTTGTAATATGGGAGCCGAAATAGGCGCAACCACATCAACATTTGGTTATGATGAGTCTATGGAGCGTTATTTACGTGCTACAGAAAGAGCAGATGTTGCTGATGCTGCAAACGCAGTAAAAGAACACTTAACCGCTGATGATGCCGTTTATGCAAATCCTGAACAATTTTTTGATCAAGTTATAGATATTAATTTATCAGAATTAGGCCCTTTATTAAACGGCCCATTCACACCAGATTTATCAACTACCGTTGGTGATGATATGACTAAAAAAGCCACGGCTAACGAATGGCCTTTAAAAGTTGAATGGGGATTAATCGGTTCTTGTACAAATTCATCTTACGAGGATTTATCTCGTGCATCATCTATTGCACAACAAGCTTTAGATAAAGGCCTTAAAATGAAATCGGAGCTAGGTATTAATCCAGGTTCTGAGCTTGTTAGATATACTACTGAAAGAGATGGTATTCTTAATGTTTTCGAAAAATTAGACGCTAAAATATTTACAAATGCTTGCGGTCCGTGCATCGGGCAATGGGCAAGATATAGCGACCCTAAAAATGCACCAAAAAACAGTATTGTACATTCTTTTAATAGAAACTTTGCAAAGCGTGCCGATGGAAACCCAAATACACATGCCTTTGTAGCGTCACCGGAAATAACTGCAGCCATAGCTATTGCTGGTCGTTTGGATTTTAATCCATTAACAGACAAGTTAATTAATGAAAACGGACAAGAGGTTATGTTTGACGAACCAACAGGATGGGAATTGCCACCTAAGGGTTTTGCCGTTGATGATAATGGTTATCTAGCACCAGAAGCTGATGGTAGTCATGTACAGGTTTCTGTAAAAGATGATTCTGAACGTATACAATTATTAACACCTTTTGAGCCTATTGGAGATAGTATAACAGGTGCTAAGTTATTGATTAAAGCTTTTGGAAAATGCACCACAGACCATATTTCTATGGCTGGCCCCTGGTTACGTTTTAGAGGGCATTTAGATAATATATCGAATAATACCTTAATTGGTGCTGTAAATGCATTCAATAAAAAAACAAACTTTGTAAAAAATCAGTTAACTGGAGATTATGGTGGCGTTCCAGATGTACAACGCGAATACAAAAAAGCAGGCATAAAAACAGTAGTTGTGGGAGATCATAATTACGGTGAAGGATCTTCAAGAGAGCATGCTGCAATGCAACCAAGACATTTAGGTGTTGCTGCGGTTATTGTAAAATCGTTTGCACGTATTCACGAAACAAACCTTAAAAAGCAAGGAATGTTAGGTTTAACTTTTGCTAAAGAAAGCGATTATGATTTAATTCAAGAAGATGATAGCTTCAACTTTTTAGATCTAAATGAATTTGCACCAGATAAGCCATTAATCGTTGAGGTTGTTCACGCTGATGGTTCAAAAGATGTTATCAAACTGAATCATACGTATAATGATGCCCAAATAAAATGGTATAATGAGGGTTCTGCGCTTAATCTAATTAAGAAACAAAACGCATCATAAACTTGATGATTTTAAATAATAAAATCCAGCGTAATTGCTGGATTTTTTTGTTTATAATAATGTCACTTCGAGTGTCCCGAATTTAATTCGGAATGTATCGAGAAGTTGGGCGTTACCACAAGGGTCGGGCTTTCCGTTACAAGTCCTCGCTCCCAAAAGGTCGCTGTGGGCTTTCCTCTACAATCCCTAACGCACTTGTTTGATAGCTGATTTTAAATTGAAGGTTTTTTTGTTTTTGGAGAGTTTCGTTTAACGTTTATGTATATGGAAAGTTGCGTGTTTGAGTGCGAGGATTTTCCGAAGGAA
>CAXBID010000192.1:0-7125 GCA_963975495.1 uncultured Flavobacteriaceae bacterium | reverse complement strand
GGATAAAACTAAAAAGACTTTATCCGTCAATTAATGATTAACATAACACTAGTAACGTGAGCTCGAAGTGCGATTCTTTTTTTGGTTAAAAGCCAATAGTATAATTACCAGTCACCTTGAGCATTACTGAAATGAAAATATATTTTCGTTGAAAGTAGCAAGTGAAACTTGTCGAAAGGTCTTGAAAATTGATAAATCTTATAGGTTTCGACTTACTGCGTAAGCTACCTTCGCTCAAAATATATTTTGATCTTGTTAATGCTCAACCTGACATTATAACTTAAGAGACGGACTTTTAAGTAATTAATTTTTATGGTTCTACCACGAATTTAGTGGAAATGGATGGTTTACTGAAACTTCGATTGCTTAGTACACTTTTTAAAAACGCTGTGAACTTTGTGCAAAACTTGGTGCCCTTTGTGGTTAGTTCGGCGATGTTCATTTAACCACAAAGAACTCAAAGGCAAGGCACAAAGGACACGGAGAATGAATCTATCCATTAAAATAAGGGTAGAACCATTTTTATCTTACTCAAATTAATTTAATACGCCAACAAGTCTTTTAAGTCAGCTTCAAACCTGTCTTTCGGCAAATACTGCTGTTCAAGCGCACTATTAAATGGAATTGGGGTCTCTATACTTGCCACACGTTTTACCGGTGCGTCTAAAAACTTGAAGCAATTTTCCATTATTAATGATGAAATATCGCTTGCAATGCCTCCAAATAGAGAATCTTCTTGTAATATAATTGCCTTCCCAGTCTTTTTTACTGAAATATAAATAGTTTCCGTATCCAAAGGTTGAAGCGTTCTTAAATCTATAACATCCGCAGATATTTCTGGGTTATTATCAAGCGTTTCCATGGCCCAATGTATTGCAGCGCCATAACTTATAACAGTAATAGCCGTTCCTGTTCTTAAAACTGAAGCTTCGCCAAAAGGCAACGTATAATAATCGGTTGGAACATCTTGACGAATAGTTCTATATAAACCCTTATGTTCAAAAAACAACACAGGGTTTGGATCGTTTATTGCTGTTGCCAATAACCCCTTAGCATCAAAGGGAAACGCAGGATAAACCACTTTTAAACCTGGCGTTTTAGTAAACCAAGCTTCGTTAGTTTGTGAATGAAAAGGACCAGCAGCAACACCACCGCCACAAGGCATTCTTATCACAATATCAGCATTTTGGTTCCATCGGTAATATGATTTGGCCAAATAATTAACCACGGGGTTAAAACCAGATGCCACAAAATCTGCAAACTGCATTTCAACAATACTTTTTATTCCTGCAATTGAAAGCCCCATAGCTGTTTCAACAATGGCCGATTCGCAAATGGGTGTATTCTGGACACGGGCTTTTCCAAATTGCTCAACAAAACCTTCTGTAATTTTGAAAGCGCCACCGTATTCTGCAATATCTTGCCCCATAATAACCAACTCATTATGCCGCTCCATACTTTGTTTTAAGCTTTCTGAAATAGCATCGATAAATCGAATCTCCTTTAATTCATTTTTATTCTTAACTTCTTGATATAATGATTTTTGAAATACATCATCTAATTCATTGGTTAAATTAGGAATAATTGGGTCTTCATTAAAGGCAACCTCTAAATGCTCGCTTATTTCCGCAATGATTTCTTGCTTAATTTCAGAATTTTTATCTTCGCTTAAAATATTATTTTGTTTCAGAAAATTTTCAAAATTAATCACAGGATCTTTCAATGCCCAAGTATCCATTAGTTCTTGCGGCACGTATTTTGTACCACTTGCCTCTTCATGTCCTCGCATCCTAAAGGTTTTGAACTCCAATAAAACAGGACGTGGATTTAAACGAACACTTTCTGCAATAGCGCTAACTCCCGTGTAAACTTCCAAAATATTATTACCATCAATAATATGCGATTCCATCCCATAGCCGAAACCTCTATCGGCAATATCCCTACAATTATATTGCTCGTTTGTAGGTGTTGATAAGCCGTAACCATTATTTTCAACACAAAATAAAACGGGGAGTTTCCATACGGAAGCCACATTTAAAGCTTCATGAAAATCGCCTTCGCTAGTGCCGCCTTCTCCTGTAAATACTGCGGTAACCTGATTTTTACCCTTCAATTTTGAGGCTAACGCAATACCATCGGCAACACCCAATTGTGGTCCCAAATGAGAAATCATTCCAACAATTTTGTATTGCTGTGTTCCAAAATGAAACGATCGGTCTCTTCCTTTAGTAAATCCTGAAGCTTTTCCTTGCCACTGCCCAAATAATCTATATAAAGGAATTTTTCTAGTAGTAAAAACACCTAAGTTCCTGTGCATGGGTAAAATATACTCTTCGTTACCCAAAGCCATAGTAACGCCAACAGCAATGGCTTCTTGCCCAATACCGGAAAACCATTTGCTTATTTTACCTTGCCGCAGTAAAACGAGCATCTTCTCCTCTATCAGCCTAGGTTTTAGCATGTTTCTATATAACTGTAATAAAACAGTATTATCCAATTCTTTTGGATTGAAGTCAATTTGGATTGAGGCAAAATCATTACTCATAAGTCGGTCGTCTTATATTTTCAAATATACCATAAAAAGCATATATTTTATTAAAGTTATAGAAAATAGAATCTATCAAAAATATAGGATGTTTTTGTACATTTGTAATACATTGAACTAAACTAATTCTATGAATTCTATTCCAAGTGTTGATTTAAACGATTTTATTTCTGGCGATTCCATTAAAAAGCAAAAGTTTGTAGATGCTATTGGTAAAGCCTATGAGGAAATAGGTTTTGTGGCGTTACAAGGTCATTTTTTAGATGACACTTTAGTTGAAAATTTATATAAGGAAGTCAAGAATTTTTTCAGTTTACCCACTGAAACCAAGCAGAAATATGAAATACCGGGAATTGGTGGTCAACGTGGATATGTGTCCTTTGGAAAGGAAAGTGCTAAAGGCAAAAAAGAAGGTGATTTAAAAGAATTTTGGCATTTTGGGCAGTATGTTGAAGATGATGAAAAATACAAATCAGTATATCCTAATAATGTTATTGTTGAAGAACTTCCTGAGTTTAACAAAGTGGGTAAGCAAACCTATAAAATGCTTGAAAAAACAGCGAAGTACGTGTTGCGTGCCTTGGCTTTGCATTTAGGATTGGAAGAACCTTATTTTGATGACTATATTCATAATGGAAATTCCATTTTAAGACCTATTCATTACCCACCGATTACCGAAGAACCAAAAGAAGCTGTTCGTGCAGCAGCCCATGGCGATATTAATTTAATTACTTTGTTGATGGGTGCCCAAGGGCGTGGTTTACAGGTTCAAAACCATAAAGGCGAATGGATTGATGCCATTGCGCAACCCAACGAACTTATGATTAATGTGGGCGATATGCTATCTAGACACACCAATAACAAACTAAAATCTACCATACATCGTGTTGTAAATCCACCAAAAGAACTTTGGGGAACATCACGTTACTCCATTCCTTTTTTCATGCATCCCATTAGTGATATGAAATTAGATGTTTTAGATGGCTGTATTGATGAAAAAAATCCTAAACAGTTTGACGATATTACAGCAGGAGAGTTTTTGAATGAACGTTTAATTGAGTTAGGATTAATAAAAAAATAGCTTTCAGTCGCAGTCACAGTTTACAGTTAGTTACTGAAAAAACTGAGACTGGTACTGAGACTGTAAACTGAATTTATGGATTTACAAGACCAATTAAAGAATTTATTTCCAGAGCATGTTGAAGAAAATCATGTAGAAGACCAAAATAGAGCTTCGGATATTTGGATGCAAGATGATCCCATAATTTGCAAATATGAAAAACGAAAAGGCAAACCTATAACTATTCTTGAAGGTTATACGGGTGCTAATGAAGATTTTAAAGCACTGGCTAAAGAAATAAAAACAAAACTTAGTGTAGGCGGGAGTTTTAAAGATGAAAAAATTATTATTCAAGGTGATTATCGCGATAAAATAATGCAAATGCTAAAAGAAAAAGGATTTAATGTAAAACGTGTAGGCGGATAAATTATGGGTAAATTACCTCTTCATATTACCAACGGAACAAATCTGACCACAATTATTAATCAATTGGGCGTTGAGGGCGAAAAACTAACATGGGAGGAAATGCTTTGTGAAGGTCCCACGTCAGAAATGATTGATTCCGAAGAATTTTTAAATCTTAGAAAATCTTTTTTCAACGAATTTTATGATGTTGATTTAGATATTGATTTGATTAAAAACGAAATGAATAAATTAAACCATACTGAAAATTACTCTGAAATTGTACTTTGGTTTGAATATGATTTATTCTGTCATATAAACATGATAGCTGTAATTAGTCTTATTCACCAGAAAAAGATTGAAATTCCTATTTATCTGGTTTGTAGTGGAAGAATTGAAGGGAGTAAAAACTTAAAAGCGCTATCTGAATTAACACCAGAGCAGTTAATGGATCATTATGAAAATAAGGTTCTGCTTGACGCTAAAGGTATAGATTTAGCGAACACTATTTGGGGTATTTATTGTGGTATAGACCACAATTTATTAAAACCTTTTATTGTAAAATCCTCATCGTTTGAATATTTAAGTAATTGTTTAAAGGCGCATTTAAAACGTTTCCCCGATTCGTTAGATGGACTAAATGTTCTTGAAAAAAATATCCTTGAAATAATTAACAAACACACAATTACATCTAAAAATCACTTATTAGGTTATGCTCTTAATTACCAAGGCTTTTATGGATATGGCCATTTGCAGTTATCGAGAATTATCGATCAACTCAGTATATTCTTTACCGAAGAGAGTAATAGCATAGTTTTAAATAGAAAAGGACATGAAGCTTTATTAGGACAGCATAATTTTGCATCAGAAATTGATAATAATATGATGTATGGTGGTGTGAAAAAATTTGATTTTCAGTTTAATAAGCAATTAAACAAACTTGTAAAAACGATAATGAATGCCCATTAAAAAATCTGAACTTATTTTAAATCCAGATGGTAGCGTTTATCATTTAAATTTAAAACCCGAAAACATTGCGAACACCATCATTCTTGTTGGTGACCAAAACCGTGTAGAAAAAATAACAAAGCATTTTGATGCCGTTCATTTTGAAACAAGTAAACGAGAATTTAAAACCCAAACCGGAACTTATAAACACAAACCAATTACTGTAATATCTACGGGTATTGGACCAGATAATATTGATATTGTTTTAAACGAATTAGATGCGCTTGTAAATATTGATTTAAAGACAAGAAAACCGAAGAAAAACATAAGAAGTCTCGATATCATTAGGGTTGGTACGTCAGGGTCATTACAACATGATATTCCTGTTGATTCATTTGTTTTAAGCACTCATGGATTAGACCTTAATGGAATGCTTCACTCCTATCAAATAGATTCTATAAAAAACACTGAAATTGAAGATGCATTTATAGCACATACAAATTGGCACCAAAACAAAGCGAAACCCATAATTATTAAAAACAGTGAAATCCTTGAAAAGCAATTTGAAAGTGACCTTACATATAAAGGGTTAACAGCTACTGCGGGCGGATTTTACGGACCTCAAGGGCGGGTTTTGCGTTTAGCCCTTCAAGATTCTGAACTGAACCATAAAATAGATTCATTTAACTACAACGGTTTTCGAGTTACTAATTTAGAAATGGAAACATCTGCCATTTATGGTTTATCAAAATTATTGGGTCACAATGCATTGTCATTAAATGCCATAATAGCAAACAGAGCCAATGGCACTTTTAGTAAAAACCCTGGGCAAGTCATTGAAAACCTTATAAAATATACACTTAATAAAATTATTGAATAATAGTTTAATGAAGCAAATTAATATTGGTGGTGTACCAGAGCACTTTAATTTGGCATGGTACTTAACCCTGAAAAATGGAGAATATAAAGATGAAGGTATCAACCTTCGCTGGCACGATTATCCAGGAGGCACGGGCGCTATGTGTAAAGCACTTAGGGAAGGTAAAGTGGATATAGCCGTTATACTTACTGAAGGTATTATAAAAGATATTATTGCCGGAAACCCGAGTAAAATAGTTCAAACATTTGTTGAAACACCGCTTGTTTGGGGAATTCATGTGGCAAATCATTCAGCCTACAAAACCATTGAAGATATTAAGGGTACAAGAGCAGCTATAAGCAGATATGGCTCGGGATCACATTTAATGACTTATATAAATGCCCAAAACAATAATTGGGATTTAGAAAAAGATTTAAATTTTGAAATTATTAAGAATTTAAATGGCGCTATTGAAGGATTAACCAATAATAAAGCAGACTATTTTTTATGGGAAAAATTCACAACAAAACCTTTGGTTGATAATGGCGTTTTTAGACGTATTGGTAATTGTCCTTCGCCATGGCCATGTTTTGTAATTGCTGTGAGAGCCGATTTTATTGAAAACCATGGAGCGGATTTAAAGACCATTTTGGAAATAATAAATAATACAACCCAAGAGTTTAAGGATATACCAAGCATCGACAAAACTATAGCCAACAGATACGAACAACAATTAGAGGATGTGCAAGAATGGTTGAGTATAACGGAATGGTCGCAAGATTTATTAGATAAAGAAACCATGATGAATATTCAAAAAGAATTATTCGCTCTAAATATTATACCTGAAATTATAGATTATAAGGAATTGGTTCAACTGGTTTAAACTTTTTGGATTATAGCGAAAATTAGACATTTTGTGACCAGTTGAAGGCTTTTATTTGTTGCATAGCATCGTTACGGAACTAAAAAAAGGTGAAAAATGGGTGCAAAAGGACCATTTTTTAGTCAATCATAAAAGTTTAAACCAGTTCATAAACTATAAATGTTAATTATTAACAAAAAAAGATAGCAAATACCTCTTATTTTATATTTTTAACCAAAATTATAATTGAACCATGAAAAAACTACTTATTTTAATATCTGTATTGGCAATACTTTCTTGTAAAGAATACCCTAAAGTTGATTATGCAATTATTTCGGGGAAAATCACAAATAAAGAAAAAGGAGGCGTATCAATTATGTCTTATGATAGATCTTTTGAGGAAACTTTAGATATTTCTGATGAAGGCACCTTTGTTGATACTTTGGATT
>CAXBID010000191.1:0-7146 GCA_963975495.1 uncultured Flavobacteriaceae bacterium | reverse complement strand
AGCGAATTTTAGCCATTTTCCAGGAAATAGTTATTTACTTTGCGTTAAAGGTAAAGGGTTTATGCGAAATCAAATTCGATTAATGATGGGAACGTTAATTGATTTAGGTAAAGGTAAATTATCACTCCAAGATATTGAAAACAGCCTATTACCAGAAAGCAATATTAAGATGCATTATATTGCTCCAGCTTCGGGTTTAATCCTAAAAAACATAGCGTTTATATAGAGAACTCATCTTGACTTTTTCTATTTCCTGAAAAATGGCTAAAATTCGCTAATATTTCATCTATTTTTCTATGCGTAGCCCCGAAGCGTCGGGGCTATGCCCTTCAAAAATAGTCTCATGTAAACATCCCGATAGCCATCGGGATTCGGTTAAAAACAAAAAGTCAAGATGAGTTCAGATTCTTCAATATAATATTTCTTAAATTTTTTAACAAAGTCAATAATTTTTAACATAATTTATGTTAATCAAAACTTAAAAGGGTTAAAACCTGTTAAAGGCCTTGACAAAATCCATAATTTCTATAGTTTATACAGTGTTAAACAATAAAAAAACAGAAAATATTATGAGTTATTTGAACATGAAAGATGAAGAATTATTAACTGTCGTAGTTGAGCTTAATACGCTTTTAGCTGATTATCACATATACTATCAAAAATTAAGAAGTAATCACTGGAACATTTTAGGCGAAAACTTTTTCGATTTGCACGAAAAATTTGAAGAATTGTACGGTGATGCTAGAATTAAAATTGATGAAATTGCTGAACGGATTTTAACGTTACGCTACCATCCAATGAGTAGATTTAGTGATTATTTAAAAGTATCCAATATTACCGAAGTGGCGCCATTGAAGGCTGATACCGATATGGTTTCAGAAACCATTAACGACCACAAGTTACTATTGGAACAAATGTCTAAAGTTATTAAAAAAGCCGAAAGTGTTGGAGATGAAGGAACAATCGATTTGATAGGCGCTTATATCCGCGAATTGGAAAAGTCTAGTTGGATGCTAAATGCCTGGACAAAAAAACCTTCAGAATCATTGAAGTCAAGTGTAGTAGAGGCCTAATAATAATTTAAATAAACGATAAGAAATAAACTACTATGGATTTTAAAATCCATAGTTTTAATATAAAAGAATGAAATTCTTTTTAGAGTTAGCATGTCATTCCGAATGTTACTGAAATCAAAATATATTTTGATTGAAAGTACATTGCGGAGCAATCGAAGAGGAATCCCTTTATTATAAGATTTCTCGTCACTCTCCCGATAGCTATCGGGAGCAGGGTTTTAACCTTTAACTAGATAATAAAATGGAAAATACATTGACAGAGGCCTTTGGAAATTTGATTGACAAATTAAATGGCTGGGTAAATATTATAATAGAAAATATACCTAATTTTATTTTAGCAATACTTGTTTTAACTGTTTCTTATTTCGCAGCACGTTATGTAAACAAGTTGGTTTCAAAACTCGTATCAAAACGGGTAGACCAAACGTCAATAAGCAACATGATAGCGAGAATTTCAGCTGTTGTAGTTGTTTTAGCTGGATTGTTCTTAGCTTTAGGTATAATGAATTTGGGCAAAGCACTTACCTCATTACTAGCTGGTGCTGGAGTTGTAGGTTTAGCTATTGGTTTGGCGCTTCAAGGCACCTTATCCAACACGTTTGCTGGAATCATGCTATCCTTTAGAAAAAAGATACAAATTGGTAATTGGGTTGAAACAAATGGGTATTCGGGTGAAGTAACTGATATTAATTTAAAAGATTTTACTATTAAAGAAGCCGACAATAACGTTGTGGTAATACCAAATAAGATGATTCTGGAAAACCCACTAAAAAATTATTCATTAACCACCAAAATGCGTGTGTTTTTAGAATGCGGGGTGGGATATGAATCTGATTTGGAAAAAGTACAAAAACTAACGAAGCAAACTATAGCAAATGCTTTTGACCAAGTTGAATCTGAAGAAGAAGTGGAATTTTATTATACCGAATTTGGAGGCAGCTCAATAAATTATTTATGCAGATTTTGGATAGATGCCGAAAGTATGTTGGAAAAGCTAAAAGCTAAAACTACAGCTATAATTGAAATCAAAAAGGCCTATGACAAAGAAGGGATCAATATTCCATTTCCAATCAGAACACTTCAATTTGATAATGAATTGGCATTTGATGAAGCGTCCTTGGATAATCAATTCCAAAATAACTAAATCAAGGTTATTTAATAGTATAAACCATTTAACTTTAAATTTATAAAATAAAAAATCATGAAAAAAGCACTATTTGCAGTAGCACTATTATTTACAATTTCGATAGCATTTACAGGATGCAGAGAAGATAAAAAAACTCCAGAGGAGAAAATTGAAGCAGCACTTGAAGAAGTAAAAGTTGAAGCCAAGGAAAACTCTGAAGAACTAGCAGACGATGTTGAAGATGCAATAGAGGATGTTAAAGATGAAATTGAGGAAGTAAAAGAAGAAGCCAAAAAAGACTAATAAATAGTCTATCTTAGTAAAGAAATATTAAAATTTAAAACCAAAACAAGATGAAAACTTACGTATATTTATTTGTATTCTTATTTGTAGGGTATGCAATGGCACAAGAAAAGCCAAAAGAAGTCCAAGAAAAAGTTGAAACCAAAACCATTAAGGTAAATGATGGTGAGAAAACCACAGAAAAAAAAGTAAAAGTAATTACACGGGAAACAACAGCTGTAAAATTAGATGAAGGCGACAAAGATAAAGTAAACCAAGAGCGTGTCGAAAATGTTTCTAAAGTAGAAAAAATGGTCTTGGTCGATGATGATGAAGACGGAGAATATGATTTTTTAACCAAGGATACGTATTTTAAATTAAATGATAAAAATTATGTTATTAAGCCTAACAATCGTGGGTTTGATATTGCATTTAATAAAGATAAATCAAAATTCATGGTAGTTGAAAATGTATTAAGCACCAACAGAGATGGGCATTACTTAGTACATGGAGAAAGCTATGCAGGTTTTGGTTATTTTACTAGTAGCCATGATTTCGTAATTGAATATTATGATAAAGATACTGATTCTATTAAAATTAAAACATATCATATAGCAACACCCAAATAGTACAACGCATTTAATAAAACCAAAAAGTCCTATTAATTTAGGACTTTTTGTATTTTTAAGCAAAACTAAAGTTTATGGGCACCACCTTACAAAAGTCTGTTTTTTCGTTTTTCAAAAAATTAGAAAAAAACAATAATCGCGATTGGTTTAATGAAAATAAACCAGAATTTAAAGCTATAGAAGGCGAAGTAAAACTTTTCTATAATGCCATTCTAGAAAACTTAAACAAGCACGACGATATAGATAAACTTAAAATCTTTAGGATTTATAGGGATGTACGTTTTTCAAAAAACAAATTACCTTATAAAACCCATTTTGGAGGTTCGTTTCATAGAACAAAACCTAAGTTAAGAGGCGGCTACTATTTACATATTCAACCTAATAATGAAAGCTTTATAGCTACTGGCTTTTGGGAACCCGCAAAGGAAGATTTGCTTCGTATTCGAAAAGAATTTGAAATGGATGATAGCGACATCCGTAATATTTTAAACAACAAAAAACTAAAAAGTACTTGGGGAGGTTTTGTTGGCGATGAAGTTAAAACGGCTCCAAAAGGTTTTAGCAAAGACCATAAAGCCATCGATTTGATTAGAAAAAAACAATTTATTTTTACTAAAAAATTTACAGACAAGGACGTTTTGGATGAAAACTTTATACACCAAGTTGACGGTGCGTTTAAAGTTATACGTCCATATTTTGATTATATGAGCGATGTTTTAACCACCGATTTAAATGGGGTTTCGTTGATTGAGTAGCTCTTGTCTGGTTGAGACAATAGATAAAAAAAATTATCAAGCGATATTGTTGATAATTAAATTGAAAATTGAAAAATACGGATTGTCCCCTAGAGGGGACTTTAGGGGTGTTTTAAAATTTGAGTGATATTTAAATAATTAAAAATCAAACACATAACATACTTGTCAAATGGTAGTGCAGTCGAAACCTATATGTTTTTGATACGAATTACACGAGTTAGTACTAATATAAAAATTGGAATCGTGAATATTCGTGCCTTAAACCGCAGTTAATAGTTCTGGTTTTTCAAACAATTGAATATTGTTTAATAAACGTTGTTTTACAATATTCATCATACGTTTATTCAAAGCTGATGAGTTTTCAATATAGAGTAAATACTCTTCAACTGTAAACTGACCTATAATCATTCCTTTTAAGGAATTTCTAAACTTCATATCGCGTTGCACAGCATTCTCAATATAATCCGTTCGCTTTTCAAGAGTTAACCCGTAAAAAACCATTTTATGTTTTGCTACATAATTTGTAAAAACCTCAATAAGCAAATCGTTTTGTAGTTTGATAACAGGGCGCAAAACCAAGTTTTGAAACCGCTCGTCAGAACTCATGGAATCATTAATTGTAGTTGATAAAATTTCAGGCCTAATACTTTTTAAATTGAAGTCTCTCGTATTCATGGTTGTAGATTTTCACTAAAAATATAGATTAACAAGCCTTATAAGTTTCCTATTCATTTATAATTATCAACTAGTTTATTAACAAAAAGAATTTTCTATCTTTATTTCACAAAAAAGCCTTATGAAATTTGGAAGCGCAAACAACCCAGAAACTATTGATTTTACTTTACCCGAAGACCATCCAGGTACAAAGCGGGTGCTTAACAAAGTGAAAGATGATAATGTCCCGGAAATATACGTGGGTTGTGCAAAATGGAATAGGGCAGATCTTAAAGGATTTTACCCCAGAGGCACTAAAGATGAGTTGGTGTATTACTCTAGTCAGTTCAATTCCATCGAATTAAATGCAACATTTTACCGTATTTTTCCTGCGGAACAATTTGCAACTTGGTATGATAAAACACCCAAAGGATTTAAATTCTTCCCTAAACTGAATCAAGAAATAAGCCATTGGAAACGTTTACAGGACACAAAGGATGTGGTTGAAAACTATCTATTTAATGCTTCAAATTTAAAGGAAAAATTAGGCACTATCTTCTTGCAAATGAATACTAATTTCACGCCAAAGGATTTTGATAGGGTAATTGCTTTCGTAGAAAACTGGCCTAAAGAAATTCCGTTAGCAGTAGAGTTTAGGCATACCAATTGGTTTAATGATAAAGCCATTGCAAATGATTTATATCAACTTTTAGAAGCTAATAACATCTCAAACATTATTGTTGATACTGCAGGAAGACGGGATATGTTGCACATGCGATTAACCAATGCCACTGCTTTTGTACGTTATGTTGGAGCGAATCACGAAAGCGATTATTCACGATTGGATGAGTGGGTTGAACGATTAAAACTTTGGAAAGAGCAAGGCGTAAAAGAAATAGATTTTTTTATTCATCAAAACATTGAAAAAGAATCACCGCTACTTTCCAGTTATTTTATTAAAAAATTAAATACAGAATTAGGATATTCATTAAAAATCCCAAAAGAAGACGAACAACAAGAACTTTTTTAACTTAAATAAAATTATGAGATTTCACACAAGGAAATGGATTAAACCAGAAGATTTAAATGCTAACGGAACATTATTTGGAGGTAGGCTTTTAGAATGGATTGATGAAGAGGCTGCGCTTTATAGTATTGTACAATTAGAAAACCAGAAAGTAGTCACAAAATATATAAGTGAAATAGATTTTAAAGCTTCTGCTAAACAAGGAGATGTCATTGAAATTGGTATAAAGGCTATAAAATTTGGGAAGGCATCCCTTACTTTGAGTTGTGAAGTTAGAAATATGATGACAAGAGAAACTATTATCACAATTTCAAATATTGTAATGGTAAATATTGGTTCTGATGGCAAAGTTTTACCACATGGAAAAACCCAAATTGAGTATGTTTCAGATAGGATTTAAACCAACTAAAATTTTGGTTCAAAAATTATAAACAAATTCAAACTTCTATTGAATATAATTCAGTGTATGCTACATGTATTGGCAATTTTATAAAAATTCAATAACAAAGTATCTTATAGTTTTAAATAACTGTAATAAAATATAAATTTGCTAATCTTTAAAGCTTAAAAAAGTTCTAATTTTATAAGCAAAAAGATAATCTAATACAAAAATTGAGATTTTTATGAGTAGTACATTGTTTGATAAAGTATGGGATTCGCATGTGGTGCGAAAAATTGAAGATGGACCAGATGTATTTTATATTGACCGTCATTTAATCCATGAAGTTACAAGTCCTGTAGCCTTTGTTGGTTTAAAAAGCAGGGGTTTAAGTGTTTTATATCCAAAAAAGACCTTTGCTGTTGCAGACCATAACACACCAACTATCAACCAGCATTTACCGGTTGAAGATCCGTTATCTGCCAACCAGTTAAAAACATTGGAGGATAATGCGAACGAATATGGCATTAGCCACTGGGGATTGGGCCATCAAAATAATGGTATTGTACACGTTGTAGGCCCTGAAAACGGAATTACATTGCCTGGTGCCACTATAGTTTGTGGAGATTCACATACCTCTACACATGGCGCTTTTGGTGCTATTGCCTTTGGTATTGGAACCTCTGAGGTTGAAATGGTTTTAACTACACAATGTATCATGCAACCTAAGCCCAAGAAAATGCGTATTAGCGTTAGTGGTGCTTTAAATAAAGGCGTAACACCCAAAGATGTTGGCTTGTATATTATTTCTAAATTAACAACATCTGGTGCTACAGGTTACTTTGTGGAATATGCTGGCGATGTTTTTGAAAACATGAGTATGGAAGGCCGCATGACGGTTTGTAACCTATCTATTGAGATGGGTGCCCGTGGTGGCATGATTGCTCCAGATGAAAAGACGTTTGAGTATATTAAAGGTCGTGCCATGACTCCGAAAGGAGATGATTGGGATACGGCGATGACCTATTGGAAAACGTTGAAAACAGATGACGATGCTGTTTTTGATAAAGAATTTCATTTTGATGCGAATACTATTGAACCGATGATTACTTATGGTACCAATCCAGGAATGGGCATGGGTATTTCCAGAAATATACCATCTGCGGAATCTATTCAAGGTGGAAAATCAACGTATGACAAATCTTTAGCTTACATGGG
>CAXBID010000190.1:0-7188 GCA_963975495.1 uncultured Flavobacteriaceae bacterium | reverse complement strand
ACCCTCAAAAAAAGCTAAAAAAATAGATCCCGTAAAAATCATTAGAGGTCAATAACATGAGCACCGTACTAGAAGCAAAACATATTAATAAATACTTTAAAAAGCCCGTGTTGTTCCATGTACTGGAGGATATTAATTTTAAAATAAACAAGGGCGAGTTTGTATCCATTATGGGAAAATCGGGTTGTGGAAAATCTACATTGCTCTATATTTTATCAACTATGGATACCGATTATGAAGGCGGTTTATACTTAAATAACCAACTAATAACGGGGCAAAGTAGAGACCAACTGTCATATATCAGAAATAAACATATTGGGTTTGTATTTCAGTTTCATTATTTATTATCGGAGTTTTCGGTGTTGGAAAACGTGATGCTTCCTGCTAAAAAACTAGGCGAAAAATCGTTTCAAGAAATTGAGCATGATGCGATGCAAAAGTTAGATGTTTTGAATATTAATCATTTAGCAAAAAAACGGGCATCACAGATTTCGGGAGGCGAAAAACAGCGGGTTGCCATTGCTAGGGCTTTAATTAATAATCCGTCCATAATTATGGGCGATGAACCTACTGGAAATCTAGACAGCCATAATTCTGATAACGTTTTCAATATTTTTAAACAGTTAAGTGATGAACAAGGACTCTCATTACTTGTGGTTACGCATGATGAGGATTTTGCAAAACGAACCGACCGTATTATAACTATGGAAGACGGTAAGATTATAGCATAAATATACCTTTAATATTAGCATTAGTTAATGATATTTATCATTTTGGCTCCACCAAATTAAGACTAAATTTATCTATCACAATTTAAATATGCCGTTATGAATAACTATAGAATTAGACCTAAAGGAAATTATATTCAAGAAGCAAGTTGGCACGAACTATATGTTCTAACAAAAAAATGGAAAGAAGATGTAGAGTTTCAAAAAAAAGATATTAAATTTATAATCGATTTGGTTGAAACCTATTTTGCTAAACTTTTGATGTATAAAAACTTAGAAGAACTCCATGAGACTCAAGTAGGCCTTTTACATTTATATAATGAATGTACATCTTCATTATTGCATATCCATCTCCATTTATCCTGTTTATCAAATCTTATTGAAGACCCTAATAGTTATGATGCTTATATTTTTAGAAATGAGCAAGAGCAATTAGAGGATAAAATCTCAGTACTGATTAAAAATATTAAGCGTACCAGAAAAGATGCATTTGCTTTGACCACAGATGTAGTAAAAAATGAAAATCCCAAGATTTTTTGGAGATATAATTAATCTCTTATGGAACGTTTACAAACTTATACACAGGAGATTAATAGATTAACCTCTATTATTGAAACAGAATATCCGGAATTGTATATTTTCTTAAATGAAAACCCCATTACAATTCCCTCTGAAATCCATCCTGATATAGACTTAAATATAATGAAAGACTATTTAGAAAGTTTGAAAATATTAATAGAAAAATACATAGAAACACGTTAAGAATCCAGTTCTTAAAAACTTCAATACATGGCATTTATAGATTATTATAAAATATTGGGCATTGCTAAAAATGCTACCGAAAAGGACATTAAAAAAGCCTATAGAAAGCTTGCTAGAAAATACCATCCGGATTTGAACCCAAATGATAAGGTTGCTGAAAAAAAATTCAAGGAAATTAATGAAGCCAATGAGGTGTTAAGCAACCCCGAAAATCGAAAAAAATACGATCAATATGGTAAGGATTGGGAACATGCTGAAGCTTATGAAAAAGCTAAACAACAGCAGCACTATCAAGGAAGCTCGCAAAGGCAGCAATATTCTGGTGGTTTTAATGAAAGTGATTTCTCAGATTTTTTTGAGTCTATGTTTGGTGGTAGGTCTACAAGACAACAAAGCGGTGGTGTAAAATTTAGAGGACAAGATTTTAATGCCGAATTGCAATTGCATTTAAAAGATGTTTACACAACCCATAAACGCACACTAACTGTAAACAATAAAAATATACGTATAAGCATTCCTGCTGGTATTGAAAACGGACAGGTTATAAAAATAAAAGGACATGGGGGCAAAGGTGTAAACGGAGGCCCCAATGGCGATTTGTACATTACGTTTACCATAACTAACAGCACAAATTTTAAAAGGGATAAAAACAATTTGTACACAACGGTTTCATTAAATTTATATAAAGCCATTTTAGGGGGAGAAGTTACCGTTAACACATTTGATGGAAAAGTAAAATTAAACGTAAAACCTGAAACCCAAAACGGCACACAAATTAAGCTTAAAGGGAAAGGATTTCCCGTATATAAAAAAGAAGGCGTTTTTGGAGATTTATATATTACTTATGAAATAAAAACACCAACTAACCTCTCTAATAAAGAAAAAGAACTATTTACAGAATTGGCAAAATTAAGATAGCTATGGCATCAAAAGACCTTATATCCATTCAGCAAATATGCATTCATTATAATATTCCCAACACATTTATAAATGCATTACACGATTATGAATTAATAGAAATTGTAAGCACAAATAAAACTCAATATGTGAGTATAACCGAAATCAAAAACATAGAGAAACTCATTCGGTTTCATTATGAATTAGAGATAAACCTTGAAGGCATGAACGCTATTTTAAATTTACTTAATAAAATTGAAAGCTTACAAAATGAAATAAATAAACTTAACAATAAATTGAATTTTTATCAGGATAACTAAAATATTTTCAAATTACAACATAGTGGTTTATACCATTGGTAGTTAAAATTCGATATAACAAATACTTTAATAATTAAAATTATGAAAACTTCAAGAACAAGCAAATTTTGTCAAAGTTGTGGTATGCCTATGAGTAAGGATCCACAACATGGTGGTACTAATAGAGATGGTACCAAAAGTGCCGATTATTGCAGCTATTGTTATGTTGATGGAGAATTTACCTTTAAAGGCAATGTCAAGGAAATGCAAGCTTTTTCTAAAGAAAAAATGATCGAACAAGGCTCCTCTAAATTTATAGCTTGGTTATTTACCAGAAGTATTCCAAGATTGACAAGATGGAGAAATAAACCAAGATAAATTTACTAAGCTTTTTTAGGGCGAAACAACTTTTCTTTCACTAAGATGACTACCAAGGAAATCATACAATGGCTTTTAGAAGGCGACGTTTCCATTCAGTACCAGGTACATCGAGATTTACTTTCTAAAGAACGAGAAGATTTAAGAAACAGAATAGCTACAGAAGGTTTTGGTGCAAAATTCTTATCTAAACGAAAAGAAGATGGCCATTGGGGCATGAAGTTCTATCAACCAAAATGGACATCATCCCACTATACACTTTTCGATTTACGAAATCTCTGTATTTCACCAGAAAATAAACTTATAAAGGAATCCATTGCTATCATCCTGCAAAATGAAAAAGCAGACGACGGAGGTATAGGTCCTTTTGGAAAACAGAAGCTGAGTGACCTATGTGTCAATGGTATGTTTTTAAACTATGCTTCCTATTTCAAAACAAATGAAAAGGATCTAAAATCTGTTGTGGACTGCATTCTAGACCAAATAATGCCAGATGGTGGTTTCAATTGTGTATCAAACAGAGGAAAACCCGTGCATAGTTCTTTGCACACAACGTTGTCAATATTAGAAGGAATCACAGAATACATAAAAAACGGTTACACCTATCGAATAAAAGAACTCAAAAAAGCAGAACAAACCTCAAAAGAATTTATTCTGCTACACCAGCTCTATATTTCAGATCGAACAGGAGAGATCATCAACACTAATTTTTTGAGGTTCTCGTATCCAAGACGATGGCGGTACGATATTTTGAGTGCTCTGGACTATTTTCAATATTCAAAAACCGATTGGGATGAGCGCATGCGTCCAGCCATTGAAACTTTATTAAAAAAACGCAATAAAGAAGGCAGTTGGAATCTGCAAGCTAAATATCCAGGACAAACTCATTTTGATATGGAAAAAGCCGGTAAACCAAGTAGATGGAATACGTTGAGGGCTTTACGGGTATTGAAGCATTTTAAAGCTTAAAACTAATTAAAAGTATTCATTATTGGATCCTAGTATTATGAATTCGTTTGATAAATTAAAAGCCTTAATTTCAACAGAAAAAAACAGTATCAAGCCTTTTCTATACTTGTTATTTTGGTTATAGCTCTAACCATAGTCTTGACTTTTATTGACAGTTCGGTTTTCACACGATTTATAGGAGGACTTAATCCATTATTCACGCTTCTTTTCAGTTTAATTTTAGGGTTTCTATTATTGTCTTTTTTACTATATTATTATTGTCTTTTTTACTATATGAAGACTGGTTTACTATTTACAGAAAAGAGAGCTTAAAGAAGCTAATGCGCTATATTTGGCTTATAATATTATTTGTGTCTGTTGCCATGGTGGTAGATCTGCATATTGTTTATCCAGCAGATATGAACATCCTATTTCCTAAATCTCTGCTTTTTTATCCAGTAATTGCATTTTTTGTTGAGATTGTTTTTCATGTTTTACCACTATCATTACTACTGGCCATTCTGACTTTTATATTCAAAGCAGTGCATTTTGAAAAAATAGTATGGGGTTGTTTTATAATGGTAGCTACAATTGAGCCAACATATCAAGTTTTATTTATGGACACATATCCAACTTGGGCTATGGCAACTACTTGGGTAAACTTGTTTTTATTCAATATGGTACAATTATTTATTTTTAAACAAAATGGTTTTATTTCAATGTTTTTATTTAGAATAATATACTACATGTTTTGGCATATCCTTTGGGGACATTTTTGCTTAGGTTTCTTTTTCTAAAAAAACATGAATTACTTTTCAAAGATTGATAAATATCATTGTGCAAAAAACTCTATTTGAGTAATTTAAAATAATTATTAATCTTTAAATTAAATATATCATGTCTGTATTAAAAGTAATTGAAGTATTAGGAAACTCAACTGTGAGTTTTGAAGACGCTGTTTCTAATGTTATAACTGAAGCGTCAAAAACGGTAAAAAACATCAAATCCGTATATGTAAAGGATATGCAAGTAACCGTTGAAAATAACGAGATTAAAGACTATCGTGTGAACACAAAAATTTGCTTTGGTATTATGGATGAGTGATCATTTTTATTGAAAAGTAACTAAATATCTAAAAAATAAGTAACTCTTGAAAATTTGAATTATGAAAAAATTAATAATTGGTTTATTTTTAATGGGAATAACCACCCAAATTTATGCTCAAGACCCCATACAACTTCCAGAAGTTGTTATTGTGCATAATTATAAGTACTTGAGTAGCGTAAACTCAGAGGCAGAAGCTATACCTGTTGAGCAACTACAGATGAAGGTAAGCGATTTTAATGTGAAGGAACTGGATATTTATTCTGATGAATATGATTTATATGATGTTTATTTTATTATTCCAGAAGGGAAAGTACTTGCTTCCTACGATAAGGAAAACAACTTATTAAGAACCGTTGAAAGGTACAAAAACATTAATTTACCATTACCTGTAATGGAGTCAATTACTAAAAGGTTTCCCAATTGGTCGGTATCAAAAAATATATACTTGGTAAATTATCATGAATCTGGAAACATGAGAAAGTTATACAAACTTACCCTTGAGAACGGTGATCAGCGCATCAAGGTTAAAGCGGATGATCGGGGCATTTTTCTATAAGAAACAAAAAAATAATCCTGTAAGGTTAATAAACTCTACAGGATTATTTATAAAAAAAAATCTCTATTAAATTTGAGTTTATCCTCTCCTATTACTGCTAGTTGATGTTCTACTAGTTGTTCGTCTGCCTTGTTCATTAACCTTTCTTTGTGAGTGAAATTCTCTAATACTATCTTCATAATAATTATTAATTCGTACTTGTTTGGCTCTTCTAAAGTTTATACCATTAAAGCGCGATGGCTAAACATTAACCCGTATCCAAATACCATTTTCAAGGTATAGATAATTGCGCAAAGTTAAATCGTAATAGATAGTAAAATCTGGGAAATATACATACCTAACATTTACAACTCTATTGGGATAAAACCAAGGAGGTGGTGGATTGTTAGGCCTTGAAGAAACGATAACAGGCCCACAACTTTCTAAACCCATCAATAGAATAAGTAATAAAGTAGCTAAATAAAATTTAAGCGTTTTCATGATATTCAATTTTTGATAAATAAAAGAACCATACTACCTCCATACTTGAAATGATATCCATCATTTTTAATAATAAATCCAGAAGCTAACTTTACAATATATATGGAATGGCTTCAATTTATTAAAGAATGGGCAGCAGAACACCCTTTGGCTTCAAGTATTTTTAAGTATTTGCTTTTAGTTGCTTTGGTTGTATTACTAATTCAGCTTTCAAGGCGGTTTTTGAGAAAAAATATTCAAGATACATCGGCTCGTTATAAATCGCAAAAAGGAATTGAAATTATTGGTTACATCCTATTAATAATTTTGTCTTTTTCATATTTTACAGGTAATATAAAAGACTTCACATTAGCCATTGGTTTATTTTCTGCTGGGGTTGCATTCACATTACAAGAACTTTTTTTAAGTATAGCGGGCTCATTATTCATATTTATGGTTAAAGTTTATAAACCAGGAGACCGAATTGAAATTAATGGCATAAAAGGAGATGTGATAGATGTAAACAGTATTTATACCACCATGATGGAAATTGGTAAATGGGTAAGCAGCGATAATTACAGTGGTAGGATTGTAAAATTGAGCAACGCCTTTGTTTTTAAAGGCCCAATTTATAACTACTCGCAAGATTTCCCTTTTATTTGGGATGAATTTAACTTACCTATTAAATATGGATCTGATATGGAATTAGCAAAATCCATAATAATAAGAATTGCATCCGAAACACTTTCAGAATATACCACCAATTCAAAAAAACAATGGGCAGATGTAGTAAATAAATACTACATTGAAGATGCACAAATAGACCCAACATTAGCCATAAAATTAACAGACAATTGGGTTGAATTTAATTTGAGATACATAGTAGATTACAAAAAACGACGAATTACCAAGCATATTTTAAATGACACTATTAGAATAGCTTTTGAGAAAACACAAGGAAAAGTTGTTTTGGCATCTACAACTTTAGAGCTTATTAAAATACCTGAATTAAAAGTAGATTTTATGGCTAATGTTGGGTCTATTTGTGCATCTT
>CAXBID010000189.1:0-7243 GCA_963975495.1 uncultured Flavobacteriaceae bacterium | reverse complement strand
GCAGGTGTTCCAGTAGCGCCATATTTAACTTCATTAGGATGTACTGCTAATACTAATTGTGCATAATAGAATAATTTAGGAATGCCTTCTTTTTCTTTTTGGTTTCTGATGTTTTGAGAAATAGCTTCGTCTATGGAATCGTTTTTGTCTCTTCGTTTATTTTCAATAACTACAAACGGAATACCATTAACGAAAAGCACCAAATCTGGACGACGTTTTCCTTTACCACCTTCTACTTCAAATTCTTCGGAAACATGGAATACATTGTTTTCTGGGTTTTTCCAGTCGATGTAATTTACGGTGTAGGCTTTTCGGTCGCCTTGAACGGTTTCGTTAAAGCTTTTCCCTAAAGTAATTAAATCATACACACGCTCATTAGTTTGCACCAAGCCTTCGTTTGGTACATTTTTAAGTGCATTAATAGCACCTTGAATACTACCTGTTGAAAATTTATACGATTCTCCTTTATAATCAAAGGCGTTGATTTTAGACAATTGTTCTGCTAGAATAGTGTCTAAAATAACATTGGTGTATATGCCTCCACGTGCCTCAAACACATGTTCTGGCGACAGATATTGCCAGCCTATTTTTTGAAGTAAATCTAAAGCTGGTTTTTGTGAATCGTTGTATTCCTTATAATTTGCTGCCATTCTTTTATTCTTTTATTTTCCTTTTTGGGGAATTTCATCTGTTTTTTGGGGAACTATTTTGTTTTTTTGGGGAATTGAAACTTGTTATGAAAAACACTACTTCTAACTTCAAAACCTTTTAAAACTCTTATAAAACCTACAAAAACACTATCACCATTAGTTACATCTTTTATTATAGCTTTAACTCTAGTACTTGTTTTTGGGGAAACTTTATTCCTTTTTGGGGAACTACTTTATCTATCTTTTAAAATATCAGTTATATTATTTAAATCAATAACTCCTCCTTTAAGTTTATAATATGTTCCCTTACCAGAACCTTTCTTATCTAATACAATATCAACTAGTTTATCAATGAGATATCTAACTTGATCTCTAGATAAATCATCTTTAAAAGCTTCTACAAAATCAGACATTTTAGGTGCATCATTTGTTTTAAGAACTTCAAGAACTCTAGTCAAGTCTATAGGTCTAAAACCACCTATATCAGAAGGTGCATTTTTAATCTCAAAATAAGCATCTGCTAATACATATTTTTCACTTGTAGAACCGCCAGAACGTTTAATCAATTCTTCTTTTTCTAATTCCTCTAGAAGTTTTGCGTCAATACCTTCTGATTTTCCTTCTTTAATATTATGTAAGGCTATCGTTTTAAAGGTTCCTATTGGATTATCTTCTCCTCTTTTGGTTTGAACATCGTTCATAAACATTGCAAATGCTTTATCTTGCATTGCAGCATTGAGCGTTAACTCTACTTGAAATAAATCGGATTTTGAATAGTCTGGTTGCGGTTTACCTTCAGACAATGTTATTCTAAATATTTTATCTACACCTTGTCCTGAACGCTCTACCAGTCCTGTTCTTTCAAGAATTTCGGTTAACAACCTGCTTCTTGGTGTACTATTAATAGTCAATAAATTCTCTAAATTCACTCCTTTTGGGAAACCACCAGCATTTGTAATTGTAATTTTATCTGGCGACTGCTTAATTACAATTTCACTATTGATGGTGTAATCTCTATGTGCGATTGCATTAAGTGCTGCTTCTCTAATGACTTCTTCATTAAAGTATGGTATATCAATTTTATAAGGCCCTTCGTTTATTTTATGGTCTAAGTTACGTGCATTAAGTTGCAACCAAATATCATCTATCCCAACAAATAAAGGTTTTAAATACGGATACCTTTTATCGAAATGTGTCTGCTCTGGTGTTTTTCGGTATTCAATATTTATCTGAGCGTTTGGCAAATAGGTTACTAAAGCTTCTTCTATGCCTAAGAGAATTAATGCAGCATAAGTAATTCCACCATTAGTCATTAAGTTTAAATCATTCAGGACTTGCTCTGTTGACAATTCTTTAAATTCAGGGTTATTTTGTTTAAGCGCATACCTATCTTTTAAAATTGATACTGCATCATCATCTATATCACCCAAAGTAAGTTCCGGACATATTTTTGCTGAAAAATCGGGTTCTTGCTCTGAAAAAACAGCAATCATTTCTTCATCTGTCATGTTACGTAAACTATCTCCAGTACGCATTAATGCAACACCTTCAAACTTCATCATTCTTCCTAAAGGTCTTGATGGAATTTTAGTTACTACAACACGTAAACCATTCTCATCTATTAGTTCAGAAACATGGACACGAATGCCTAATCTTTCATATACTTCATCCTCTAAAGCACCTATTTTACCATCTGCAAAATCACTACCTACTATAGTATGAGGTATTTTATCAGCCATACCTAAAACTAGAAGCCCACCTTTTTCATTTGCTAAAGCTACAACATAGCCTAAGTAGCATTTTCTTCTATCTTTTTGTTCTGTATGCGAACCACCATTCCAAGGAAAGTTGTTTTTTGCTTCCTTGAATTCTACTTTGTCTTCGGATTCTCGTAATTTTTGTAACTGCGCTATTGTCATACACTATATTTATTATTCTCCTAACTTGCCAAATTCAACCCTTGAACCATCACCAAATTCTAATATCATTAGGTTATTGGTAAAATGCCAGATTTTCAGATTTTGATATGTTAGATTTTCTTCGGTAGATATTAAATGATGTAAATTAATATCTGAAATCTGGTCTGGATAATTTACTATTTCCGGTACACCATGCCACTCATAAATAATTTCAGAACCATCATCTGTCCATCTAAAAACTGTAAACATAGAAATGCCTGTATGATGCTGTTCATCATAAACTCTAACATTAAAATCTGTAATTACACCATTGTGTTCATGTCTCCAAATACCATATAACTGTTCCAACTGAATATTCATTAGTTTTTATCTTTTGGTGGATTAGGGTCGTTGCCATGACTGTCTGGGTTTTGGATGCGACCATTTCTTTTATGCGGAATTAATTCTGAACCTTCTGCCCTGCTTTTTTGTCTGCTCCAATCCATAGCTTCTTTTTTCGTTTCAAAGTGCTTTGAGGCTCTTTGCGCTTTTTCTCTTTTTGAGTCCCAACCTCCATCTGGGTTAGCAACCACGTGTCTTTCTTTTCTTGGCATACTTTTTTTAATTTAAGCTTGCTCTTTCGATAGCAAGCGCTTGTTTGTATTCTTTTTCATTATTATACTTATGTAACTCTGTGATTTTACCTTTAACTTTATTTGTCGACATATTATCATATTCGCAAATAACTTTTAGGTACACCTCATTTTTTAAATTGAGATTTACAACAACGTCTTTTAGCTTACTCATCTTTCCGTTTAAAGCCTTGTGACATTGTAAAAAAAGCTGCTGCATATCTCTATCAAATTCCACACGTTGTGTTGGGGTTAAATTTTTTATAATTTCAAATTCTTCTTCCATAAATATTATTTAAATTTTTACTCTTATTTTACCTGTTAACAACTGCTGTATCAGGCCTTGTTTTTGTGATTTGACTAATGCCAGACTATTGTTCATAATTTCCAGTTCCTTATCTATAGATTTCAAAACAGCTATTACTTTGTTTTGTTCTAAAATAGATGGAAGAGGAATTTTAAATTTTGAAGTATCTCTAATGCCAAAAAAGTTCATCGCACTACCCGAATCTTGTTGTAATATTTGTTTTCGTAATATATTTGAGTTCATGGTGTATTTTAAAAATTCTGGAAGAATTATATCATTGGTTCTTAATAGAGTTAACTGTGGACCAATATTACCATTAGAAATATCTTGACTAACCATAGCGACTGCTCCAACATTCGCTCCACGATTTGTAAATAAAACATCATTTAATTTTAAATGCCCTTTTGTTAGCTCTTCGTGTTTAGTTTTTGAAATAAAACTTAACTTTTTATAGTATATCTTACCTCCTGACCCTATAGCTTTAGAAGTTAAAAAAGGCACACCTTCTTCTAAAAACTCATCAGCTTTAGGATATTTAGCACCATAATTTCCATCTTGAATTTTAGAGCAAACCTCCTTAAGTCTTACAATCTTATATTTATCTTTTTGAGCAACTATCAGATTTGTAATCAACCCATTTTTAAGTTCTTGTTTTTCTCCTAATAAAGCTCTTTGTTTGTTAATGGCTAAATCCCAAACGGCAAGGATTTGTGCTATTTTTTGTTGTTCTGGCCGTGGTGGCAACATTATTTTAAACTTTTGAATGTTTCCTTTTGAAACACCATATACCTTACTACCTGTAGCTATTGTTTTTAATGCTTTTTTTACATTTGGATTTTTAAAAATGTAAGTTCTAAAACCAGGGACTGTTTTATTATTTAAATCTCTTAATGCAAAGGTGTGCAATCCACTTATTGCTGCTTTACCATTTAAATTTTTAATTTCAATAGCTTCACCTACACCTTCATAATCTTCAGAAGCATCTGCAATAATGACATCGCCATCTTGTAAATACTGAACACTATTTGGTAATTCTACACCCTTATTTAATCTTGGTATGTTAGTTTCAATTTCAAAATCCAGTAAAGGCTTTTTGTAAGTTGCATGAATATCTCCGTAGTGTATATAATACAGTTCGTTATCTGCATCATAATTCAATTGATTGCGCGAAAACGATGTTGTATTTATAAACTGAAACACCTCATTAATTTTAGGCGTCGTCCATCCATCAGGAATTACTCCTAACTTGGCTTTTTTTTGGACTTTTGTCGGTGTTGTGTCGGTATTGTGCATCTTTTTTTTACTTAATATTTACAAAAAACTCTGAACTACGGGCTACACATTTTCCATCTTTTACAACAAAACATTCTATCCAATGTAATCCTGTAAAAGCTGACCTATCAATGTGTATAAGACCTCCAGCTCCTAATCTATCTGCTTCAAAAATATTACCTCTTAAAGAACCATCATTTTTTGCTTCCTCTCCATTATTAACCACTTGCCA
Organism: uncultured Flavobacteriaceae bacterium; assembly: GCA_963975495.1. GTDB lineage: Bacteria > Bacteroidota > Bacteroidia > Flavobacteriales > Flavobacteriaceae > CAXBID01. The sequence continues at coordinate 2,252 of CAXBID010000189.1, read as the reverse complement.
ATACACTTCAAATGGCTTTGGGACATCAGTAGAAGCTGTGAAATAGATATAACAACCTTTTGGAACAACTGTACTACCAGTTATTGTAATCCTTTTATTTGTTGTTGGGTTTTTATAATGCGCATACACACGACAATGAAACCTATTATAAACAGGCCAAATAGGTTGCTGACGATGTGGTGCTACCAACATTGTACTGCTATAGTTTACTGGTTTTTTACTTTCTGTAATTATAGAATCTAACCCTAGTTCTTTTAAAGCTTCGTTTACAGACCTTGTGCCTAGTACTTCTTTTAAATACTCGTAGGCATCTGAAATACTCATGTGCTGTATTTGCCCGAAATCTTCTTTTGCTTTTTCTAGCCAATCGTAAAACTTGGTTTGTTTATTTGATTCTTTGGGCCATCTATCTGCAAAGTTTTCTTCATCATTTATTGGATTGTTAATCCATTTAATGGTTTTGTGATGCTCTATACTATATCTATCCTCAATATGCGCTTCCATATTATGTAGCACCATCAACAAACCTTTTATAATATCAGTTTCTTTGTTATAAGCTTTAGCTGCTAATGTTGTAATGATAATTGAAATTGGTTTTTCATCATCATTGCCAAACATAATATCTCTGTGGCGTTTTAGAATTTGTACAATTCTAACTAACGTTTCTTTTTCTTTAGAATATTCTGGTAATGGTTCTACGCTTTCGTTTAACATTCTTAACTGCTTTTCTGCAGAAGCCGACCTATTCTGAAACCATTTAGCATAACCGAATGGGTTAGATTTTGGCCAATTTTGTGTATTGGCATCCCATGGATAATTACCTAATGTATTATCAGTAATCCTTATTGCCAATTCATCTATTTGCTCTTTTCGTAAACCAGCATAACTTTTTTCAAATAAATTATAATGTTCTTGACCTACCAAAGCAGGTAAAATATCTAAATGAAATGCCCCACTATAAATCAAAGTCCAACAGCGTTTTCCTTCATCGTCCAACATTCTTTTATAGTCCTCATTAGTCACAATTTGGTCGCCTACAGCCTCTTTTACGTTTTTTTGTGCCCAATCTTCTACTTTACCTTTTAGGCGACAAACCAAGTCTACATCAAGCTCGTCTGATTCAATTATTGGTCTAATCATAGTACCTAATAAAAAAGACCCTTGAGGTAATATATCTGGTTGAAACCTTGCTAAAAGCGAATCTTCTTTAGCCAGATGTTTAGAAACCGCTGTATATCTCGCAACCACTTGTTGATACTGCGCTTCTGTAATATCCAAAGCATGCGCAATTTGCTCTAGAAATAAATGTAAATGTTGTGTTGTTGTAATCATCTGGTACTATTTAATCGTTATTGTTTTATAAAACCCATCTCGGTTTTTATTTTGGTCATATATTATTAGTGGTAAATCTACTTTAGGCATCCAAACTCTACCAGTCTCTATTGCGCAAGAGTTAGGCATTACAGGGAATAGGTGAATTTCTGATTGTTCCCCTTGTATCGTTCTAATACCGCTATAAGCATCACGTACTTTGTTTTTAAAGTTTACGAGTGTTTCTTTGGTTTGTAGAATATTTCTATTTGGTTCATCTACTGTAATTTCCCAGATTGAAATATCACTCCCTAAAACTGCATAAATACGTTCTCTATTTACCTTGTCGCTCATACTAATTATTAGAACAGCTGTTTTATTTTTATTTTCTGATTCTATTAAATGAACATTTGATACTGTTTTATTTTTTGGCCACTCCCAAGTCTGTTTAGGTTCTCTATGTGATTGGTATATTTCGCAATTAGCAATTTCAGAAAACTGTACACCCAATTTTATAAGCAAGGGTTGTGGTGCTAAACCGAAAATTGAGAAATGAGCCTTATTCTGCTCTAATAATGGCTTAATTTTATCTCTGAACGAGCCAGTAAGTTGTTTTTCCTGTATCTGCCAATACTCATTTTCATCATCTTTAAAAACAGCTTTATCCATTCCTAAACTTACAGGAATATCCGAACTTGGAAAGTTAACATCTTGCATAGCCATAGCTCCATCCATAAAAGATATTTTAGGTTCGAATGCCCCAATATTAGCTGTGTAGGTTACAATGTGGCTTTTCTTATCTTCTGTTATACCAGTAACTCTTTCTATTCTTTCTTCGTGGTTTTGCTTCATTTGATATAGAAGCTCTTTTGGATGCTCACTTAATTGAGCCTTATCAATACGGTTATGGCATTCATCACACAGAAGCATTAGGTTACTAA
>CAXBID010000188.1:0-7253 GCA_963975495.1 uncultured Flavobacteriaceae bacterium | reverse complement strand
GGGATTTACACCCCTATAATCCCCTCAAGGGGATAACCAATCGCATACAAATAACATAGATATCTTGTTTTCAAGGAACTAAACTTAACCTTACCTCGAACTCACGTTAAATTACAATACTTTAATTTTTTTTCTAGCAAAAGCATAAAGTTTCAAATTATAACGTAATTGACTGCTAACTGCAACTGAAAACTGTGACTGCAACTGTAAACTGCGACTGCGACTGCGACTGTAAACTATTACCTCCTAAACTCGCTCAACAAAATAGCAGTTGCCGTAGCTACATTTAAACTTTCGGTTTCTTGAATATCTCCAAATTGTGGAATAGAAATCTTCTTTGTAATAACAGCTTCAATTTCTTTTGAAACTCCATTTGCTTCATTACCCATTACCAAAATACCTTTATTGGGTAATTCAGTTTTATATACATTTTCGCCTTCCATAAAAGCCCCAAAAACGGGTAGCTTCGTTTCTTTTAAAAAAGTTTTTAAATCTATATAACTAACATGCACTCTTGTTATAGAACCCATGGTGGCTTGTATGACTTTGGGATTAAAACAATCTACGGTTTCTTTACTACACACTAAATCGGTTATTCCAAACCAGTCGCAAAGTCTAATAATTGTTCCTAAATTACCTGGGTCTCGAATTGAATCTAAAGCAACAACAAGCTGGTTATTTTTAATGGGTTTAGAATCTGGGATTTTAAAAATAGCCAATGCTTTGTTGGGGGTTGTTAAAAAACTAATCCGCTTTAAATCATTTTCAGAAATCAATACTTCATCTTTGGCATCAATATTGAATGTTTCAGTCGTATATAATGCATGAAGCTCTAAATGAGATTGCAGGAGTTCTTTTATTGTTTTAGCACCTTCAACAATAAATAAACCATATTGCAGTCTATATTTTTTTTGCTTTAAACGCGTTATTAATTTTATTTGGTTTTTAGATAGCATGCAATCTTTAATTAGTGTTTCATTTTATTTTATTTTATAAAGAAAATGAAAAATATTGAACTCATCTTGACTTTTTGTTTTTAACCGAAAATAAGATAAAATTTGTTTAGATGAGACTATTTCTGAAGGGCATAGCCCCGACGCTTCGGGGCTACGCATAAAAAAATAGATGAAATATGAGCGAATTTTAGCCATTTTTTAGGAAATAGAAAAAGTCAAGATGAGTTCATTGTTAAGGTTGCTTCAGACTAATATTATTTAAATATTTTTTTCAATGTAAAAAATGTATTTTTGAGCCCTTAATAGGCTTTTTAATCATTTTCACATTTAGCTTGGTTACATTAACAGCCTATAACTTGAATAATTATAATTTCATTTGCAACACAAACTTTCAAAAATACTAATATTTATAATAATCGTGAGATGTTTCACGTCTTGTGATGCTGTTAAAAGAGTTGCTGAAGATGAGCATTTACTTACTAATAACACCGTAGTGGTAAATGACAAAAAAGACAACTCAGAGACTATAAATAGTTTATTATACCAAAAACCTAACAGAAAAATTTTAGGTATTCCTTTAAATTTACATATTTATAATATGGCTCGCCCCAATAGAGATTCACTTTTTGAAGCTTGGTTAGATGAAAAACCCAATAGAAGAGTGAATTTAAAAAACATATACTCCCAAAAGCAAGTTGATAAAATAAAGCAATCTGCTATAGGATTTAATAATTGGCTAAAATCTACCGGTGAAGCTCCTGTAATTGTTGATGAAGAAAGAACAAAAAAATCGGTAAATCGTTTACAAGCATACCATATAAACAATGGTTGGTTTGATGTAAAAACCACATATGAGGTTGACAAAAAAGACAATAAACGTGCTGAAATTGAATATGATGTAAACACAGGAAAAGCTTTTATAATAGATTCGATAACAAGTAAAGTAGCATCACCAGTTATAGATACTCTATATAAAAACATTAAAAAGAATTCATTTATAGTAAAGGGCGAACAGTACAAAACCGTAAATTTTGAAAATGAGCGTGATAGAATTTCAACTGAATTAAGAAACTCGGGGGTTTTTCATTTCAATCAAGATTACGTAAACTTTGAAATTGATACCATTGGCACTAACAAAAAAGTAAATGTTGGGGTCCAAATTCAAAACAGGGCCATTAGGACACCTGATTCTACAAGGCGCGAACCTTTTAAAATTTACCACATTGATGAGGTAAATATTATTACCGATTACACCTTTGAAAACAGAGGGAAACCGTTTCAGGATTCAATAAGATACAATGGTTTTAACCTCTATGCCTATGATAAAATTAAATACCGGCCAAAATCCATAACAGATGCTATGTTTATAAATCCGGGAAGGATTTTTAAAGATATTGATAGAACAAGAACGTACCGCTATATTAACGAATTGCGCACATTTAAATACCCAAACATAGAGTATATTGAAAACCCTAATAATACTTTAACTGACACCATTCGTTTAACACCATTAAAGAAATTTAGTTTAGGTTTTAGTACAGATGTATCTACTAGTAATATTCAAACCGTTGGGTTTTCATTAAACCCAAGTTTATTAATTAGAAACATTTTTAAAGGCACCGAAACATTAGAAATATCAGCAATAAGTTCCATTGGAGCTTCAAGAGATGAAGGAAAAAAAGAAGACGACCCATTTTTTGATATTAACGAATTTGGTGCAGATTTAAAGCTTACCATTCCTAGGATATTCTCGCCATTTTACACCGAAAACATCATCCGAAAATACATGTCGCCTTCAACAAGAATTGGATTATCCACAACCAGTCAAACCAATATTGGATTGGATAAACTAACCCTTGCTGGCACTTTTAATTACAACTGGTATCCCAATATTAAAACGACTAACAGGTTGGATTTATTTAACGTGCAATATGTTAGGAATCTTAATGTTGACAACTATTTTGGCGTTTATCAAAATTCTTTTAACTTATTAAATCAAACGGCTCGAGATATAAATTATATAGGACCAGGTGACGATTTAAATATTCCAAATCCCGATGACCCTGTTAATGAAGCTGATGCTTTTATAGATTATGTTTTAGATGATAATACACCTCCAGAAGTATCAGACACGCAATTAAGTACTGTAAATAGCATCAACGAACGTAAAAACAGGCTTACAGAAAACAACTTGATTTTATCTTCAAGTTTTAGCTACAAAAAGGACGAGCGAACCAATATTTTTGATAATAATTTTTCAATCTTTCGTTTAAAATTAGAATTAGCGGGTAATTTATTGGCTACTGCTTCAAGTCTAATCGGTCTTCAAAAAGATAGCGAAGGTAGATATGAACTATTGGATGTAGCTTTTTCCCAATACGTAAAAACCGAATTTGATTATATTAAGCATTGGGATGTAGGCGAAAAAAACGTACTGGCAATGAGAAGTTTTGTAGGCATTGCCGTTCCCTACGGAAATTCAACCAATATCCCTTTTGCAAAAAGTTTTTTTGCAGGAGGACCCAACGACAACAGAGCATGGAGTGCCTATAGCTTAGGCCCTGGAAGCTCTCAAACCACTAACGAATTTAACGAGGCCAATTTAAAACTAGCTTTAAGTGTTGAGCAACGATTCAATATTTTTGAAAGCTTAAACGGCGCTATTTTTATTGATGCTGGAAATATTTGGAATGTTTTAGACGACGTTGAAGATGATAGGGCTACATTTTCAGATTTCAGTTCTTTAAAAGATATTGCCGTAGGTTCAGGATTAGGACTTCGATACGATTTTAGCTTTTTCGTTTTTCGTTTTGATGTAGGATTTAAAACTTACGACCCATCTTACAGAGATCAAAACAGATGGTTTAACGATTACAACTTCAGAAATGCCGTTTATAATATTGGTATAAATTATCCTTTTTAGCTATACTTAGCACCCCATTTCACTATAACGTTTTAGTTCCCTTTTGTTATTTTCAAGCCACAAAACCACAGGTATTTATTTAAAAAATCATTACTTTTGATATCTATATAATTACAAATCATATTTAATTTAAAAAAATGGGACACAATATAAAACCAGGAGTTGCAACAGGTAAAGAAGTACAAGCAATTTTCAATCATGCAAAAGCTAACAACTATGCGTTACCAGCAGTAAATGTTATTGGTTCAGATACTATAAATGGTGTTTTAGAAGCTGCAAGAGATTTAAACGCTCCTGTAATTATCCAATTTTCTAACGGTGGCGCACAATTTAATGCAGGCAAAGGGTTAAGTAATGAAGGCCAACAAGCAGCTATTGCAGGTGCCGTTGCAGGTGCAAAACATGTACACACACTATCTAAAGCTTACGGTGTTCCAGTAATTTTACACACAGACCACTGTGCTAAAAAATTATTACCTTGGATAGACGGTTTATTGGATGCTAGTGAAGTACATTATAAAGAAACTGGAAAGTCACTTTTCAGTTCGCATATGATTGATCTTTCCGAAGAACCAATTGAAGAAAATATTGAAATTTGTAAAACCTATTTAGAGCGCATGAGCAAAATGGGTATGACTTTAGAAATTGAGTTAGGTATTACTGGTGGTGAAGAAGATGGTGTTGATAATAGTGATGTAGATGATTCTAAATTATACACGCAACCAGAAGAAGTTGCTTATGCTTACGAAGAGTTAAGTAAAGTAAGTCCTCAATTTACAATTGCTGCGGCTTTTGGAAATGTACATGGTGTTTACAAACCAGGAAATGTAAAACTGACTCCAAAAATCTTAAAAAATTCCCAAGAATATATCACTAAAAAATACGGGGTAGAAGAAAACCATATCGATTTTGTATTCCACGGTGGATCCGGTTCTACAGTCGAGGAAATTAGGGAAGGCATTAGCTACGGTGTTATCAAAATGAATATTGACACCGATTTGCAATATGCATTTATGAGTGGTATTCGCGATTATATGGGTGACAAAGCAGACTATTTAAAAGCACAAATTGGCAACCCTGATGGTGACGATGTACCTAACAAAAAACACTACGATCCAAGAGTTTGGTTGCGTGCAGGAGAAGTTACTTTTGTAGCCCGATTAAAAAAGGCCTTCGAAGACTTAAACAATGTAAACACATTATAAATTCACTTTATAACTTAAGAATAAAAAATCCTGCAAATTGCAGGATTTTTTATTTTCTGAACCTTAAAAACACCGTTTTTCTTACATATAAAATAATTTTACTAATAAAATTTCAAGGGCGTTACCCCAAAATTAAAATAAAGCTTTAATTTTGTCGTCGGGCTTTCCACTATATCTTTTTGCTTTTAGTGGCAAAAAGGATGCCGTTGCAATCCCTAACGCAATTGTTATTCCTGCGAAAGCAGGAATCTCATGAAGCAAACTAAATTTAAAAAGATTCCCTTATGCAAGGGAATACAAAATCTGAAATCACTATGTCTTGGTTTAAAAGAAAAACAAAAGGTATTACCACCACTACAGAGGAAAAAAAGGACACGCCTAAAGGCCTTTGGTATAAGTCGCCAACTGGCAAAATAGTTGATGCTGATGAGTTAGAAAAAAACTTCTACGTAAGTCCAGAAGACGGTTATCATGTGCGTATTGGAAGTAAGGAATATTTCGAAATTCTTTTTGACGACAATAAATTTAAAGAGTTAGATGCTAATTTAGAATCTAAAGATCCTTTAAAATTCGTGGATACTAAAAAATATCCTGAGCGTTTAAAAGCTGCACAAGCTAAAACCAAATTAAAGGATGCCGTACGTTGTGCAGTAGGAAAATCCAAAGGTAATGATTTGGTTGTAGCCTGTATGGATTTTGCTTTTATAGGCGGTTCTATGGGGAGTGTTGTAGGTGAAAAAATTGCTCGTGCTGCAGATTATTCATTAAAGAATAATATCCCTTTGATGATTATTTCAAAATCTTGTGGCGCACGTATGATGGAGGCTGCATTATCCTTAATGCAACTGGCAAAAACATCTGTTAAATTAGCACAACTGGCTGAAGAAGGTATTCCTTACATTTCACTTTGTACAGACCCCACAACAGGCGGAACAACAGCATCTTTTGCCATGTTAGGTGATATTAATATAGCAGAACCTGGAGCTTTAATTGGTTTTGCAGGTCCCAGAATTGTAAGGGATACTACAGGCAAAGAACTACCGGAAGGTTTTCAAACATCAGAATTCTTATTGGAACATGGTTTCTTGGACTTTATAACATTAAGAAAAGACTTAAAAAATAAGGTGAATCAATATTTAGATTTAATTTTAAATCAGCCTTTGAGAGCTTAAATTTTAATAAAATAGATTCAGACCTGTCAGGTTTTAAAAACCTGACAGGTCTTTTTATTTAAAACGTTCACAAATCATTAAAAATTACTATATTTGCCGCTCGAAAGAAAGGCTTTCGTGTACATAACAATCATTTACAATAATATTAGCATGTATTTAGACAAAAAAGAAAAAGAAAAACTTTTTAAAAAACACGGTAAAAACGCAAAGGACACGGGTTCTGCTGAAGGACAAATTGCAATTTTTACTCAAAGAATCGAGCACTTAACTGCACATTTAAAAAACAATCGTAAAGATTATAATACAGAACGTTCATTAGTTATGTTAGTAGGAAAGCGTCGTGCTCTACTAGATTACTTAACTAAAAAAGATGTTTTAAGATATCGTGCTATAGTAAAAGAATTAGGATTAAGAAAATAATTTATAAAAAGAAGAGGCCTATACAGCCTCTTTTTTGTTTTTTGCGTTAGGGATTGCAGCGGCATCCTTTTTTGTGCTAAAACATAAAGTTTGTTTTGAAACTCATTTTATTATATATTGAAACATTTGATGAGATACTGAAACACCTTCAGCACAAGAAAGATATAGCGAAACATTTATGTTCATGAATTCAAAAATATAAAATAGAACTCATGAATAAAAGCCCGACCTTTAGGGAACGCCCAAATAATATAACTCGAGCGTAAGAGTATAAATAACGTAATATGAATAAGCAGGCCCTGAAACAAGTTCAGGATTATCAGTTTTTCATTGGTCACAGACATCGCGTCTAACAACAACTACAACAACACAACGACCATTGTTTAACAGTGTTCTGGCATATATGATATTGCCCGAACTAGAATTAAAAAAATTTATGATTCCACAAGTTTTTAGAGAGGTCATTGACCTTGGTGACGGTAGAGAAATTTCTATTGAAACCGGAAAATTAGCAAAACAAGCTCATGGTAGCGTTGTTGTGCAATCTGGAAAATGTATGTTATTATGTACAGTTGTT
>CAXBID010000187.1:0-7393 GCA_963975495.1 uncultured Flavobacteriaceae bacterium | reverse complement strand
TTCTTAAAAAGAATAATCAATATAAAAATTACGTAATATTTAATAAGCTATATAAAGATTTAATGGGATAGATTTTTATTTTTATCTGAAGGTGCTTTGTGTAAAACGGGTTTATTTTCCATTAATCGTTGATGTATATGATATGTAATATCTTCCCATGGCTTTCCTTCTTTCCAAAGTGGCTCAGTCATTTTTGATTCCCAAAGCAATAAATTTTTTGATAAATAATTAAAAGTAGTTGTATCTGTAGTTGCTAGGTTGATTACTTCTCCAAGATCGCTAGATAAGTTGTACATAACGCTACCGTAATTTTTTAATCTGATTACCTTATGGTCTCCAACTCTTACGCCCGCTTCATCTAGCTTTCTCCAAAAAAGCTTATCATGTGGGTTTCCTTGTTTTTTACCTAATAAATAAGGTAATAAGTTTGTTCCATCTAACACCAAATCTTTATCTTTTTCAATATTTGCCGCCGCTATAGATGTAGCGAAAATATCTAATGAAGACGTTAAACCATTAAATTTTTGATTTCCGGTAATTTTATTTGGCCAACTTACAATAAAAGGTACGCGTTGCCCACCTTCAAACTTGTTGCCTTTCCAACCTTTTAAAAGACCATTTTTCGAGTTGTTATTATGCGCTCCACCGTTATCACTGATAAAATAAATTAGAGTATTATCTAATAACTTAAGTTCCTTTAGTTTGCTACGAAGCTTTCCAATGTTTTCATCTAAGGACCATGTCATAGCGGCTAAGTGTTGTCTATCATGATTTTTATATTTTTCTAAATCGGCTTCTTTAGCTTCCATAGGCGTATGAACAGCATTATAGGCTAGATACATAAAAAAAGGTTGATCTTTGTTTTCTTGAACAAAACCTACAGAACGATTGCCTAAAACATCTGTTAAATACCCATCAAATTCAACACGATTACCATTTTTTTGAAGCATGTGTTCTTCTGAAGGGTTATTCATAGGAAAATAGGATCGTCCTCCCGCTAAAAATCCGTAAAACTCATCAAATCCTCTTTTGTTGGGATGATCGGTTGGGGTTGCCCCTAAATGCCATTTCCCAATAGCAATGGTTTTATAATTGTTTTTTTGAAAAACATCAGCCATGGTTACCACATCATCAGACAAACCTATATCTCCAGAAGCAGCATCTCCAGTTCCATTAGCTTCAAAGCCGAAACGCTGTTGGTATTTTCCTGTAATAAGTCCTGCTCTTGATGGGGCACAAACGGTTGCACTTACATGAGCATCAGTAAAAAACACACCATCTTTTGCTAAGTTATCAATATGGGGGGTTTCTAAATCTTCACTACCCATAAATCCGAAATCAACATAGCCCGCATCATCAATAACAATAACAATAATATTTGGTTTGCTTTTTTCTTTTTGATCCGTTATAGTTACCAGATTATTGTTTGGTTTATTATTGCATGAACATAAACCAATAGCAACAGTAAATAGAAAAAGATATTTTATCATTTTAAATTTTATAATCATAATTTAGGTAAAGTGTTTTTCTAAATACTAAAAATAACAGACGCATTCTTAAACAGACTCTAAGAACACCTCCGTTATTCAAAACAAACTAAAACTAGCTATTAATTATATTGCTATTCTTTAACAAATTTATAAGTTCCTACGGCATCTTCAATAAATGCTTTTACTAAATAAACACCTCTTGAAAGTGAAGAAACATGAACCTTGGTATTGTTGCTATTAAGTTCTCTGTTTACAACTTGTTGGCCAAGAAGCGAATAAATTTCTACTTTATCTATATTTTTTGAAGCGGACAGATTTATAAAATCTTTTGCTGGGTTGGGGTATGATTTGAAATTGAATTTAAGTAAATCTTCAACTGAAGCTGTTGGAGCTAGAGCGAAGCTTACATTATCCAGATTTAATGGTTTATTACCATTGGCTTTAAAAAACAAAAGTCTGACTACAGTTACTCCTGTTGGAATTGTAAGGCTAAAAGATCCATTAAACCAAGTATCTATAGTAGTATTTAAAGTTAATCCATTGGATGCATCCGTAAAGTCTAAATTTGGTCTTCCTGCAGCTAAATCATCTTTTGCTCGAACCGTCATATCACTATTTGCCGCCGCTGAATCAACCCATCTATAATCGAATGATACATCATACGTTTGTCCTGGGGTTACGGTAACAGTTTGATACAAAGATCCGTCCCCATTTTCAACCTGCCCAGAGTTTGAACTTGTTAAATCGTCATTTACAATTCTGTTTTTAAACCCATTCCAAGATGGAACAGGATCTCCTATTGTTCCAGTTTCGAAATCACCATTAACAATAAGTTCTTGTCCAAAACCTACTGAAATGGTTAATAAAGTAAATAATAATGTAATTTTTTTCATAATAATATAATTTAAATGGTTAATAATTAATTTTAGCAACTTCCATGATTATCAATCATGAAAGTTGCATGTTTTTAAAAGTGTTATTCTTTTAGTTTTAGTGAAACGTCATCTAAGAAAAGTGGTGGGTTTCCGTTTGCTTTATAGAATACGATTCTTAAGTCAGTTACACCGTCTGGAACTTCATATTCGTATGTAGCCTCTTCCCACTGGTCGGTTGTTGGAACTGGATCATATCTTAACAAAAGACCTGCTCCGCCTCCTACAGCGTCATTACGTAATACAGGTCTTAAAACGTTACTATCTCCAGCTTCAGCCCATTTAGTAGCAAACTTTAAAACGTAAGTTTTTCCAGCTTCTACAGGTGCAACAGTATAAAGAGAGCCGTCTCCATTTTCTATTCTACCTGCAAAACCACCGGTTCTAGGATCAGCTGTATAAATCCCATTTTTGAAACCTTGCCATGGTTCGATCGTTCCAGTTTCAAACCCACCATTTACTAATAATTCATCTTCATCAACTTCTGGTATAAACTCTGTATCTTGCCCAGGTCCTATAGCTTCATTAGGTTTATTACCAGCATATAATTCTCCCAAAGGAGTAATGTTTCCATCGGCATCAAAAAGTGCGGATGATGCTAAAGGTGCTCTACCAACGCCATCAAACCAAGCATATCTATGTATATAGTCAATATCATCTAATGCAGGCAATAACTCGCTCATAAACTGAATTACAGTTTCTTCACTATGTACATTATTAGCAGGAGAGGTGGCATTCCAGTCGGCTACAGCAAACTCAGTTATCCATATTGGTCTTTCATAAGTGTTATAAGTCTCTTTCATTTTATTAATAAAACCTAAAACGTTGGGACCTCCATAACTATGCACTGTTACAAAATCTATTCTTAAGTCTAATGCTTCAGCTTTTTCCATAAACTCTTTCATCCAATCATTATTTGGATTTACAGTTGCAGGAGAACCAAGAGGCACGCCTAATGTTTCTAACTGAGGCCATAAAGCAATGGCTTCATCTACAGACATATTTGCTTGTGCAGCACCATCAGGCTCATTAAATCCTAGAACATATTTTACTTTACCTTCATCAATAAGTGTTTTTATTTTGGCTAATTCTTCATCATTAACAGAACCTTTACCCCAAAACATAGGTACATACTCTACATTTTCTGGAATTTCTTCCCTTAATTCTCTTCCCCAACTATACATCCAATGGGCTTTTAGTTCACTGGTTTTGTGCGACCATCTTTTTGACTTATTAGTATAAGCTACACCTTTTTTGCTGAGTTTTTGTTCTTCTGTTAATTGAATATTGTCTTGATCAGTACTTATTGGATCTGCAGCCACACCATCAAAATCGCCAATTATATTTTTTTCACAGCTTACAAATAATAGTGAGCATATTATTATTACTAAATATTTTTTCATTTTTTATAGTTTTTTTGTAGTTAATTTATTTATTGCCAATCTGGATGTTGCACTAAATTAGGATTGACATCTATCTCACTTTGAGGGATAGGAAATACCTCTGATTTTCCGCCTCGATAAACAGGATTGTAAGGGCCTACAGGATCGGAGCTAGCTCTATTAAATGCTTCTTCCACAGTTCCCCAACGTTTTAAATCCATAAATCGTAAACCTTCAAGTGCTAATTCTACACGTCGTTCATGTCTAACAATTTGAATCATTTGTTGTTGGTTTACAGTACCTTCAACATCTTCAACTAGAGGCATCCCAACTCTATCCCTTACAAGATTTACCATAGCAGTAGCACCAGAAACATCTCCTGTCTCAGCTAATGCTTCTGCTCGCATTAATAAAATATCGGCATATCTAATAACATAAAAATCTTGTGACCCTTCGGCAAATTCACGGTTACCCTCTGCATCTGCACTATTCCTAATATATTTTCGCATACCATATCTTGTTGGACTATTGCTTAAAAACCTATCAGGATTTACGAAAAATTGATCACCAGTAAAATATATAGTTGCAGTTGCTCTTGGGTCTCTATTTTCTCTTTCTGCTGTTGGATTAAAAAGCGGAGAACTGGTAATAGGCAATCCATCAGTGCAGTAATAATCGTTGGCTAAATTTGGCATTGGGCGCTGATCTACCTTAGGAGAACCTGCAAATGTTCCTGAAAAAATTTCTCCATTACTAGTATCATCACCTCTTAAAAACCGAATTGAAAACACGATTTCGTTAGACTTCTCATTTTCTGGTGTAAACAATTCACCATAATTAGGATGCAACGAATAACCTAGACCCATAGCCTGTTCTGTTAAGGCTAACACTCCAAATTGGCCATTGTATTGCTTATTGTATAATTGAACCCTGGCAAAAAGCCCTAATGCTGCTCCTTTTGTAGCATACCCATATAAATCATTTGGTTGGGTTGGTGGTAAATAATCCACCGCTGATTTTAAATCTTCAACAATTTGTGCAGTTATTTCAGCATAGGTATTTTTTGGTATGTAAGCATTTTCAAGAGTTTGGGGTTCAGTAATTAAAGGTGCCTCTTCAAAATATACAGCCAGATTAAAATACATTAAACCTCTTAAAAAATAGGCTTGTCCCAGCAACTCTTGTTTTGTTTCTAATGAAACTAAATCTTCTGAGATTATTTCAACGTTTTTAATTACCGCATTTACCCTAGCAATACCTCTATATAAATCTAACCAAATGGCTTCAATTGGACCACTTGATGGATCTAAAGTTCCTTCCATAAATACGCCTGGGCCTTCCCATTTAAATTGATTGAAGGCATTATCACCTATATTATCAAAACCAGGAAACCCTTGCCATCCATTTAAGTTTCCACCATACATGGATCTTGATTGAAGAGCCGAATAAACGCCATTAAGTGCTAAAAATGCATCTTTTTCACTTTGCCAAAAATTACCTTCGGCTATTTGTGTTAATGACGGAGTTTCTAAATAATCGTTATTACAATTAGTAAATGTTAGTGCAATACAAACTGCTAATATTATCTTTTTCATGTTATTATAATTTTACGTTTAAACCTAAAGTAACTGTTTTATACAGCGGTGCATTTCTATTACTTTGACCTCCGCTTGCGCCTTCAGGGTCAAAATATTCCAAACCAGTAAACGTGACTAAATTTTGTGCTCCTACAAAAACACGTAGTTTAGTGATATTAATTTTTTCAGTAACACTATTAGGTAATGAATACCCTAATTCTAGTGATTTAAGTCTTAAATAAGACACATCTTGAACATAAAAAGAGGATACTCTTGTATTATTCTGTCCGCCAACTCTAGGTAAACTAGTACTAGGGTTTTCTGGTGTCCATCTATTAATCCAGTAATCTAAAGCATTACTTCTATTATCAGGCATTGGTAAATTACCATTACCCATTAGCAGTCTATCTACTCCGCTTACACCTTGAAATAAAACATTTAAATCGAAACCTTTATATTCAAAAGAACCATTAAAGTTTATTAATAAATCTGGATTTGGATTTCCAATAATGGTTCTATCATCATCATTTACAACACCATCTGGAACACCGTCTGGCCCTGAAACATCAGCATATCTTAAGTCTCCTGGGGCTGTATTGACATTTCCGAATTGTGTAGGCGCATTAGCAATTTCTTCTATGGTTTGAAATACACCTATAGCCTGTAAACCAAAATAGGATCTGAATGGTGCTCCAATTCTAATAATATCTGCGTTTCTAATAGTTTCTTCACCACCATCACCTAAACCAGTAACTTCATTTCTGAAAAATTTTGTCATATTTCCTCCAAGACTAAACCTAGCTTCTCCTACATTACCTCTATAATTAAGTGAAAGTTCAAGACCTTCATTTACTATAGAAGCCGCATTTTGAGCTCCTAAATTACCAATACCTAAAGTACCAGGTACTGGGAAGTTTGTATATAACACATCTCTACTATCTCTACTAAAATAACCGGCAGCAAATTCGATCTTGTTTTTTAATAAGCTTATATCTAAGCCTAAATCAAATTGTTCTGTTTCTTCCCATCTAATTGACGGGTTTGCCAATGAGGTAATGGCTACACCAACAACGGTATTATCGTCTCCTAATACATAATCTTGGTTTGGATTGTATGTTTGTTCAGCAATACCTCTACCTATTCTATCGTTTCCAGTAATACCCCAACTCGCTCTTATTTTTAAGTTGTTTATAACGTTTATATCCTGCATAAAGTTTTCTTCAGAAATACGCCAACCCACAGAAGCGGAAGGAAAATTACCGTATGCAAGCTCTTTAGCAAACCTTGAAGACCCATCGCGTCTTAAACTAAATTGAGCTAGATATTTTTCTTTATAATTGTAATTAAGTCTTCCATAAAATGATTGCCAAGTATCTTCAAAAGCACCCCCTGAAACAGCAGGATCTACCACACCAC
This sequence comes from uncultured Flavobacteriaceae bacterium, assembly GCA_963975495.1. GTDB lineage: Bacteria > Bacteroidota > Bacteroidia > Flavobacteriales > Flavobacteriaceae > CAXBID01. The sequence goes on along the minus strand of CAXBID010000187.1, from coordinate 596 downwards.
CACCGTTAAACTCTTCAACGTTGTCTGTTGGAAAACCACTTAATTGTCCATTAAAACCGTCACCTTTAACATAGATTGCAGAATGCCCTAGTAATCCTTCAAAATTATGAACCTCATTGAAGGTTTTCTTATATCTAAGAATATTTTCGTTTAATAAAGTATATTCAAAATTAGTAGCATTACTTAAATTATTTAGATCATTTTGTATAACAACATCTCCATCATAAGAATTTAGTAATTGCGTTGGACTAAAGTCTGATGTATTGGTATAAATAATGTTAGCACTACCGCTCGTTTCAAATGTTAAATTTTTAGATAATTGGATAGTACCTCCAATTCTTTGGCTCACATTAATAACATCATTTTCATAATTCCCTAAGAAGCCACGTCTTAAAGGATTAGCTGTTTGTAAGGAAGGGTTTGTACCTAACCAAGCACCATCAACAACACCATATTGTCCATTACTGTAAAATAAAGGAATGGTCGGCGCTGTTCTTTGAAGAGAAAACCAAATACCATTATCGCCGTCAAAAGCAGCTTGAACACCATTGTTATTAAACCCTCCTCCAGTTGGCCCCTCATTACGTCTCCAAAAT
>CAXBID010000186.1:0-7400 GCA_963975495.1 uncultured Flavobacteriaceae bacterium | reverse complement strand
TGCAAGAATAAATACTAAAGGTTTTAAAAAAGAATTACTTAAGAATATTTGTGGAGTAGGTTCTAGTAGAAGAGTATTTGTAAAAGATATTGTTGAATCAGGTGTTCCATTTTATCGCGGTAAAGAGATAGGTGAATTAAGTGAAGGTAAATCGATAAAAGCTGATTTATTTTTAACTCAGGCGCATTACGAGAATTTAGCTAAAGCAACTGGTGTTCCAAAAATTGGTGATTTATTAATGCCATCAATATGTCCTGATGGCAGAATTTTAAGTGTTGAAACTAACGAGCCATTTTATTTTAAGGATGGTCGAGTACTATGGATTAAAGTTGATGCTTCAAAAATTAATAGTTTTTACCTTAAATTCTTTTTGAGAGAATTATTTAGAACTAACTATTCAAATATAGCTTCAGGAACAACATTTGCAGAATTAAAGATTGTTGCTTTGAAGAAAATTAAGATTCTTTTACCACCAATCGAACTTCAAAATCAGTTCGCAGAAAAAATAGCCTTAATTGAGCAACAAAAGACATTGGCCAAGAAAGAGTTACAAGAATCTGAGGATTTGTTTAATTGTTTGTTGCAAAAGGCATTTAAGGGGACGTTGGTGTAACGAGTTAAAAGTTAAAAAAGAATGATTGAAAACTATTGTATATGGAAACAAAGCTTTTAAGTCTACCAGAAAACGATTCCGAAGTAAGATATGTTTTGGGCAAAAAAGGTAAAAGAAACCTTTTGGCAATCTGTTTAAACCCTAGTACAGCAAATGCTTTTAAACATGATGGTACCACAAATAATGTGGAGAAAATTGCTAAAGCCAATGGTTATGATGGTTGGGTATTATTTAATGTATCGCCACAAAGAACACCACATCCTAACGATTTACCATTAGAAGAAAATGAAGCAGTATTAATAAAAAATGTAAACCTTCTTGATGATTTTATTTTGAAAAATGAGTTTCAAATATCCGACGTATTGTTGGCTTGGGGAAATACAATTACTAGTTTTCAACATCCTTATCTAATTAAATATGCAGCCTTTATTTTAGAACGTCTTAAAAAACATGAGCTAAATTATTGGTGTATAAAATTAACAGCAAAGCAACATCCTTTTCATCCAGCTGCACAAGCCATTAATAGATATGTTGGACCTGTAGAAGATATTGTGTTGCAACCTTTTAATACAGTTAGTTATTTAAAAAGGATTGCTTATAAATAAATATAGTATTTTAGAAATATGAATTCAAACTTTCAGTTTTTAGCGTATCAATGGGAAGCTCTTTTTAACAGAGCCTCTAAAGCTGAGCAGTTTGCTAAAACCGATGCTAGAACTTCGCTTATATATGCACGTATGGCATTAGAGGTGGCTATAAATTGGATGTATGCCAATGACGACGAGTTAGAAACTCCTTTTGATAGTGGTTTGCACAACCTTATGGTGCAAGAAGATTTTAAGCAACAGTTTAATATTAAATTATACAACGAGTTACATTTAATTCGTAAAACAGGAAATTTAGCGACGCATAATAAACCAGTTAGCGATATAGATGCCCTTACAACTATTGAACATCTATATTATTTTACAAAATGGTTTGCCAAGTCTTATACTGAAACCGATTTAGGTACTTTGGGTCTTTTCGATTTTAATGTAATACCTAGTGATGATGTTACTGTTTTAGCTAAAAAACAGGTTACAAGTTTACAAAAGAAATTAGATAAAGACCTCGCAACGTTCCAAAAGGCTCTAGAAGCATCTAATGAAGAAAAAGAAACTTTAGCTCAAAAGAATGAATTGTTTAAGCAACAGCTTGAAGCCAAACAACAACAGTTTGAGAATAACAAGGAAATTGCTAATACCCAAGATAAAAATGCAAATAAGCATCCTCGTAATGAAGCTGAAACAAGACGACAATTAATTGATGTTACACTCAGAGAAGCCGGATGGGATTTACAAGGTGTAAATGATAAAGAATTCATGGTCAATTATATGCCGAAGTCAACCAACAGTTCTGAAACAGGTTTTGTAGATTATGTACTTTGGGATGATGACGGTTTGCCATTGGCATTGGTAGAAGCCAAAAAATCATTAGAAAGTGTTTCCAAAGGAGAAAACCAAGCGCAACTTTATGCGGATAGTTTAGAGAAAATGTATGGCAGACGTCCTATTATGTATTATTCTAATGGATTTGAAACCTACTTATGGGACGACCAATTTTATAAGCAAGCAAGACCAGTGCATGGTTATTATACCAAAGCTGAATTACAAACTCAAATGTATAGGCGAGAGCATAGAAAAGACATTCGTTCAATGCCAATTGATTTGAAAATTACCGATAGAAAATACCAAATGCGAGCTATTAGAAGTATTAGCGAGCATTTTGTTGGAAACGATAAACAGTCGGGCAAATTAATAGGAACGCATAGAGCAGCATTACTAGTTTTAGCAACAGGAACAGGAAAAACCAGAACAAGTATAGCGTTTTCTAAAATAATGCTGGAAGCCAATTGGGCAAAACGTATTTTGTTTTTGGCAGATAGAAAAAGTTTGGTAAGTCAGGCAAAATCTAATTTTGTAAAACACCTTCCTGAGCATGCTAGCGTTAATTTGTTGAAGGAAAAAGATAATATGACAGCTAGGTTTACATTCTCAACCTACAATACCATGATGAGAATGATTGATGATGCTAAGGATAATGACCACAGATTTTATGGCGTTGGGCATTTCGATTTAATTATTATTGATGAAGCGCATCGCTCAATCTATAAAAAATACCAAGCTATATTTCAATATTTTGATGCCTTATTTTTAGGGTTAACAGCAACTCCAATTGAGCAAATTGACAGAAACACCTTTGAAGCTTTTGGGTTGCCAGACAAATCGCCAACAGATGCTTATACTTTTGACGAAGCAGTTGCCAATGAACATTTAACACCATATCGTTCTATTGAAGTGCCGACTAAATTTTTAAGACAAGGCATAAAATATGATGAGCTTTCAGAAGAAGAAAAAGAAGAATTTGAAAACGAAATTTTAGATGGCGAAGAAGCTACTGGAACAGAGTGGGTAGAATCTGAAGCACTAAATAAATGGTTGTTTAATAAAAATACAACCATAAAAACATTACAGTTTATTTTAAAACACGGTATTAAAAAACGTGGTAATGAAGAATTAGGAAAGACCATATTTTTTGCACGTAATAAAAAGCATGCTCAGTTTTTAAAGGATATGTTTTTAAACTTAGATAAAGAGCAATTTGGTAATGATTATGTAAAAGTAATTACTCATGGCGAACCAAAAGCCGAAGAATTTATTAAACGTTTCTGTGACGAAGAAAAAGATAGACTACCGCAAATAGCCATTTCAGTTGATATGCTCGATACAGGTATTGATGCACCTAGTTGTGTTAATTTAGTATTCTATAAACCCGTTAAATCTTTTTCGAAATTCTGGCAAATGATTGGTCGTGGTTCACGTTTGCGTCCAGATTTGTTTGGTGTAGGTATGGATAAGGAGCGTTTCGTGATTTTTGATTTATGTGGAAACTTTGAGTTTTTTAAACAGAATCCTAATGGAATAAAATCAAGCACTCAAATAAGCTTGATAGAAATTGTATTTGGCTTAAAACTACAATTGGCACAGTATTTAAGAGAAGGCAAGTTTCAATCTGATGAAAATTTACAAGCCTACAGAAAAGAATTGTTAGATGAATTGTATGATGATATTGCCAATTTAGATACACAACGATTTGATGTAAAGATGCAATTAAAAACGGTAATGGATTATGGAAGTGATAATAGGGAATTGTGGAATCATCTTTCAAAAAAAGACATTAAGATTGTTAATGATGTCCTTGCACCATTAGTAAAACCATTAAAAGGAGATACAGATTTAGCACGGTTTTATGATAAATTACTTTATGCTTTAATAATTAAACGATTAGAAACACCAAATGCACCAGAGTTTGTGGCTAGTTTTAATATACCTATTACTAAAGTTGCGATAACTTCAAAAAAATTACTTAAAAAAACAACCATACCAGAAGTTAAAGAGAACGAAGATTTAATAAAATTGCCATTAGAAGAAACATTCTGGAGAGAAGATGGTATTAAACACCTTGAAAAAATAAGAAAAGGAATTCGTAATCTAACTAAGTATATTGATCCAGTAGATCAGCGCTATGTGACTACAGATTTTGAAGATGAATTACGAGAAAATGAGGTTATTGTAACTGATTATGTTAGTGAGGCAAATGAAAACTATACCACTTCACCTTTTGCAAATAATATTCATCGATTAGAAGAACTAATTAGAAACAACAAGGACAACATTACAATTAGTCGTATTAGAAACGGAGAAACTATTACTAAAAAAGAACTTGAAAGTTTGGAGAGCATACTTTTTCCAACTATAGCAGAGCGAGAAGTAGTAGAACAGGAGTTAGGCTTGCAATTAAACTTAACCGATTTTATAGTATCGCTTATGGGTTTGTCGGCTGAACACGTCAATAAGGCTTTTGCTGGATTTATTAATGCTTATCAATTAAATTCAAAGCAAATTCAATTTATAGATACCTTAAAACAGTTTTTACTTAAAAACGGAAAGGTAAATCCAGAGAAGCTTTATGATTCACCATTTAAGAATTATCACAGTATGGGAATTGATGGCGTGTTTACAGAAAAGCAGGCAGATGTAATTTTCAAAATTGTGGAAGACTTCAATCAAGCAAATTAGCTTACTATTTCTATGTTATAATCTACTATGCAATTACTTTGCATAGTAGGTTCGTAGTATTGCAGTATTAATTTCAAAATACAATGCAATATGGAAAAAGACTATCTAAAGTATTACCACCCACAATTCTTAATCTTTCTTATCGTCGGAGGATTTTTACTAATCTATTTAACTAAAGAATCATTTGGATTATCAATATCAGTTTTTAGTATACTAACACTAATACTAGTAACGATAACAAAATATTTGTGGAAATATAAACCATTTAGTTGGTTATTTTGGGTAGAAGATTTCTCAGGTAGATATGAAGGTCGATTAATATATCAGTTTCAAGATGAGAATGGAGACCTTCAAACGGGCGAGCTTGAGCATATAAAAATTGTTTCACAAACAGGCAGTAATATAAATATCTCATCTTTTACCAAGAAAGCTGATGGTTCTATGTCTTCTCCATCCTCAAATAAAGGAATGTACATTGAGCACACACAGGATGGACAACATTTCAATTTTATATACAACTACCTAAATGAAGGAAGCACAGAACAAGGCTTTCCACCACATTATGGAACAGAGGTGGTTAAATTCATTAAGAATGGAAATGAAAAGAAGCTATCTGGACGCTATTTTACAAATAGAAGTCCGTACCAAACTAAAGGAGAATTCAAAGACCTAAAATGGGTAAGTAATAATAAAAATCACGATTTCTAAAATAGATAACTATGGCAGTATTAAACAAAGAGTACAATAAGTTTGATAAAGAGATTAAGCTTAATAAGAGCAGGAAAGATTCTTTAAAAAAAAGCAGAAAAGAGCTTAAAAAGAAAATACAAAATTGGTTTAGGGACAACAAACCAGATGAGATTCAACCTAAATTTCATCCCCAAGGTTCTTCAGAGATGGGAACTACCGTGAACCCACTTGTAACATATGATGAAGAAGGAAAACCTTTGTTAGACTATGATACGGATTATGGCGTTTATTTTATCAAAAAAAATGATGATGACATTAAACAATCAATTAATACCTGGCACGATTGGGTATACAAAGCAACGGAGAACCATACAGGAAAGGACTCAATCAGGAAAACAACTTGCGTAAGAGTTGTCTATGCAGACGGACATCACATAGATTTACCTATTTACTATAAAGAAGATGGTGTTATTGAACTTGCTCATAAATCAAAAGGTTGGATAGAGAGTGATCCCAAAGAATTCTATGAGTGGTATAACGAAAAAAAGAAAACAAGGTCTAGACTAGAAGCCATCGTACGTTGTTTAAAAGCATGGAAAAATTTCAGAGAGAACAAGAATACTAATTTAAAACTGCCAAGTGGATTTGAGTTAACGATTTTAGCAACAAATCATTACGTTGATGCAGATAATTTAGACGAGGCTTTTAGAGAAACCATAAAAGCTATTGCTACGGAACTGAATAAAAATAATGGATTCAAATGCTTTAGACCTACAACACCTTCAGATGAAGATGTTTTTGAAAACTATAGTGAAACTAGAAAATCAAACTTCTTGTCAACACTCAAAAGCCTTAAAGAAGATTGTGATAATGCTTCGGAAGAAAAAAACTTTAAAGCAGCGTCTGAGATATTAAGAAATAATCAATTTGGGACTAGGTTTCCATTAGGTGATGACAAAGATGAAGAATCTAAAAGCAATAGTTTAAAGAAGTCGTTAGGTGCAGCTATTATAAAGCCTAAACCTTATGGATATTAAAAATCAGATTGAAGAAGTATTAGATAAACATAAAGGATTAGCTTATCATTCAGATGATAATTCATTGAGTGGCGAGTTATTCTTACCAGATGGTGATAGCTATGATCTGATTATAAAACTAGATTCATATCCTAGGTTTTTCCCTACTGTTTATGAGGTTGGAGGTCGTATCCCTATAAAAATGGATAGACATATGTATACTGATATTGGCTCTTGTTGTTTTACAACAGGGGCTAAATCACAGATTCTTTTAAGAACAAAAATTGCATCACTAGTGAAGTTTGTAGATGAAATTGTTGTGCGCTATTTTGAAAACAACTCTTACTATGAAATTAATGGAACATATTGCTACGCTGAGTATGATCATGGAGCAATGGGAGTTGTTCAATCATATCAAGACATATTAGGAGTAGTAGATGTTAGGAGCATTGGAAGATTGATACTTCAAAGACTGCAAAATAAAAAATTGCGTATTAGAGACTTGTGTTACTGTAGCTCTGGTAAGAGTCTTAAAAAGTGTAGTGGAGGGTTGCATTGTTCTAATTATAGATTATTTAGAATGATTGATAAAGAAGTGCTTTATAATGATTTAAAACATTTAAGGAGTGTTTTAAAAATTAAATAAGAATTGGGGTTTTAATTGCCACACTTCCAGCACATACTAATTCCTTCATTCCGTGAAAGCTTCATTCACTCAATATTAAGAGCTTCCAGTTCCGCGCAATACTCGTTATGTCCATTTCGCACCTGCCTATCGGACAGACGCTACATTACCACAACCAGTAATTTTAGCCAACGCGAAACATTCCGTTCAAATTTAAAATTGGGAAATAACATCTTGCTTGTTTTCTTAATCACTTTTCCCGCATAAATTGTAAAATTTGCTTCTCAACAGATTGCATAATCAGGCTCATACTTCGCACTTTTTATAAATCTTTATGA
>CAXBID010000185.1:0-7406 GCA_963975495.1 uncultured Flavobacteriaceae bacterium | reverse complement strand
CTTTAAAACCTCTTCAGCTATTTTGAATTGTTTGTCTGATAAATGCTTGTGTAAATCGTTAAACCAAACAGCGAGTTCAACAATGTCGGTATTGGCAAGTTCTGCAATATTTTTATTATTAATTTTGAAGTAAAGCGATTCTTTTTTTAAGCGCGAGCCTTCGCACACAGGACATTTAATTTTGTCCATATACTCTTTTGCCCAACGCTTAAGCGAAGTAGATTCAGCAGTTTTGTATTGGTTTTCAATAAAATTGGCAACACCTTCAAAATCTATTTTATAATCACGGGTAACTCCTAAAGTTTTGCTTTCTACTGAAAATTTATCATTGCCTCCATAAAGGATGATTTGTTTAGCTTCCTCAGGGATATCTTTATAGGGGTCAGATAATTTAAAATTAAAGCGTTGTGCTATAATTTCAAATTGTTTAAAAATCCAACTGTTTTTTTCTGGTCCGTGAGGTGCCAATGCGCCACTTTTTATAGAAAGTGATGGGTCTGGAATAATTCTATTTTCGTTTATTTGATAAAGCTCACCAATACCATTGCAATTTGAACATGCGCCTTTTGGTGAGTTGAATGAAAAATTATTAGGCTCAGGGTTGGGGTATGATATTCCTGAAGACGGACACATTAAATTTCTACTAAAATAGCGCGCTTCATTGGTGTCTTGGTCTATAATCATGAGCACATCGTCACCATGATACATGGCGGTATTTATGGTTTCGGTGAGTCGTTTATCATTGTCAACAGTATCATCAATAACCAATCTGTCAATGACAATTTCAATATCGTGGGTTTTGTAACGGTCTAACTTCATGCCTTTTACAAGATCTCGGATGTCGCCATCAGTTCTCACTTTTACAAATCCCTGTTTTGCAATTTGCTCAAATAATTCCCGATAATGGCCTTTACGAGAACGCACAACAGGTGCTAAAACATTAATGCGCTTGCCTTTAAAATCATTTGAAATGAGCTCTTTTATTTGCTCATCACTGTAGCTTACCATTTTATCGCCAGTATTATAGCTGTAAGCATCACTAGCTCGTGCAAAAAGCAAACGTAAAAAATCGTAAATTTCTGTAATAGTCCCCACTGTTGAACGTGGCGACTTACTGGTTGTTTTTTGTTCGATGGCAATTACTGGTGATAGACCATCAATTTTATCAACATCAGGACGTTCTAAACCGCCTAAAAACTGACGCGCATAGGCCGAAAATGTTTCGATATAGCGGCGTTGTCCTTCAGCATAAATAGTATCAAAAGCTAAAGATGATTTTCCACTCCCAGACAAGCCTGTTATAACCACAAGTTTTTCTCTAGGAATAGATACATCAATATTTTTTAAATTGTGTACTCGTGCTCCTTTTACTTCAATAAATTCGTCAAATTGGCTCATAAATAGGCAAAAGTGCAAAGTTACAATTTTTGATGTTAATTTCTTGTGAAGTTTTATCCCGGATTTATTATAATTGTAAACACTTAAAACATGGATACAAATGAAATTACTAGGAATTGGCTCAAGGATTAATCACTCAGACTATGGCAAAGGTGTTGTAACTAATGTAACATCGTTGCATTATTGGGTTACTTTTATTGATAACGGACTAGAGACTATTGATTTAGATAGCAATTTTGAAATTATTGAAGCCGCAGATAGCGATGTGGATACCGTTAGCTTTTTTGAGGTAGAAAGCAGTTTGGTAAAAATTTTGAAACAATGGAGTGACGTTAGTGAAATTGTACCTATCTCTGATAAATATAAAGGAGGGAAAATTATTTTCGAACCAGCAGATACAAACTTAAAACCTTACGAATTACCCATTGATACCTTTTTTCATAAAATAACCATGGTTCGCGATCGTTTGCGTATTATGGAACAACGTATTAATTCAAGTAATTTGGATGAGCAAGGTAAAATAGATTTACAGCAATACATTACTAGAATTTATGGTAGCTTAACAAGTTTTAATGTGCTCTTTAAATCGGATAGTCATAAGTTTGTAGGGCAGAGGAGTAAGTGATATTATTTAGTTCCTTTTATATCCGTTATTTCCAATCCTAAAATTAAAAGTTTATGAAAGGTTGGCAATTGCGCCCCACTTTCAGTAGTGGTCCAATCACTCCATGAGGCTTCCAATCCATCAATTGGTAAAATGGAAACCCACATTTTAAAGGCTTTGGGTTTGCCGTTATCATCTAATAACCATAAATAAGAATCCCCGGGAGTTGATCCACCAGAGGTATAAGTAACCAAAAGCGCATCTTTATTGTTATCAGTTTTAACCAATCGGCGTTCAACACCATCATCAAAAACTTTATAAGGTGCAACCAGCCAAAAAGAATCGTTATTAAAATAGTGGATTGCTTTTTCTATAAGTTCATCAGATAAGTCACTATCAATTATAAACCCGTGGATATAGACTTTACTTTGTGAATTATCATTTAAATCAAGATAAACCTTATAATCTTTCCAAAATACTTCACAAGTATTTTTACTTTTATTCCAATTGTAATGGTGTCTTTTTTTAAAAGTCCACTCCATGGAGTTGGTGTTTTTGTAAGCGTCATAATCTAAAGCTTCAAGCATATTGTAAGCTAAGGCATCTGCCTTTTCACCTTGAATACCTGTTGGTAAATCCTCGTTATATTTAAAATACAGAAAACCAAAAAACAATAAACTGGGCAGGGTAAGAAATACAATAGCCCCAGTTATAATTTTGAGTGTTTTTTTGGTTTTCATCAATTAAAAACTTTAGCGGTTTGGTTTAAATTAAGGGCTAAATTATCAAATACTATTGGTTTAGAGAAGAAAAGACTTTAAAAACCGACCGCTGTATCATCCCCTCGATAATCTGCACCACCCTCTAACATGTTACCCTCTAAAACCAGTATTCCATCGACTTTGCCCAAAACGGGTGAGTTTTGTTCCTCAATAACATACCCAAGATTTTCAAGTTTATTGATCGTATTTTTTTCAAATCCACCAGGTTCCATTCTAATCACGTCCGGTAACCACTGGTGATGAAAACGGGGTGCATTAACTGCTTCTTGCATGGTCATATTGAATTCATGAACGTTAAGAATAGTTTGTAATACAGAAGTGATAATTGTAGAGCCACCGGGCGTACCAACAGACATATAAAGTGCACCATTTTTTTCAACAATAGTAGGTGTCATAGAACTTAGCATACGCTTTTCTGGTGCGATACTATTGGCTTCAGTGCCAATAAGTCCAAACATATTTGGTTCCCCCTGTTTACTGCTAAAATCGTCCATTTCGTTATTTAAAAAGAACCCAAGTTCGGCACAGTATAGTTTAGATCCGTAATACGCATTTAATGTGGTAGTTGCTGAAATAGCGTTTCCAAATTGATCTATAATAGAATAATGCGTCGTTTCATTACTTTCGATAATATGAACATTGCCATGGGACAAATCACTTGATTTTGTAGCTTTTTCAAATGAAAAACTTGACATTCTATCATTTGAATACTCAGTGCTTATTAATTCTTCAGTCGGAATATTTACAAAATCAGGATCGCCCAAATGAAAATTTCTATCGGCATAAGACCGTCGTTCGGCTTCCGTTATAACTTGAATGCTTTTTGCTGAATTATGCCCAAATTCATCCAAAGGAAAAGGTTCTATCATTTTCATAATTTGTGCTAAACAAATCCCTCCGCTTGAAGGTGGCGGTGCAGAAATAATTTTTAAATCATCATAATTAAAAGTAATGGGTGTCCGCCATTTTGCTTCGTAAGCAGCCATATCGTCTTCGGTGATAATACCTCCGTTTTCTTGAATAAAATCTACTAATGTTTTGGCTATCTCGCCCTTATAAAAGCCATCGCTTCCATGTCGCATTATTTCTGTCAACGTTTTTGCTAAAGCAGGTTGTTTCAACGTATCGTTTTCTTTAAAATGATTTAAAAAAATAATAGAATCCGTATTTACTTCTCTAAAATCTTGTTGTTTGCTTTGTATGCGTTCTTCCTGGTTTTTGGTAACGACAAAACCTTTTTCGGCAAGCTCTATAACAGGTTGTAATATGGTTTCCATGGGTAAGGAACCAAACTTATTATGAACAGCAAACATACCAGCCACAGTTCCAGGAATACCAACAGCCATAGCACCTCGCGTACTTTTATTTGGAATAATATTTCCTAAAGAATCCAAATACATATCCTTTGTTGCCGCTTTGGGTGCTTTTTCTCTGTAATCTAAACTGCCTATGTCTCCGTTTGCCATTCTATAAACCATAAAACCACCACCACCAATGTTACCGGCACAAGGGTAAGCAACTGCTAAAGCCAGTTCGGTAGCTACCATAGCGTCAAAAGCGTTACCACCTTTTTTTAAAATGGCACTACCAATTTTTGAGGCTTCTTCTCGTGCAGAAACAACCATAGCCTTTTCCACAATTAATCCCTTAATAGGTTTCACTTCCGTTTTACAAGAGGTGAAAAGTAATAGTGCTATTACTGAATACTTAAAATATGTCATGCGTTTCTTCATTTAGTTCTTGTAGTTTATCTTTTGAAAATGCAATTAATTCATCAAAAAAGAGGGTGAATTCGTTTTCAAATTCGCTATAAAACGCCTCTAATTCATTTACCGCTTTATCCATTCCTGATCTGTTTTTAGTACGACGGTTCATACCATCCAAAACTCTGGAAATACCATTAATAGAGGCATAGTTTAATAGCCAATTATCAGCAATCATATAAGGCATTATTTTTTGAATACGTAACGGCAAAATATCAAAATGTGTTTCAAGCAAATCGTAAAAGTTATTCACATATTCATCCAAAGGCACATCAGAATAGTTTTTCCAGTTTTTGGCTAAAAAATGATCGTAAAGAATATCTACGATAACCCCAGAATAATGGCCGTATTTTTTGTGTAAACGCTTTGTGCTTTTTCGTACTGTTTTATGGGCGTCGGTAAAGGTGTCAATATTTCTGTGAAGTAACACACCTATTTGCACATCCTTTTTTCGCTTCCTATAATTTTTTCCTTTAATGCCATCAGCAATAAAATTTCCAATGGTTACTAAGTCGTTATCTCCAGAAAGATAAATATGGGCTAGGTAGTTCATTTTGGAAATTTACGAATTACGATTTAAGAAATACAACTTTGTAATTGTATATTTGTTTTTCAATTTGAAAAAACTATGACACTTATAAAATCAATTTCAGGAATTAGAGGAACTATTGGCGGGCAAGTAGGCGATAATTTAACACCTATTGATGCCGTAAAATTTGCATCGGCCTATGGGGTTTGGTTGAAGGAAAACCGAGAAAAAGAAAAATACAAGGTAGTAGTTGGTAGAGATGCTCGTATTTCGGGTAAGATGATGCAAAACTTAGTCATGAATACATTAATAGGTTTAGGGATTGATGTGGTTGATGTTGGCTTGTCTACAACACCTACGGTAGAAGTAGCGGTAACTTTGGAGCATGCAGATGGTGGTATTATTTTAACAGCAAGTCATAACCCAAAACAATGGAATGCCTTAAAATTATTAAACGAAAAAGGTGAGTTTTTAGACGCTGTTGAAGGTGCTAAAATTTTAGATATTGCAGAAAGTGATACGATAAATTTTGCTGATGTAGATAACTTAGGAAAAATAATAAAGAATAAAGCCTATATAGATTTACATATAATTGAAGTTCTAGATTTAGACTTGGTAAATGTAAAAGCTATTGAACAAGCTCGTTTTAGAGTCGTGGTTGATGGTGTAAACTCTACTGGAGGTATTGCTATCCCTTTGCTTTTAGAACGTTTGGGTGTTGATGTTATTAAATTGCATTGTGAACCTAACGGCCATTTCCCACACAACCCAGAGCCATTAAAAGAGCATTTAGGAGATTTATCAGAAGCCGTTAAAAAGCATAAAGCCGATTTTGGAATTGTGGTAGACCCAGATGTGGACCGTTTGGCTTTTATGGATGAGAATGGTGAGATGTTTGGTGAAGAATACACTTTGGTAGCCTGTGCCGATTATGTGTTGAGCATGACCCCAGGAAATACGGTAAGTAATATGAGCTCTACAAGAGCCTTACGCGATGTTACCGAAAAACATGGCGGAACATACGAGGCTAGTGCCGTTGGCGAAGTGAATGTGGTTAACTTAATGAAAAAGAACAAAGTGGTTATTGGTGGTGAAGGTAATGGCGGTATCATTTATCCACCTTCACATTACGGTCGTGATGCCCTTGTTGGTGTTGCTTTGTTTTTAAGTTTATTGGCCGATAAAAATATAAGTGTTAGTGCGCTTAGAAAAACCTATCCAAATTACTTTATGAGTAAAAAGAAGATCGAGCTAACACCAGATTTGGATGTTGATGGTATTTTAAAAGCCATTGAAAACCGTTACCAAAACGAGCAATTAACAACCATAGACGGTGTGAAGATTGATTTTCCAGAAAGTTGGGTACACTTACGTAAAAGTAATACAGAGCCTATTATCAGAGTTTATACTGAAGCAAAGTCGCAACAAGAAGCTAATAGGTTGGCCGATAAGTTTATTGAAGAAATAGGTGCGATAGCGAATAGTTAAGAACGTCGTTGTAAGGGCGAAGGATTTACATCAGTTATTTTTCAGCATGAAATTGACCGTTTAAATGATATTTTGTATTTAGATTATTTTGAAAAAGAGTTTAAAGGGGATAATAAGTCCGTTAGATAATGCTATTGAACTATTAAAAAAAAACCGAAAACAGGAATAAAAATTCCTATTATCCCGAAATAATTGAAGGATAATGTGTATTTTTATTCCATATATAACGAGTTGGCAAACATTATGAAGAAAATTACGATACTGATTTTAATCTTGAGTTTTATAAGTTGTAATTCTGACAAAAAAACATCGGAATTAAAAACTGACTCTAAAAATCTGAACTCTGATTTAATCGGAATTTACGAATACAAAACACCTGAACAATCCGAAAATCATTATATCGTAATTGACACTCTGAATGGAAAATATAACGGAATTTATTATGGAACTGAAGATAGTGGCGGACACGGAATTTTCTTTTATGGAAATGAAATAGAAAGTCTGAAAATGGATAAAAACAAAATTAGTTTTGAGATTGGAACGAGAGAACTTTATGAAACTACTCGAATGAAAATCATAAAACGCAAGAGAGATTTAGAAAAAGATTCAACAAGTGGAATTTCAAAAGGTCAATTAAAATATAGTGGAGAAATATCAAAAAGCGGATTCAAATTAAACTGTGAATCTGAATTTGGATATTGTTGGGAGAATAAACTGAATTTTGAAAAAGTAATTGAATAAAAATAACGATTTGCCAACACCGTATATAAAAAATTGCTGGTGTTGGGCTAAATCAAAAGGTCGTTGCACGTTTGCTACGTCTGATTTTCCTTCGGAAAATC
>CAXBID010000184.1:0-7511 GCA_963975495.1 uncultured Flavobacteriaceae bacterium | reverse complement strand
AATACGTGCCTTTGGTCGCTATTAATCCTTTTTGTTGGACTCCCTATACTCAGGATTAGTTTTCTCAGAAGAGGATAGCATTTTTTATCTATGGTTTCAATACAAATAGGCACATTGGCAAAATCCATTTTAGCATTTTTACTAAAGGTTTGCAAAGGATATAAAACACCTCTTTTGTGTTTTTTGTCTAAATCGTAAATACCTACACTCCCAGAAGTATGTACAACCAATTTATTTTCAAAAGGGAGTTGTGATGATAATTGTGAAATGGCATCATCGCTAACCGCTAAAATGTAAATATCAGCGTCTTTCAGTTTTGATAAATCATCCGTAATATCAACAACATTTTTGTAGGCATCAATAGATTTTAAAGTTCTGTCAAACCACTGAATTACAGAAACATTTTCAGCTTCACTAAAAGCTTTAAAAAAATGTGTTGCCACATTACCGGCACCAAGAATTATTACTGAAATCATAGTGCTAAAATACTAACGAATTACGAATTACGAATTATGATTTTTTAAATATTTAAATATTGTTGTCCGATTAAAAATAATTCATTTAAAGAAAACCTTTGCGAACACAGGGTTTTCTAAGTTTATAAAAAAAAGGGCTTGCTTATTACGTCCCGATAGCTCGGGAGAAAAATTTTATTTTTTAGAATATTTTGAATTTAAGGTTTACTATTTATCAATTAGTTACAATCAAGTCTATGCTCTTCCCAGAAATTTCGGGGCTAATAGCTAAGCGGTCTTGATTCTTTAATCGGACACTAATGATATTTAAACTTCAATCCACCCCTTTAAATCTTTGCGACTTTGCGTCTTTGCGCGAAATAAATAGTTTAAATTTGTTTACTATGATTAAAAAAGATATTGAAACCAGGGATGATGTGTTTTTATTAGTGTCTT
Source organism: uncultured Flavobacteriaceae bacterium (assembly GCA_963975495.1). Lineage (GTDB taxonomy): Bacteria > Bacteroidota > Bacteroidia > Flavobacteriales > Flavobacteriaceae > CAXBID01. The sequence goes on along the minus strand of CAXBID010000184.1, from coordinate 6,600 downwards.
CCTTTTATAAAAAGGTTAGAAAAGATGCTGTTTTAGGCCCTTTTTTTAACGATGTTATAACAGATTGGGATGCGCATTTAGAACGGTTAACTACGTTTTGGGAATCAAGTCTTTTTATGGGTAGAAAGTTAAAGGAGAAATATTTAGGAAATCCATTAGAAGCTCATGTAAAAGTGGATAAAGAAAATAATAACAGCATTACAGAACTGCATTTTGGTTTGTGGTTAAATCTTTGGTTTCAAACTATAGACGAACTTTTTGAAGGCGATTATGCTGAAAACGCAAAACGACGTGCGAGAAAAATGGGAACATTTTTGTATCTGAAAATTTTTGAAGCTAGGAGTCAGTAGGCAGTATTCAGTAATCAGTCTCAGTCTCAGTCTCAGTATTCAGTCGCAGTCATCAGTCTCAGTTAGCAGCCCCAATAACTTTGCGCCTTAGCGATAAAATGTTAACAAGGGGTATTATAATCATGCGTCATTGGTCTTCTATCTTTCGTTTTTTAATTAAACTTTAACATTCAAAAATAAACTTTAATCCTTAAATTTGCACAACCTTTAAACGGGCAATTATTATGCAAGAAAAACTCGCTAAAATTCTCTTTTCCACACGCCTTACTGCTTTTTTGTTTATCGCCTTTGCTGCTGCTATGGCAACGGGTACATTTTTAGATGCAGGACAAGAAACATCGCCAACACCTTACACCAGAACTCTAATTTATAATGCGTGGTGGTTTGAAGCTATCATGGTGTTTTTTGTAATCAATTTTACAGGAAATATTTTCAGGTTCCGACTTTATAAAAAGGAAAAGTGGGCTACCTTAACCTTTCATTTGGCATTTATTTTTATTCTATTAGGAGCATTTATTACAAGATATGTAAGCTTTGAAGGTATGATGGCTATTCGTGAAGGTGAAACTGAAAACACTTTTTATTCTCAAAAAACCTATGTAACTACTTTTATTGATGGTGATTATGTTGTTAATGGTGTAGCACAAAGACGAATTTTAGAAAGTGAAGTTGATTTTTCAGCACGATTGGACAACGATTTTAAAATTGAAACCGATTATAATAATAAACCTATAACCATTGAACTAGAAAACTTTATTGCTGGCGCGGAAGAAGATATTATACCTGACGAAAATGGTGAGGAATACCTAAAAATGGTTGAAGGCGGAGGAAGTGGTGCACATAATCACTTTTTAAAAGTTGGCGAAGTACAAAGCATACATAATGTATTATTTGCGCTTAATAAACCAACACCTGGTGCCATAAATATTACATTCCAAGGCGATTCGCTTAGTATTAAATCTCCTTTTGAAGGTGAGTATACGACTATGGCTACCCAAGCTAGAGGCAAGTTGGAAAAGGATAGTATTCAACCTTTAGCGTTGCGTTCACTTTACAACATTGAAGGGAATATACAAGTGGTATTTCCAAAGCCAGTTGTTAAAGGTGTTTTTGATATTGTTCAAAAATCCAGAATACTAAAGAATGATTCCGATGGACTAAAATTAAAAATAACTACAGGCGGAGAAACCAAAACCGTTGGATTATTAGGTGGCAAGGGCATAAATAATGCATTTAAAGAAGTTGAAGTAGGCGGATTGGATTTTGCTTTTAAATACGGCTCAAAAGTTTTAGAATTGCCATTCTCCATTAAGTTAAATGATTTTGAAGCAGAACGTTATCCGGGAACAGAAAAAGGATATTCAGCTTATTCAAGTGAAGTTACTGTTATAGATGAGCAAGAAGGCAACTATGATTATAAAATATTTATGAATAATATTTTAGATCATCGCGGTTATCGCTTTTTCCAATCGAGTTTTGATCCCGATGAAAAAGGCTCCATTCTATCTGTAAACCATGATTATTGGGGCACCTTAATTACTTACATCGGTTATATTTTATTGTATTTAGGTTTAATGCTTATTCTTTTTGTAAAAGGGTCTCGTTTCGGCGATTTAAAACGTCAGCTTGAAAAGATTAAAGCGAAAAAAGCGAAATTATTTGCAGTCTTATTACTTTGTTTTGGTTTGAATACGTTTTCTCAAGAGCAACATTCAGCAAACGATGGTCATGACCATTTAAAACCTAATAAATCACAAATTGATTCTGTATTAAAAGCCAATATTACGCCCAAGGCACATGCTGATGAATTTGGACATTTGGTAATTCAGGACCTTGGTGGGCGGATGATGCCAGTAAATACCTATGCTTCAGAAATGCTTCGTAAATTAAGTAAAAGTGATACTTATGAAGGGTTTGATGCCAATCAGGTGTTTTTATCCATTCAAGAAAGCCAGCAACTTTGGTACAATGTCCCCATTATTTATCTGGCCAAGAAAAAAGCGGACTCCATACGGAGCCTTATCGGAGTTCATAAAGAAGATAAATACGCTACGCTTGCAGATTTTTTTAATAATAGGGGCGAATACAAATTAGCACCATATTTGGAAGAAGCTTATAAAGCCCAAGTGCCAAATGGTTTTCAGAAAGAGTTTAAAGAAGCCGACCAACGTGTTAATTTATTGTTTAATGCAGTTGAAGGCATGTCGTTAAAAATATTTCCTATACCAAATGATGATAATAATAAATGGATTTCAACTTTTGATTATAGAAAGAATAAAATTCAAATTCAAGATTCACTTTATGCCAATTTTATAAAAAACGGTTTTGGAGTGTATTTGTACACATTAAACCAAGCGAAACAAACTGGCGATTTTTCTCAAGCCTCTAAGCTTTTAAATGCATTTAAAAAAACACAGCACAAATACGGTAGCGATGTTATGTTAAGTGATGATAAAGTACATACCGAAGTGCTTTACAATAAATACGACATCTTTAAAAAGCTTTTTAGTTGGTATTTATATGCAGGTACGTTGTTATTTGTTTTATTAATTTTTCAAATTTTTAATGATAAAAGTAAGGCCTTAAATATATCTGTTACTGTATTTAAATGGATTATAGTTGGGTTGTTTGTGCTACATACCGCTGGCTTGATTGTGCGTTGGTATATTTCTGGACATGCGCCCTGGAGTGATGCTTACGAGTCCATGATTTATGTAGCATGGGCAACTATGTTTTTTGGATTAGCTTTTGGAAGAAAAAGTGATTTAACCATTGCTTCAACCGCTTTTGTAACAGCTATGATTTTAATGATTGCGCATTGGAATTGGATGGATCCTGCCATTGCAAACCTACAACCTGTATTGAATAGTTATTGGCTCATGATTCACGTGGCGGTAATTGTAGCAAGTTATGGGCCATTTACCTTGGGAATGATTTTAGGGGTAGTATCTTTATTTTTAATGGCTTTTACAACTAAAAAGAATAAGTTAAAAATGGATTTAAATATAAAAGAGCTTACTATAATAACAGAAATGGCACTTACCGTTGGTTTGGTTATGCTTACCATCGGAAACTTTTTAGGCGGTATGTGGGCCAATGAAAGTTGGGGGCGCTATTGGGGTTGGGACCCAAAAGAAACCTGGGCATTAATAAGTATTATGGTTTATGCTTTTGTGTTGCACACACGATTAATTCCAGGATTAAGAGGCCGATGGCTGTTTAACTTGCTGTCTATTGTAGCTTTTGCAAGTATAATGATGACCTATTTTGGCGTGAATTTCTACTTAGCAGGATTGCATAGTTACGCAAGTGGCGACCAAATTGTGAGTGTTAAATTTATAGGTATTGCTTTTGCTATTGTAGCTATTATAGGATTTTTTGGTTATCGTGGTTATGCTAAGTTTTATAAGAAGTAATACCTGTCTATATGATATTTACTAAACAGTTCTCTAAAATTGAATATTCTAAATTAAATTCAAGACAGAAAGAGAATTATAATTTTCATAAAGTAGCATCAGCTTTGGCAAATTATGGATTTAATTCAATGCGTTTAAATGATGATTGGCAAGGAGCCGATTTTATTTCTGTTCATATTTCTAATGGTGAAATGATTAAAGTTCAATTAAAGGGAAGGTTTACCATAGATAAGAAATACATAGATAAAGACTTATATATTGCTTTTATTGAAGATGCCAATATAAAATTATATCTGCATGATAGTGCTTTAAAAATTATCCCAAAAAATATTCAAGATTCTATTTCATGGAAAGAAAGAGGGTTTTATTCTTGGGGTAAAACGCCTAGGTTTTATGAGTCAATTATTACCGTTCTTAATAATTAATTTTTAATTAAGTGTAATGAAATCAAGACCCTTCAGGTTTTAAAAACCTGAAGGGTCTGAAATATTTATATTTTTAACTTTTGCCATGTACCCACACTTTGTTTAGAGAAAACAACCTTACGGCAAGCCCGCGTTAGGGATAGAAACGGCATCCTTTTGTTTTTTTAGTTAATGAGGAAGAAACTTTTTAGAGAAGCAAATTATTTATAAATGGATTCCTGCCTTCGCAGGAATGACAAAAACAAAAGATATAGTGGATAGCCCGACCCTTTTTAGGGTAACGCTAAAATTATTTTATTTTTCAATTAACGCCAAAATATATTCATAACCCAATCCGAAAATAATACCCAAACCGAAGCTTAAAAGCGTTCCGATTAAAATATATTCGGTAAGTTTTCGGTCTTTAGCCTTTGATAAATCTCCAAACCGAAACACCGATTTTGCTGCAATTAAAAAGCCAACACCTTCCCAATGGTTAGTAATGATGAAAGCAAATACAAAAAGGCGTTCCAACATCCCAATATAGGCACCTGCGTTTTCTAATGAGGCTTCTTCGGTGTATTCCTTTAAATCCCATTTAGATATAATTGTTTTCATGATGATTGATGACACTTTGGTGACACCTAAAATTCCTGTTACAAATAATAGTGTTTTAACTTCAAAAAAAGTATCCACATTAAACTCATAAGGATAATAAATTTTTACAACCCATGCGATGATTATAAAATGTGCCAATTGATCAAAACCAAACAACCATCTATTGTTTACTCTAGGTTTTAAGTACAGTTTTATAACATCAATAATGTAGTGGGAAACTACAATCATCAAAATCCCTAACCAGTATTTAAAGTTGAATTGCAGCACCAATATCAAGGCACATAAATGTACTAAAATATGCCAGTATAAAAACCTCGATTTGTGTTTATGGGTTTCTTTATGCAGTACCCATTTTTGGGGTTGCAACAAAAAATCACCAATAAAGTGGGCTAAAGCTAGTTTTATAAAAAGTGTAATCATAAGGTTTTAACTTGGGCTTTGTAATAGTTTAGTAATTTTTGAATTTCATCAAAACCGGCACGTTTAAGACCTTGACTGATGTTGCCTTGAGTTTTTTCCAGAATTTCTGCTATCTGATTTTGATTTAAATCAGGATTTTCCAATACTATTTTTATAAGATTTGCAGAAGTGCTAGACCAATTATTTATAGTTAATTGTGCAAGATCTAGCATAATGTTTAAAGGTGTGTCAAAAGCTTCAAAAGATGATTTTATAGCCAGCGTTGTTTTTTTTAGATTTTCAAAACACTCGCCTGAATTTACAAACGCACTTCCGTTTGATTCCGTGATTTTATCTGAATCATAATTTTTATCACCCAAACCAATAGCGAGTCTAACATCTATATCTTCAAATTGTTTTATAGTAGCTTTAATTAAAATGCAGGCCTCAAGTGCAAGCTTTGGTTGGACTTCCAATTGGAAACTGTCACCTCTATATATTTCCCATTGTGAAGGTGTAGTACCATAATGGTTTAAAATTGACTTTAACCCTTCTAACCACCTTTCTGGATAACTTTTTTGAGAATTTATAATATCACCTGTTATTACGCTAGTCATAATTTATTAAAAATCGATATTCAAAACTATGAAATTTTATTTGAATTACCAAAATTATTAGTTTTTAAGCTAATAATTATAAATATTAGTTTTAAAGCTAATAATTATAAATATCATTAATTAAACTAATAATTAAAAATATCGCTAAGTGAGGTAATCATCAAAAATAACTTCCTAAAAACAAAGTTGATTTAAAAACTTAAAAAAGATAAACTTAATATCTTTGCAATTCGAAAAAATAAATGAGTATGAAACTATTTAAGGAATTTAAAGAATTTGCTGTAAAAGGTAATATGATGGATATGGCAATAGGTATCATTATTGGAGCATCATTTAATAAGGTGATTGATGTTATTGTGAAAAAAGTGTTTTTGCCACCATTATCGTTACTTACAGATGGTGTTAATTTTGCACATAAGCGTATTATGTTAAGAGATGCTGTAACAGATGCAACAGGAGCAATTATAACTGATGAGGTTGCTATTGGTTACGGTGCTTTAGGTGAAGCTTTACTGGATTTTTTAATCATTGGGTTTACCGTATTTATTGTAGTTAAGTTTATGAATAGGTTGAAAAATAGATCTCAGGACTCCAAAGATAAAACAGTTGCAACACCAAAGGATATAGAATTACTTTCTAAGCTTACGGACCTTATGGAGGAGCAAAATAGCTTATTAAAGAGTAAATAAATTAATATAACTTTAAAAAAAAGTTCTTCCTTTGGAGGGATTTAGGGAGGAATTATGGCTAAAACAGGACGTGATAAAAACACTAAAAATAAAGCGAAGCATTCTAA
>CAXBID010000183.1:0-7520 GCA_963975495.1 uncultured Flavobacteriaceae bacterium | reverse complement strand
TAAAAAGTAGAAATATTAATCTTTGCATAATGTTTTTCTCAAATTGCACACAACGGTCTTGTGTATGATTTCGTTGCGTGTTTAAGCACTAAATTTAGCAAATAAATCACAGATAGAAAGTCCGCGAGGACTTTCGTAAGTAGGCTATAACTAGCAATGAATTATACACGTTGTTACCTGCTGGCATTTCTTCTCACACATTAGTTAAATTCGAAGGAAATAATTTTTGGTAAATTTTTCAAATGCTAATTGTTACTTCTTATATTTTGAAGGTAAAATACCGTAAGCTTCATGAAAACATTTCGAAAAGTAAGTTGGACTACTGAATCCTGTTAGATAAGCGATTTCAGAGATGTTTGACGCTTGTTTATCCAGTAATTCAAGCGCTTTATTCAATCTAAACTCCTTAATGAAACTGTTTGGTGACTTCCCAATAATTGGCATTATAGTTCTATACAGTTTTGATTTACTTAAACCTAAATTTTTATTAAAATTTGTGGCACTTATATTCGAATTTGTCCAAACACTTTCAGTATAATCAAATAAGCGAATTACAAATTCCATTTCTGTAATGCTTAATGGTTTAATGCCTTTAATATTAATTGGATTATTTTGATTTTCACTTTCGTATAAATCTTTAACTTCTGGTGTTAATATTATGTTCCCATTAGTAACATAGGTCAAATATTCCGCTTTTTTAATGGTGTCTTCAAATATGCTTCCTTTGTTAGTAACTGGTATTCCTGCACTTATGCCAATTTTGAAATCTAAATCTGGTGTAATAACACAATTATGCAATTCTTGGATTTTTATAGCACTTTCAACAGCACTAGTGACACAAGAAAAAGACATTAAAAATGAATTTGATTCTTGCTTAACTACACGCCCTTTTTTCATATTTACAATATTGATAATCGATTTACTATAGCCACGAATGGCTGCCTGTAAGGTTTCAATATTTTTAGTTCTTAATGTGTTTTTATTAAGTTTAACGACCATTAAGGTTCTAAAAGCCGGATCGTTTATAATATTGAGTTTAGTATTCTGCGATTTTTCAGGGTCTTCTATACGACCTAAAAACGATTCAACTAAAGTATCATTCACTTCTATTATTCTTTGTGGTACAACTCCATGTGATTTTTCATGAAGTTCTTTAATAGCTTCTTTATTTGGTGCTTCAATTAAACAAAATGCTGTTTGTCGTCGTTCATCACACCAATAGGTTAAACCACGACAGTTGTATTTATGTTCAATTTTTAAATCTGCTTGATGCATTTCAGCTACATGCGCAGCAGTTACACCATCTGGCAAATCATGAAAATCCATATATATTGGCATGAGAAATATGTTTTATGTAATATACTATTTTTAATAAGAAGCTGTCTGTTTTAACACTTTGACAGCTTCTTAAAAAAGTTTTGCAGTATTTTTAAAGTTCCGCTGTTGCTGGACTAATTACTGTTTTGACTTCACTTACCGAGTTTGCAGGAAAACCACCTTTTTTTGCATGTTCTTCAATTAATTCTTTATTCTCTGCTTTGTAAACACAATATACTTTATCACCAGTAACATAACTGTGTTGCCATTCAATTTTTGGCCCCATTTCTTTCAAGACGGAACATGATGTTTGCGAAATTCCTTTCAATTGTTCAGCTGTTAATTCTCCTGCTCCTGGAATATTGCGTTCAATTACATAAGTTTTCATAATGTCATTGTTTTTAATTGTTGTTTGATTTTCTTTTTCTTGTGCTTGTGTATAATTCAGAGTAAACACAATTAGGACTAAAATTAATTTGATTGTTTTCATAATAAATGTTTTAATTATTAATACTTCAAAACTAAAACAGTTTATAATCAATCAATTATGCTTTTAGTTCAAAAAATCGCAATTTTGGTTCAGGGTGTTTTTCAGCTTGCAGGTAACGTGTTTGTATATGGTTTGTTGCGTGGTTTAGCACGTAATTTAGCAAATAAAAACCGAATAGAAAATCCGCGAGGATTTTCGTAAGTAGGCTAGAACTAGCAATAAATTATATACGGTGTTGCCCACAGTTATTTTTTCATTCGGCTTTGTCTATTTCGGTCAGTCTCAAACATTGTGATTTCAATTGCTCTTGTTGGATAAATGTCATATTCAAAATTTCGAGAAATCAAATCGTGCAACTTTCCGTAATTTTTATTTTCCGCTATATTTTTAATTCCGTTTAAATAGTCAAGATAAAGTTGTGGTCTATCAATTCCGTAACTACTTTTCTTTTCTGTTAAATATCTAAAAATTCGACTGTCCCAAATCGCATAATCTTTCGGATTGATAAAATGCAAAAGTTTAGAAAGTCCAACTAAAGAATTATTTATTGTTTTCTTTAAAATTTCGATTTCGTTGACTGTCAAAATGTGTCCGCTTTTCACAGCATTTAATAAAAAAAGAACTTTGTCTTTTTGTTCCAAATTCAGGTGGATTATTGTTGGCATCCAACCATAAACGAAATGACTTGCAATTACTAAATTATGTTCATTTATATCTCCAGCGTTTATTTCATCAAAATATTTTATGAATTCGGTATAAGTTTGGATATAAGAATCGTTTTCAGTTAAGATGAATTTTTCCGCATCTTTTAATATCGTTTCAAAGTTCAGATTTTTCAATTCAGTTCGGGTTTTTCTTTAATTGTGGGCAACGTGTTTGTATATGGTTTGTTGCGTGGTTTAAGCAACTAATTTAGTAAATAATTAATGACCAAGAAAGTCCGCGAGGACTTTCGTAAGTAGGCTAGAACTAGCAATAAATTATATACGGTGTTGCCAGTAGTTTTTTTACCAAATGTCATCTAATTCATCAAATAAATTTCCTTCGTCTGTTTCTATATCTTCTTTAATTGCATTAACTAAAAATAAGGATTCTTCTGCTCTTGTTAAAGCAACATATTTTAAATTATTTTCTTGAACTGTTTCCCAAGGTTTATGATTATCCTTTTTCATTGGTAGTTTATCATAATCTAAAATAAATACTCTCTTATTTTCAAGTCCTTTGGATTTGTGTATAGTTGAAAGTTTAATTGCATCTTCACTCTCTGTTATTAATCCTTCAATACGCTTGACTAATTCGTTCATAGTAGATACGTCTAAATGAATTGAGGACTGTCTTTGTAAAAAGCCAATTCTTCTTTCTATGTATTCAGTTTCTTCTTTAATGAAATCTTCTTTTGATGAATTGTTTGCCATTTTATTTGCTTTTTTCTCAACAAAATAGATGTTACGTTCTTTGACTTTTTCAAAGAAGTCATAACCATTTTTAAATACGTTTCTTGTATTTAGTTCTTGTTTTGAAAATAAAAACCGAAGTTCGTTAAATAAGTCTTTTACATCATCTTGGTGAATATTGACTTTTCGATTATTCTCAAGTAAACTAAAAAGTAATGTCGTTAAAGGTGCTTTTGTGCGACTGATTACTAAATCTCCGTCTTTGGCAGTTTTGATTACTTGGTCAAATTCTATTTTTTCAATTAATCCATCTTTGTCTTTAAAAGGTTTAATATCTTCTCTGAAGTTTTGTGCATATTCAATAACATTATTAGGACATCTAAAGCAAAAAGATAAAGTCAGTTTATTATGATTTTTTAGTAAACTTTCAAACCTACTGAAAGATTCAATGTCTGCTCCAGTAAAACCATATATTGATTGACAAGGGTCGCCAACTGCAATTACACGACCAGATTTTTTTACATATTTTAACGCAACTGCAAGTTGAGCCTTTGATAAGTCTTGACATTCGTCCACAAAAAGCAAATCATATTTTTTTATTGGATAAAGTTCAAATACTTTTGGTAAGTATAACATATCTGTTAAATCGATATAGTTATGACTTTTTGCAATTTTATTTCCTTCTTGTAAAAGTTGTTCAGTTCCTTTGAAAAGTATATCAATAACTTTATCAAGTATTTTTTCGTTTGTTTTACTTGGGTCAATAATGTTGAAATGAATTACCATTTCTTTAAATTTTGAAAAATCGTTTTTTTCTAATGTTAATCTAAATTTGTCAACCGAATCGAGAAGTTTATTTTTAAAAGAATTGAAATAATTATTCAGTTGGCTTTTTTCAAAACTATTTTCGGGTTCAGGACTTATGTCATATAATTTTAAATAACGAAAAAAGGGTTTCTTATTGTAACTTTGAACAGACCTTGCTATTAAGTCATTGTATTTTCGAGGTTTTACATTATAAGGAAGTTCATTGTTTGATTTTAGGATTTCATAACCAAGTTGATGTAAATTTTTGACAACAATATTATCGTTACCTTTTTTTGAAACTCTATCTTGAATCTCATCTCTGATACTTTTATTGAATGCACAGAAAAGTAAAGATTTGTTTTTGTCAACAAATCCGATACTCTCAATTATAGTCGTTGTTTTTCCAGAACCTGCAACTGCATCTATAATTCCGTGATTTGAGTCAAACTTTATAAAGTTGTATATTTTTTCTTGTTCAGGTGTTGGTGTCATTCAATTCAGTTCGATGGTTGTTCAAATTACTGGCAACGGTTTTGTATATGGCTCGTAGCGTGCAAATTATGAAATTACTTTCGGATGAAGCACGAGCCGAATTTTTTAATTTTTCTTATTATCTTTTTTCTCAATAAGCCAAATTAAAAAATTTGGCGGACTAGCAAATATGCCTTAACTTCGATTAAGCAACTAACTAGCTATGAGCTATATACGTTGTTGTGGTGTCGTTTTTTTATTCCGCAATTCGTTTATCCAAAGCGTTTATTCGTATTCCGCTTCTTTATCAAATGTATTATCTTTTCCAAAATAGAGATAGTCTTCGTGGAAAAAATACAAACACCAATTCAGGCTTTGGTCAAACACAGCAATATCATCCACAAAGAAAAGTCCTTCCCAATATTTGATTACCATTTTCCAAGTCATTAATGTCGAATTTCCACTTCTATCTAAATCAACTATCACATAGTTTTTAAATGGAATTCCTAATTCATAAAGCCATTTCTTAATGTCTTTATCAGAATCGTCTCTAATTGGAATTGATTTTGTGTGTTTGAAATAATTTTTATAAAACGGACTCCATTCTGATTCGTTATTCGGTCCTATCATTTTGGAAGAGTTCAGATATTTTTTAACGAATTCAGTTCCTTCTTCATTCAGAAAGTGAATTTGGTCTTTATGTTCATTCGGAATTTGTTCCGCTTCTTCTGGTGACCAGAGAAAAGACCATTTTTTTGGGAATTCGGTTTTATATTTTAATAATTCTTCCACAGTTCTTTTTTTACCAAGGTCTTTTCCCGATTCGGGATTCCATCGGGTCAGTTTTTAGTTTGCCAGTGTGAGCATAAATCTCAAAATGTGTGCTGTCCCAATTGAATAATCTCAAAGTTTTGTCAGTCAGTTTTTTAATTCCAGTATATGGGTCAGTTATTCCGTCAAATTCTTTTCCGTTATGAGTTAGTTTTGTTAGCTTTTCGATTTGCCATTCAATTTTTCCGTCAGCATTTATACCATAAACATTTTCATTTGTAGTCGATTCAAAATAGTCAGTTCGCACAACTAAAAATCGGTCAAATTCAATGACTTCTTTTATTTGGTCATCAAACTCAATTGATTTTCCATTTATTTTAAGTTCCTTATTTTCAAATTTGTACGTCATTTCTTAAATGCACCACAACGTTGATGTATATGAGATGTGGCGTGTTTCGGCACTGACCATTCCAAATAAAAACTGGCTTTGGAAAATCCGCAGGATTTTCCAAGTGAGGACAGACCAAGCCATAGCTTATATACTGTGTTGTGTGCTGCCTTTTTTTATTCATTTGGTTCAATATGAATTAATACGTGACCTAAATTTGGTATTTCATTTCGCAAATGGTCTTTTAATTTATGAGCAATATCGTGTCCAACTTTTACAGAAATTTCACCATTAACAATCACGTGTAAATCTACGTGGTATTGCATTCCAGCTTTTCGGATAAAACATTTTTCTGTTCCTAAAACACCTTGAACTTCCGTAGATTTTCCTCTAATTTTAATTATGAGGTCGTCATAAAGTTGTTCGTCCATAACTTCGCCTAAAGCAGGTCTTACAATTAAGTAGCTGTTATATAAAATAAATGCAGAAGCAAATAAGGCTGCCCAATCATCAGCCGTTTCATAACCTTGTCCAAATATGATTGCTATTGAAATTCCGATAAAAGCCATTACCGAAGTTATTGCATCACTTCTATGATGCCAAGCATCTGCTTTAAGAGATGAACTATTGGTTTGTTTACTTTTCTTAATTACTATTTGAAATGAAATTTCTTTCCAAATTATTATTAGACCCAAAACAATTAAAGTCCAAGATTTCGGAATTTTATGAGGTGTCTGAATATTTTGAATGCTTTCATAAGCAATTATTGTGGCAGAAACAACGAGAAAAGCAACGACTCCAAATGTTATTAATGGTTCGATTTTTCCGTGTCCGTAGGGATGGTTTTCGTCCGCTGGCCTTTTTGCATATTTAAAACCTAATAAAACCAAAAATGAAGCAAATATATCCGTTGTCGATTCAATCGCATCAGCAATTAATGCATAAGAATTGCCAAAAACACCTGCAATTCCTTTTATTAGAGCTAGAGAAGTGTTTCCAATTATACTGAAATATGTTGTTCTTATTGCAGTTTGTTCGTTATTCATTCAATTTTTTTTCAGGTTGCACACAACGTGTTTGTGTATGGTTAGTTGCGTGTTTAAGCAACTAATTTAGTAAACAAAAACGAACGCGAGAAAATTCCGAAGGAATTTTCCAAGTAGGCAACGACCAAAGCAATTAATTATACACGTTGTTGGTAGTAGTTCATTCAGAATTACAATTCTCGTTATAATATTCCACTATTTCGTCCATCTCACTTATTTTAAATAAACCACTTTCTATTTTGGCATAGAGCGACGTGCAATCTTTAAAATATTCCATGACAGGTTTCCGTCCCTTAAAAGAACCCAAATTGGTTGACATATAAGTGGCTAAAGAGTCATTATCACGACCAACATAAAATTTATAACTCAAATCGATTCTTCTATTATAAGCATCATTTAACCGGATTTCATCAATAAATAAATTAACTTTTCCGTGAATAACGTGTGATAACAAGATTGATTTATCTTTTTCTTTCAAATATCGGTATCTGTATTTAATGATTTTGCGTTTGACTAATAAGTCAAACCCATAAATATCATCAGGTGTATATTTAGTTATTTTTTTACTGTCTTGATGGGTTTTAAATTTAATCTTTGTTCCCACCTTAACAATTCCATTTATCGTGTCTCCTGATTTCAAAAAAACTTTAGCTGGTTTGAACGCAGTATTGAATTGTCCTAATGCTAAATTCGTAATTAAAATAATACTAATAAATATTATTCTTTTCATTTTATTTTTACTGTTTACTTAATTTCACTAGTGCAATATCAAGAATTACTACCAACGGTCGGTATAAGAATAGTGCGGTTTTGTTAGCGAGGATTTTCCGCAGGAA
>CAXBID010000182.1:0-7538 GCA_963975495.1 uncultured Flavobacteriaceae bacterium | reverse complement strand
ATAAATATCAAAATCATAAATTAAAAGCTCTCTGAAAATCAGCAAGCCCTAGTTAAGTAATATTCAATCTTAAAGGTATTATGTAAACACCCTTTTCAAAATGATATTTATCAGTTAGATATTTTGACCCTTTAAAATGATAATAATCATAACACGATCAAGCATTTAACCTTATTTTTACGCAAAATGGATATCATGAATATTGGTTTGGTTTTATCTGGCGGAGGTATGAGAGGGGTCGCCCATATTGGTGCTATTAAAGCCTTAGAGGAGCATGGTATTTTCCCAAATCATATTGCTGGCAGTAGTGTTGGGGCTATTGTGGGCGCACTATATGCCTATGGCCATAGTTGGGATAAAATTTTGGAGTTTTTTAAGAACATTCAAATTCTGGATTTAAAAAAATATGCGCTTAACAAACCTGGTTTTATTGATGCTGAAAAATTCTATTCAAACTTTAAAACTTACTTAGATAAAGATGATTTTAGTTTTTTAAAAAAAGACCTCAAAATAACAGCTACAAACATCCTAAGCGGAAAGCTTGAAATTTTTGATAAAGGCCAATTGATAAAGCCCATATTGGCATCAGCGGCTTTTCCGGGGTTGTTTGCTCCCGTAAAAATTAAGAGTACCTATTATATAGATGGTGGTGCGCTAAATAATTTTCCTGTTGAATTATTAAAGGACACCTGTGATATTATAATTGGCGTGTATGTTAATGGCGTAGATACTGTAACTATTAACGATTTAAGGCACTCGTATAATGTGGTAGAACGCGCATTTAAACTAAAACAGGTAAAAGAAGACCAATCAAAATTTAATCAATGTGATTTGGTTATCTATCCAAAAACATTAAGCAAGTATGGTACTTTTGATAAAAAATACCTCAAGGCTATTTTTAAATTAGGCTATAATACTGCTGATAATATATTGGCTAACCATCCTTTAGCAAGATTCAAATCTACAGAATCCAATGATGATACTTCATTTAAATACTAACCTAAATTTATTTAACGAAAAAGTAAATTAACCCTTTTACTAACTACTTAACTTTTGGGAGAGTTTTATGGTTTTGTAAGTAGGTTCTTGTTTTGAATATTTATGTATAATTATTTGTGATTTGAAAAAACACAAGCTAGATTCAGCACCCTGATTTATATTTACTTTGGTGTCTTCCAGACCATCATAAGATGCGCCGTTTTCTGGATTGTACATAATTTGTTTAAGATGATTATTACCCATAAACCAACTAAAGGCGAGTTCCAATTGGTCTTTATATTTGGTTTTTCCTGTAACTTCATAGAATAAATCTAAAGCAATAATGGTGGTAGCTACTTCTATAGGTTGCTCGCCATGAAATGTTCTTTCATTTTTCTTTTTAAACCAATCTTTATTTGAAATGACCTTTATTTGGCCTTTCATAAAATAAAGTGCCAATAGAAAATCAAAAGAAATTTCGGCTATCTTTTTAAACTGCTTTTCATTTGTTACTAAATAGCTATACATCATGGCTTCAGGAAGCACATTGTTTGCATAAGTCATATAATCTTCAAACCAAAACCAATTATCTTCAGAATTTATATTATAATGTTGTAACAAAAGGTCTGCTAAATGCCTTATTAGTTTTTCTGTTTTTTTGTCTTCATTTACTAAATAATAATGATAAAGCCCCTTTATGGCATAGGCTATAGCTCTTGGCGATTTAATATTATTTATTCTTTTTAATGCTTTGCTCCAACATTTTTCTGCTCTAAAAACAAGTGCTGGTGCGATGAGTTGTTTATGCCCAATAAGATACCCTAAGCTCCATAATGCCCTTCCGTTAGCATCTTCAAGGTTCACTTCTAAATTTTGCTTAGTTAATTGCTGGTTGAAATTTTTATAATTATCAAACCACCCATCGTCTCTCTGAATACCTTCAATAAAACTTAAATAAATATTTGCCAATTTTAAGGCTTCTGGCACCTCAAAATATTTAAAGTACATAACCATATTTATTAATGCCCTTGCATTATCATCTAGCGTATAGCCTGAAGTTTTATCTGGTTGACTGAATTTTGAGAATTGAAGAATTCCAAAATCTGTGGTAAGTTTTTTAATATGGTCTATTTTTATGGGTGGTAAATTAAACCTTAAGTCTTCAGTTCTATTTGTCAATTCACCAAATAACAACCCATAATTAATGGCAACGTTTTCCCAAGCTGTAGCTCTTGTAGAAGAAAACGCTGTTTTTGCCATGGCAATACGTTCTTCTTTATTCTCAATTAATCTTAATATGGCATTTTGAAACGCTTCAGGTTTATTGAAATCATCGAGCAAAATACCTTTACTGCCATTAAGAATTTCTACCGCATGTGGTATTGGGTTTGCAATAACGGAACAACCACAAGCCATAGCATAAGCAAGCGTACCACTTACAGCTTGATTGGGGTCTTTTGATGTAAACAAATAAATATCTGAAAGTGTTAAATATTCCAGTAGCTGATCTAAATCCAAATACTCATTTATAAAAACGACATTGTTTTCCAGATTGTATTGCTCAACAATATCTATTAATGAATTTCTATAGTGCTCACCTTCTTTTTTTATTACTTCAGGATGTGTTTTACCGATTACCAAATAAATAACTGCGGGATGTTTTTTAACAATTTCTGGTAGTGCATATAAAACGGTTTCAATACTTTTATTTTCACTCAGTAAACCAAAAGTGGATAGTACAATTTTATTTGAATAATAATATTTATTTTTTAAAATTTCCTTTTGGCTCCAAAGTACAGTATGCGTGCCATGAGGGATTAATGTGGTTTTTGGTTTTTGATACCCATAATCATCTATTAAAAGGCTTTGAGATTTTTTTGTAAGCACTACAATTCTATCTGAAAGATTCGCAATAGCCTGAACTACCTTTTTTCTCTTGTTATCAGGTTTTGGTAAAACCGTATGAAAAACAGTTATCACGGGTTTGTTTAAGGCCAAAAGAAATGCCAATATATAATTGCCATAAGTACCACCAAAAAGCCCAAATTCATGCTGTACGCAAACCAGTCCAATATCATGGCGTTCATTAATTTTTTCTGCCACAATCCGATAGTCTTGCAAAAAAGAAGTAGATAAAGTATAGGTAACCTCATCGCCATATTTATATGGGGCATTATCATTTTGCAGCGCACAAACCTCAATAGGGATGGTATCGCCAAACATTCTAGAAACTGTATTTACAATATCATTAGAAAACGTAGCTAGCCCGCATTCCCTTGGCGGGTAAGAGCTAACGATAAGCATTTTTAATCCTCTTTGTAAAAACTTCATTTTATTTATATGCTATACTTGTTTTCTTAATTCATAAAGTAAATTTTTTAAGCTCATTTTTACGACGCCTGTATATTTATCGGCTGCACCATAATACACATAAAGGTCGTCTCCATAAAGCGCATGGCCCGTTGGGAACACCACATTATCTACAATACCATGCTTTTCCCATTTTTTAGTAGGCGAAAACAAAGGATATGTTAATCTGGATAATTCAATTTCTGGTTTATCTCGATGCAGGAGTGCTGCTTTGGCGTGGTATGTACGTCCTTTAGTAGTTTCCTGAACACCATGGTATATTAATAACCAGCCATCTTCAGTTTCAATAGGAGGGCCACCTGCACCTATATAATTGACCTCAAAAATGCCTTTTGGGTCGAGTACAATATAATCCGTTAGATTTTTAAGGTAATCTTCCCAAAATGATTTGGTTAAGTCCTTCCAATCATCAAAATAAACAATTTGGATCCCAGGCCATATACGGTGTAACATGGCAAATTTCCCATTTATCTTTTTAGGAAACAGCACTACATCCTTATCTCTAAGCAAACGCATTTCATCTGATACTAACCCTATTTCTGCAAAAAGCCTATAGTAATGGTGGTACTTTGGGTTTAATCCGCAGCTATCACAAAAGGTTACATATTCTTCATATTCTTGATAAGTAACTTTTGGTGTTATAATCCCATGTTTTTTAAAATGAATTAGGTCTTTGGATGTTGCAAGCGCTCCCATGCAATTAACGCCATCATAAGCTGTGTAAATAATATAGAAAGTGTCTTCAATTTTAATAACTCTAGGATCTTCTACACCATGATTTTCATATTCAAAATCCATGGTAATCAACGGTTTTTCATGTCGCTCTATAAGCTTAAGGGGGCCATCGGTTTTTGCATAGCCAATGGTTGAAAAATTACCATCTTGCACAGCTCTGTACAATATATGCACCGTATTTCCTTCTTGATAAATACCAGGGTTAAATACGCCATTATTTTCAAACTCATTTTCTGTTGGTGCTAAAAGAATTCCATGTTTTTCTATAGTTACCATAGTGTATTGAATTAAAATTTAAGTTATAAATCTAGCTTCTAATATTTTAATTTTCAATGATATATATCAGTTCAAAGTGTTATGTGGCATAAAATATTTAAAAACATAAAAAAACATAGCTCTAAGTAAAACTTCAGCATACTTATGACAGGCTTATTAATTTTCCTAAACTGACCAACATCATTTCAATTTTTAGCCATTCGGCTTACTTTTATTTAATCTATTTGAAAAAAAACATAAACAATATAAAAACACATAAAATGGAAACCATACAAGAACAAAACGTATCTATGCCTCGAATTGGTGATAAAGCCCCAGAATTTGTGGCAACAACAACACAGGGTGAAATTAATTTTCCTGAAGATTATTCTGGAGAGTGGGTTATACTGTTTAGCCATCCGGCAGACTTTACGCCTGTTTGCACCTCGGAATTTATAACATTTGCAGCTTTAGAAGAAAAATTTAAAAAAGCAAATTGCAACCTGGTAGGACTATCCATTGATGGCTTATATAGCCATATCGCTTGGTTAAGGACCATTAAGGAAAAAATTGAATTCAATGGTATGAAACATATCGAGGTCAAATTTCCTTTAATTGAGGATATTACCATGGAAGTTGCCAAAAAGTATGGCATGATTCAACCTGGCGAAAGTAAAACACAAGCGGTTAGGGCCGTATTTTTTATAGGCCCAAAAGGCATGATTAGAGCCATTATTTATTACCCCTTAAGCTTGGGCAGAAATTTTGATGAAATTTACAGAGCTTTAATTGCTATGCAAACCTCGGATAAATTCTCGGTGGCAACGCCTGCCGATTGGAATCCTGGAGACGATGTTATCATTTCTCCTGCTGGTTCGTGCGGTGTTGCCGAAGAGCGGATGACATCAAATGGCGAATTAAAATGTGAAGATTGGTTTTTCTGCACAAAAAAACTGGATAAAAATGAAATTCTAAAAGAAGTATTGAAAAACTAATAGTTTAAACTGAAAAAAGATGGTAAAACTAGCTCAAATAATTTCTATGCTTATCATCTCATTAATTACGTTAAAGCTTTGCTGCCCGAAAGATGATGGTTTTGAGGGTTTTACAATAAATTTCAATAGCAGCAAAGCTTTGATTACCAAACATAAAATACCAAATATTGTCCTTGAAAAAAACATAACGATTGCTGAATACTTTCAGTTTTTAGATTCTGTTATTCAAAAATATAATTCACTTACCCCCTATTCATTAACAGAACATTTGTTGGTAAGAGCTAATCCTTGGGTAATTGACACGCTTCAAAATACCGATTATTATAGAATGAAAGCAAGAGATTCTTTTGTTTACGATCAAAAAAGAATGATTGTATTATTAAAAGGTTCACATTTGATTTTACCAGATTCTATTTTAGCTGGCACAATTCTGAAGTCATTCAAAAAAACAATTATTGATGTAAACATCCCAGAATTCAAACTTCGCATCCTTGAAGATTCTGTGTTGTTATATGAGTTTCCAATACGGGTTGGTAGAAACGAAAGGAAGTACCTTAAAATGGCTGACAGAATAATGGATTTAAAAACCATAACCGGTAACGGGAAAATTGTAAATTATGTACGAAACCCAAATTATTACAACCCCGTAAACGGACACCAGTATTTTGTAACCAAAAGAGATGATGAAAAAGTGACCAAATTACCTCAAATCCCTTTTATGGAAACAGAAATAAATGGTATTAAAAACGGTCAATTAATTCACCCTACAACAAATCCTGAAACATTAAACAAGGCCTATTCCAACGGCTGTATTGGCACAAAAGAAGCCGATGCCTGGGTTATATATTACTATGCGCCCATTGGCACAAAAATTAAGATTAGATATGATTTGAATGATGTTGACAGCCGGGGCAAACCCGTTATTTTAAAAGATATTTACAACCACTCTATTAACTAAACTTACTTTAAACCACAGTTAATTCGTTTTCTGTAATACTGTTTTCGCCCCAACAATCTAAATTATAAATGGTGGTTTCTGCTATATTTGTAAGTGCTTCTTCTGTTAAAAAGGCATGATGCCCCGTGATTAATACATTGGGAAAAGCATTTAATTTTATAAGCAGGTCGTCTTTAGGTATGTCTAATGAGGAATCTTTAAAAAACACAAGTCTTTCATGTTCATAAACATCCATTCCTAAGCCAGCAATGGTTTTATTCTCTAAAGCAGTTATAACATCTAATGTGTTAATTACAGCACCTCTTGCCGTATTGATTAAAACAACGTTCTCTTTCATTAAAGTTATCACTTTCTTATTTATTAAATGGTATGTTTCGGTATTTAAAGGCACATGTAAAGAAATAATATCTGACTCTTTACATAATGTTTTTAATGGTACATATTCTATGTTGAAATCATCTATTAGTCTTTGATTTTTTTCAATATCGAAAGCTAGTAATTTACAACCAAAACCATGCATTATTTTTACAAAAACAGCTCCAATATTTCCTGTACCAATAATACCAATGGTTTTCTTATTTAAATCGAAACCAATAAGATTATTAATATCAAAATTAAACTGTTTTACCCTTAAATTAGACTGTATTAAATTTCTATTTATAGCTAATAATAAACTTACTGCATGTTCTGCAACTGCGTAAGGTGAATATGCTGGCACATGAGCTACTTTTATTCCCAATCTATTGGCTGCTTTTAAATTTACATTGTCATACCCTACAGACCTTAGCGTAATATATTTAACTCCGAAGTCTTTTAGTTTTTCAATAACGATATCTGAAGCGTCATCTGCGGAGAATATAGAAACAGCATTAAAACCAACCGCTTTTATAGCCGTTTCAGATGATAATGCTTCGTCTATAGAAGTCAACTTATGCCTTCTACCATTGGCGTTTTCTAAATAAGAAATATCAAACTCCTTTGCACTATAGACAAGAACTTTCATGTTTTAAAAAGTTAATTAAAAAAATATTAGCACTCTTTTAACTTCATAAAGTTATTTGAACCTAAATGGCTTAACTATGATATATATCAGTTTAAATATTATGTCAAAAAAACAATGCCACTTTATTGAGATTATTTCCAATTTGAATAACTATTGGGATGATGATTGTCATTGCAAAAAAAAACTCCAAAGATTACATTTAACCATCATTAAATAAATTCTAAATAAAATGAAAAAAATATTC